>CALLUQ010000126.1 GCA_938010565.1 uncultured Flavobacteriales bacterium
ATCCCGGAAAAGTGCTTATTGAAGATTATGAAAATGCCCTGTTTTACCACTATATCCAAGTTTGCACCACGGAAAATTGCTACCGTTTAACTAAAATCACCCGGCACCGCTTTCGCATTCAATTTTTTTATACCCCTTCCGGGAGATTACAACGCATTATCGACTCCGGAAACCGGACCCTGCGCATTGAAAGAGACGATTTGCAGCGCATCGTAGCCGTAAAACAAATCCACGACACCCAACCCGACAAAACCCTGGTGCGTTACGCCTACGATGAGGAAGGCCATTTATCTGTGGTTTACGATGCGATGGATCAGGAAACCAACTACCTGTATGCTCACGGTTTGCTTTCTCGCAGAACCGACCGCAACGGAAACACCCAACACTGGGAACATGAAAACAAAACAGCATACCCCAAATGCATTGCCCGGTGGCACAACAAAAGAAAACACTACGCCGAAACTTTTTCCTACCAAAAAGGAAAAACCCTCGTTACCGATGCTGAGGGCAACACCACCACCCACCATTATAAAAACGACGAGATCACCCAAGTAACCGACCCGCTAGGCCACAGCGAATACTGGGAATATAACATAGACGGTTGGGTGATGCGCTATACCGACAAAGCCGGCGGACATACCTACTACGGCTACGACGATTATGGGAACCAGACTTCCATACGCCGGCCCAACGGCGGCAACATCGGTTTTATTTACGAAAACAACCGGCCGGTGCTGGCCAAAAATGCGGTCTGGATCTGGAAATACCCAACTCTCTCGCAAGCGTCTCGCTTGTGAGATGATAGCTATGCCGTTCCAAACAAATGATTGAAAAAATACCATTGGGCTAGTGAGATCATAAATAGTGTTCCAAGCGGACGCTTGAAACAGATACGGTAGGAAGCATGGCCAATACCTTCAAATAGTTACCTGTACCTTATGAGCCCCAATGGCGGTTCCATTGGTTTTATTTACCCAACTTTCTCGCAAGCGTCTCGCTTGTGAGATGATCGCTATGCCGTTCCAAGCAAATGATTGAAAAAATACCATTTGGCTAGTGAGCTGTCATAAATAGTGTTCCAAGCGGACGCTTGAAACAGATACGGTAGGAAGCATGGCCAACACCTTCAAATAGTTACCTTTACCTTATGAGCAAAGTAACCGACGCCAACGGCCTCGAAACCACGTTTGCCTACAATGCCGAAAACGTGTTGGAAAAAGTAACCCAACCCAACGGAGAAACCACCCGGTGGGGTTACAACGACCAGGGTCAGTTACTCAACGCCGAAAGCAGTCAGGAAACCGCCGTGTTGTACCAGTACGATGGGCTGGGAAGACCCACCCGGATCAAGACGTTGGACAACAACATAGTATACCTTGATTACGACGGCGAAGGCAATGTGATCCAAGCAAAAGACGACCACCACCGCGTAGAATTTGCGTACAACGGAACCGGAAAACTGCTCCGTAGAACCGAAAAAAACACCCAAATCCAATTTGCCTATACCCCCGCTACTAAATAATGCGATAATTCTGGTATTCGCCTATGGCCCAGCCGGTTTTATCTTTCACCCATTTCTTAAAGCGTTGTTTGGCGGGTAAACGACGGAGAGCAGGGTCGAAACTAAATTTCCAGTTCATTTGTTCTACTCGTTTTTGCATCACCTGCGGATGGGTGCCATCGAAGCGTTTCAAAGCATCCACATTGCTGTAATCGAACTCATCCAGTTTACTCACATTTTTATCCACCCAATCGTCGTCGTGCCACAACTTATTAAAGGTTTTTTGCTTGGCTTGTTGATGCCGGGGATCTTTTACCCAGCCATAATGGTAAATGAAAGCTGCCAGTTGTTTCACCCGGAGCGGGCGGCTGGCTTTCCGGAACCCTTGTGCATCCCGAAAGGAGTAAATGGCCGTATCGTTTCGGATGATGCGTACTTCTTTGGGATACCACCGGGGCGAATCCCCGATAAAATCATACGACCCGTAAAAATGCCGGTAGTGAAACAACAACCCTTCCACACGCTTATCGTTGAGCCATTGTTCCATTCCGCTGCGAATAACGGGAATGAAACTTTCGTGGAGAATTTCGTCGCCCTGGATGTAAAATGCCCAATCGGCATCAGGACTGATCGCCGCTTTGGCTTTATTGGTTTCTGCCGCAAGCACCTTTCCGCCTTTGCGCAAGGCGTCGTCCCAAACGGTTTCGATGATGCGTACTTTATCCGAAGGAATATTTTGGATCAATGCCAACGTTTCGTCGTCCGATTTTCCAACCGCAACCACTACTTCATCGCACAATGGCAAAATAGATTGGATGGCCTCTACGATCGGATAATCGTAAAGCATGGCATTTCTTACAAGTGTAAATCCACTCACTTTCATGGCGCTGAGTTAAATACGTTGTGATGGGAGGAAAAAAGGACAGCTCCCTTTCACCGAAACCCTCAGTGCAGCACAACCCCGGTATAATTCCATGGCGTAATGGCCTTTAATTCGGCTTTGATCGTGTCGTTTACCTCCAGTCCGTCAATAAATGTTGAGATCAACTCCTGATCTACCTGATGGTGGGTGCGGGTAAGTGCTTTTAACGTTTCGTACGGATTGGGATAGCCTTCACGGCGTAAAATGGTTTGGATCGCTTCTCCCACTACAGCCCAGTTTGCTTTGAGATCGTTCATACATGCATCTTCGCACAATTCGAGCTTATTCAAACCTTTCAGCAAGGAATCATACCCCAGTACGGAATGGCCCAAAGGCACTCCCACATTCCGGAGAACGGTAGAATCGGTAAGATCGCGTTGCATTCTGGATACCGGCAGTTTTTCCGATAAATGCCCAAAAATGGCATTGGCCATGCCGAGGTTTCCTTCCGAATTTTCGAAATCGATCGGATTTACCTTGTGCGGCATAGCGGAAGATCCTATTTCTCCTTCTCTGATCTTCTGTTTGAAATAATTCATGGAAACATAGGTCCAGAAATCACGGTTCAGATCCACAAAAATGGTGTTGATGCGGCGAAAGGCATCAAAAAGCGAAGCCAGGTTATCGTAGTGTTCGATCTGGGTGGTGGTTTGAGAACGGTTTAACCCAAGCACATCATTTACCAGATGGTTGCCAAAAGTTATCCAATCGTACTCCGGATAGGCAACAAAATGGGCATTGAAGTTTCCGGTGGCTCCGCCAAACTTGGCAGAGAAAGGAATGCTTTTGAGTTGGTCGATCTGTTTTTGAAGCCGTTCCGCAAATACATACACTTCTTTGCCCAAACGGGTAGGAGAAGCCGGCTGGCCATGCGTACGTGCCAACATAGGCACCTCTTTCCATTGTTGCGCTAAAGAAAGGAGTTTAGCCAACACTTTTTCCAACGTCGGCAAACAAACCTGTATTACGGCATCTTTGATCGAATTGGGGATGGCCGTATTATTGATGTCCTGACTGGTGAGCCCAAAATGGATAAACTCTTTCGAATCCTGAAGCCCAAGTGCATCGAATTTTTCTTTGATCAGGTACTCCACCGCTTTTACATCGTGGTTGGTAACGTTTTCAATTTCTTTGATGCGCAAGGCCGCTTCAAGGTCAAATTCGGTATAAAGTTTACGCAACTCATGGTATTGCTTTTTATCAAAGTCGGCCAACTGGGGCAAAGGCAATTCGCAGAGGGCAATAAAATATTCCACTTCGGTGATGATGCGGTATCGGATCAGGGCTGCTTCTGAAAAGTATCGGGCAAGTACTCCGGTGGTTCTGCGATATCGCCCGTCAATGGGCGAAATGGCGGTAAGCGGATTCAATTCCATCGAACATGAATTAAGCCTCAAAGTTAGAAAATTAGGAAGGGGGTAAGCGGTTATTTCACAAAAGTTTTTCGATGCTTTTTCGTAGGCTGGTCTTCATTTTGTAAATTCAGCAACAGAACCCGAAAAAAATGTTTTTAAAAGACCTCAAACTTGGTTTCGGCAGTTATGGAAAAGCCTGGAATTTCATATTCAGGAACGGGCTTTGGTATTTCTTTCTTTTCCCACTCATTATCTGGTGTATACTCTTCTGGCTGAGTTGGGAACTTGCAGACTCCATAGCCGATGTGATCGTGAATTATATTTGCGGATGGATCGGTTGCCCGGAAGCTCAACCGGCCGAAAATCTACCTTGGTACAGTTGGCTTTGGGCTAAAATAGGAGGAGGATTGAGCTGGGGATTAAGACTAACGATAAAATTGAGCCTGAGTGTTTTTGGAGCCTGGTTAGCGAAGTACCTCACGCTTATTCTTTTATCTCCCATTCTGGCATGGCTTTCCGAAAAAGTTGAAAACGTGCTTACCGGCAACGACTATGCCTTCAGCTGGAAACAGCTTGTAAAGGACACCCAACGGGGTATTCTTTTGGCTCTCCGCAACATGTGCGTCGAATTTTTCTTCATTTTTCTGGCATGGATAATGGCTTTGGCCTTGCCCGGGCTGGGAAAATTACTGGCCATTCCCGTTTGGGTACTGGGTTGGTATTTTATCGGCTTTTCCATGATGGATTATGTAAACGAACGCAGGCGTTTAAGCGTAAGAGAAAGTGTACGTTATGTGCGCAAACACAAAGGCTTGGCCATAGGGAACGGTTGGATGTATTCCATCATTACCGGTTTTGGATCTTTTCTGGAGATGCTTCCTTTGGCGGTGTTGGCCGGACCGGTGAGTTTAATGTTTGCACCTGTTCTGGCTTGTGTAGCGGCTACACTTGCCATACACCAACTCGAAGGGTTGGAAAACAATCCGCATGCCATCAATCCCAACCGGTTTCGGCAACAAGGGCCCGGAACCAATCCTCAGGACCAGGCCGGAAACAAGCCGTACCCGAAACCTCCGGCTGCTCCGAAAGGTACCACTCCACCTCCTTTCAACTCCTTATAAACAACGCATGGTATTGGCCCGGTTTTTTAAAGATCTGATCACTGGCTTGGGAATGTGTTTTTATTCCGTTGAATTTATTTTTAAGAACCGGTTGTGGCCTTATTTCCTGTATTCGGCTTTGGTAGCAGGGGTTTGTATCTGGCTCGGGTTTTATGTGTCGCAAGATGCCCTTGATCATCAGATCCCGGATGCTGCACGCGGTGATGTACTGTCGCTCACCTGGGAAGTTGGCAAATGGTTTGCCCGACTTGTTTTACTGATCATGCTGCTGAAATTGAATAAATACATTGTGCTGGTCCTTTTACCGCCTGTGCTGGCCAAAGCTTCCGAACGTACCGAATACCTGATTGCAGGAACAAAATATAAGTTCAACCTCCGCCAGTTTCTGAACGATATTAAGCGTAGTTTGAAAATTGCAGGCACCAACTTTTTGTGGGAAGCCGGGTTGTTGTTGTTGTTCATGTTTATTGCGCTCATTTTTGGTTCGCTAAAACCATTGTACCCCTATTATAGTTTTGTGATCGGGTTTTACTTTTACGGGTTCTCCATGTTGGATTACTCCCTGGAAAGAAGGCGCTTAAGCATGGAAGAAAGCAAGCGTTTCATTCGTCACCATATGGGGTTGGCCGTAGCCATCGGATTGGTTTATTCTGCCCTTTTTCTTCTGCACCTTGACTTTGGTTGGTTTACGGATCATCCGACTTTGAAGAATCTGGATGTGAACATTGGTGTAATATTTGCCCCTGTTATTTGTGTGGTGGCTGCAACCAGATCGGTCCATAAACGGGTAGATCTGAGTACCAATCCGTATGCCAACCCAACCGGGAGTAGAGCAGAAACACCCCGCTCATCCTCTTTAACAACGAACCCTGAGGCAGAATCATGAAAGGTTTTGCTGAACGATGAATAATGTATATTTGAGAATACTGGCTTCACCTATGAAAACAACGACACAAAACAAGCTAATTAAGAGTTTTCTCTCTTTAGGATTGGTCTTATTCTGTTGCGTTGCAATGGCTTTTGAGCCCTTCGCAACAGATACCACCAAAGGGCTGATAAGCAAAGGGAAACTTCAGGTAGCCATGGCCAATGCAAGAGCCCGGTTTTTAGAGGGAGATGCACGTGGAGCTTTACTACTCTATCGCCATATCTTGATCAACCATAAAAAAAATGCGGTGGTCCATTTTCGCATAGCAGAATGCCATCATCAATTGGGAAACTTTAAAAGGGGGCTGGAGAGCTTAAAAAAAGCCAACCGGATCGATTCGGCTGCACACAAAGAAATGGACTACATATACGGGCTGATCTACCACCGTTTGGAGGAGCTAGATCTTTCTTTAAAGCATTATGAGAAGTTTTTGGCCGCTCTGGAAGGGAACAAAAAAAAGATAGAAGAATTTCAGGTGGTACGCTATATCGAGCAGGTAAAAACAGCCGGAATGCTGATGGAAAAACCGGTCGATGTTACCATAAAAAGCATGGGTAAAAGCATCAACTCAAGGTATCCGGAGTACCACCCTACGCTTGCTCCCGATGGAAGATCCATTTATTTCACAGGCCGTCGTCCGGATGGTAAAGGAGGCCGAAAAAGCAGTTTTGATTTTAAATATTATGAAGACATTTACAGATCGGATTGGGATGAAACTGCCCAAACATGGAGTACACCCGAACAAGTTGAAAAAGTGAATACCGACGACTGGGATGCTGTCAATGCCATCACCATGGATGGAGAATACCTTTATATGTCGCAGAACATCTATAAATACACCAAAAGTACGGATATCACGTATACCCGTAAATCCAGTTCGGGGAAATGGGGCAAACCCAAAAAACTCGGCAAAACCATCAATACCACTTATTACGAAGGATCTGCCTCTATAACAGGCGATGGCAAAACGATGTTTTTCGTAAGTGAGCGCCCGGGTGGTCAGGGCCGTGCCGATATTTATAAGGTAGAGAAGATCAGCCGCCGTGAGTGGGGCGAACCTGTGAACCTCGGACCATTGGTGAATTCTTCGGAAGATGAGAATTTTGTATTTGTACACCCGGGCGGAAAAATCATCTTTTTTGGTTCTAAAGGACACGATGGCATGGGAGGATACGACATTTTTAAAAGCGAGTTAGTAGATGGAGCATGGACCCAACCTGTCAACCTCGGTTTTCCCATTAACACCACTGCCGATGATACCCATTTCAAAATTACCGGTGATGGAACGATGGGATATTTTGCATCCAACCGCAACAACGGTTACGGAGAAACCGATATCTATACGGCCGACCTTGTAAAGTATCCGGTTCTTAAAGCAGAAATGGTGTACCGCACCCACGGTTGGGTTACAGGCTCCGTATCTCATGAGGACGGACAACCTGTACAGTGTACCATTCAGGTGTTTGATAAAAAGACAAAACGCCTTCTTTCGGAAGTAAAAACCAATGCACAAGGAGTTTACGAGGTAAAGCTGCCCGGAAATGCAAGCTATGAATTACGCACCAAAGCAAAGGAATTCAAGGCCGGTACGGAAGAAGTTGAACTCCGGCTTCATGAGGACAAAGAAACCCGCATTGCCCGAAACTTTATTGTAAAGAAACAATAGTTTTACGCTTTCCGGCCGGAAAATTCCGGTTTCGTCTCAAAAATGCAGAGGTCATCTTTGTTTTTGTAATGGCATATTCCATTCCGTCTGCCTTTGTCGGTTTATCAACCTTATTATCTTCTTAACCGGAGCCCAATCCTTACCTTCTTTGTTTATACCGTTGATTATGTTAATCACAAACGTTTAGGGCCGTTACAACGTTTTTTCTTCATTTAAAAAGTGTACAATATCTTTTTCACAAATATCTTCGTATATTTTTTCAATTGCCTTATTCTTATCAGCGATGAATAAAACACTTTTTTCTATTTTACCATTCTGAATATTCAGCCCATAAAAACCTGCGATCTTCAAATCCAGCCCAACCAATAAGTCAACACTACGTTTTTGAACCATTTTGTTGATCTCTTCATTTACTATTTCATCGTTTATGCAAAAGCCGAGGGGGTTTTCTTTTGTTTTGAAAAAAATGTACACCTTGTCTTTATTTGATTCTTTTAAGGAAAAACGGGTGCCTTTGGAGGTATACCCTGTAAAACCGGGTAAAGTGTCGCCTATATTCAGATTTCCGACCTGAGTTAATGCTTTATTTCCAACACATGTTTCATCCACATACCTTTCCGGTGTGCAAGAAAATGAAAAGAGGATAACGATATAAAGTATTCTTTTTTTCATCGGTTAAGAACTTCAACGATCCCTATACTGTTAACTCCTTTCCTTGATATGATCAGGTGCTTATAGATCTGATCCCATTTATAAATATCCCTAACGGTAATACAGCCCAAAGAACCTTGCCCACAATGCAGGAACCGATCTCCGGAATGTCCGATCCTAAACCATGTTTTTGCATATCTTGCCTGTCCGATGTAGGCATGGCCTTTGGGGTGAGGCTCGTAAGGAATTTCAATATCATGGAGCCCTGTCGGAGGAGGGTTATCATCTTTTGTAAAAGCGTCAAACTCTCCCAGCCCAACAATTTCCAATTTTTCGGGTTTTGTGTAAAATTTCACCTTAGCGGAACCTCTGTACGGATGGCCCCTGGCGAATATCGCTTTCAAAAAAAGAACCATCCCAATCACTCCATGTCCATCCCTTTTTTTTCACCGATGCTTTTTTACCTCTGAAACGGCCTTCCAATATTTCACATTCTTCCCTGCTTCCCGATTTAATTACATGAACTTTTAAGAACTCAGGTAATGGCCAGATAAGCGTATTATTTAATTTTACTTTTAACCAGCCGTTACCACCTAATTTTTCGATATAGCCAAAATATGATTCGTAACCCATAACATTTCTATTGAACTAATATACGAATTACGAGTGTCTTAGAAGTATAAAGCCAGCCTCATCCCTTTTACCGCGTAAAAGAAGGGCGTACTTTACCGAAAACTTACCTGCCGGCCATGCTACTTTAAATGCATGTTCTGATCTTGCTGTTCCGGCCTACCGGTCGTTGGCAGAAAGTGGTTTCCAATCCATACCTGCAAAAAAATCATCCAACCATGCTTCGTATTCCTTAAGCTTGGCTGGAGCCTGATACCGGTTTTTGATGCGTTTGTTTTGTTGGTATGCATGAACGGAAGTGATAACGACAGGCAGATCGGTCAACATTTTGTTGTTGTAGGCATCGTTCATCTCAAAATAACCCGATGCTTTCGCTTTATCATAGATCTCCTGCATTTTATCCGGGCCGATCGTGGTATGGAATGTGCCTTCCTCAGCAACCCATTTAACGGCATCGTATACGACATACCCGCTTTTAAACACCCTGATCTTGTAAATCGGGCAAGTGCCAAAACAAGGTTGCCTTTCAATGGAAGCAAAGAGGGTATCGCCGGGAATGGCGTTGGCGAAGTTGGCGTAAGGATCTTTCCGAAAACCGTTGTGCGTCTTTTTAACTCCTTTACAGCCCTGGAGCATGGCTACACTGGCAACCATAAACGCAAAAAGAAAGAAAGTACGTTTCATAAGCTGGAATTCAGAGGGCAAAAGCAAATTCCGGGCCGCAATTTATTTACGCTTTGTTTTCTCGCGTTGCTGGCGTTGTACCTCTTCCAGCCGCTCCTGGAACTTCGATTTTTTTTTGGGACGTTTTTTGTTCTCTTCGATTTTCTCGCGGATCTTCCCTTCATTGATAAAGTAATTTTTTACCAACCACATCTGACCGATGGAGATCATATTGGCAAGAAAGTAGTAATAACTCAGGCCGGAACTGTAAGAGTTGAAAAAGAATAACATCATCACCGGAAAGAGGTACATCATCACTTTCATGTTGGGCATGCCTGGCTGAGCGCCCATTGTCATTTGTCCGCTATTCATGCGAGTATATAAGATCGTTGAACCGGCCATTAGCAAAGTAAACAAACTGATGTGGGCTCCGTAAAACGGGATATTAAACCCAAGGTCTAAAATGGAATCATAAGCCGAAAGATCATCTGCCCAGAGAAAACCCTCCTGCCTCAACTCAATTGAAGACGGAAAAAACCGGAACATGGCGTAAAGAATGGGCATCTGGATGAGCATTGGTACACAACCTGCCAGCGGGTTTACCCCGGTTTTCCGGTACAGCGCCATTTGCTCCTGTTGCTTCTTCATGGCATCCTTCTTATCCGGATATTTTTTCGTGAGGGCTTCCATTTCGGGTTTTAATACCCGCATTTTTGCACTCGACTTGTAGGTGCGATAAGTAATCGGAAGCAAAATGGATTTGATGAGAAGGGTTAGGATAAGGATGATGATCCCATACGACATTCCGGTGCCTTCCAGCCAGTTAAAAACCTTTATCACCAGGTATTGATTGACCCATCCGAAAATGCCCCAGCCCAGATCGATCACCTGCTCATAATCACGGTTGTAGCGCTGTAGCGTTTGAAAGTGGTTGGGAGCAAACATAAATTCAAGGCGAGCCGATGGGTTTGCTCCGCCTTCGTGTGCTTCAAAAACCAGATCTGCTTTGAGGCCACAGGTGTACGCATTGCCGGTCAGGTGTTCCCGCTTAACCATGGATTCGTTGGGTAAAAAACCTTTTTCGTTGACGATGAATGCCGAGAAGAAATTTTGTTTGAAATCTACCCAATAAGCAGCATGCTCCAGCGCCATCGAATCGGTACCGGTTTCATAGAGGTAGTCGCGTTTTTCTTCAAAGCTTTTGAACATTACGGTGGTTGTTCGCCGCTCGGCCTCCACACTTTTCTCTTTGGCAGGTGCCAGAATTTTCCAGTCCAGGCGAAACTTTGGATGGCTCGGGTCAAACAAATGAGACAAGCCTACTGCTTTCACATCAAAATGCAAATGATAAGAGTTTCCGGCCAGGCCATACGTATACTCCAGATATTGAGAGGGGTTGTTGGCATACAAACGGAAAGTGATCGAACTGCTGTCGTTGCCTGTTACTTCAAACCCTTTGTCTTTGGTTTCCCAATACAAATTATTGGTGTTGTAACGTTGGCCATTTTCGGTAAAGTACAAACCAAAACCGGAAGTGGCCTTATCCATCAGATTAAGCGTAGAGTCTTCGTAAGAATCATACTTTTTATAGCCTTTGATCGCTACCGAAGTGACCCTTCCGCCTTTGCCGGAAAGCACCACTTTCATCTTTTCATTTTCCAGTATGTAGTCTTGATCTTCCCCTTCCGCAGCCATTGCAAATGAACCGTATTTGCTGTTGCGTGCTAAGGATTTGGCTTTGGCACGTTGCCTTTTTTCCGCTGCTTTAACCGTTGCAAGGGAATCTGCCATCCACGGATCGGTTTGGCGGAGTTCTTCGAGATAAAGAGCGTCTGCGGTAGCTATTGAGTCTTCCCGCATTCGAATAAGCCTGTTGAGCGAATCTTTTTCCGCCTGATTCGCAATCTGTTGTTGTTGGCGGTTGAAATACTCCGCTTTCGCAATGCTGTCTCTGATTTGTTGGCTCCGGAATTCGGTTTCCGATGGGGTGTTAAAAATGGAAAAACCAATCAGAATGGCGGCAATCAATACCAACCCGGTAAGCGTATTCTTATCCATAGAGGGATGAATTTGAACGGGCAAAGATACCAATTCTCTATCGAAGACGGTTGAAGAGCAGTAAGATTTTGCAATATGCACTGCCTTTTGCAGTAGTTTGCTGAAAAGCAGAGGATTGAAAAAGAAAAAAGGAGAGTTATCTTACCGGCTCGGTTACTTTTACGGTTGCTTTTACAAAGTGCACAAAAAGCGGGTGAGGGCTCACCACGGTGCTTTTATACTCCGGATGAAATTGTACGCCGATAAACCACGGATGATCCGGAATTTCAACGATTTCAACCAAACCGGAATCCGGGTTTAGCCCCGAAGCAAGCATGCCCGCTTTTTCAAAATCGGGGAGGTACTCGTTGTTGTATTCGTAGCGATGCCGGTGGCGCTCTGAAATGTGTTCGTCGTTGTAGATGGAATGCGCCATGGTGCCTTTCATCAGGTTGCAGGGATAAGCACCCAAACGCATGGTACCGCCTTTATGGGTCACTTTTTTCTGGATATTCATCAGATCGATAACCGGATGAGGCGTATCGGGATTGATTTCGGTGGAATGGGCATCTTCAAGACCAAGTACGTTGCGGGAAAACTCAATTACGGCACACTGCATGCCTAAACAAATGCCTAAAAAGGGGATTTTGTTTTCGCGGGCATATTGAATGGCAGATAATTTACCTTCGATGCCTCTGGACCCAAACCCCGGTGCAACAAGAATACCGGCAACATTGCCCAACAACTCGTTGGCGTTGTGTTC
Organism: uncultured Flavobacteriales bacterium; assembly: GCA_938010565.1. GTDB lineage: Bacteria > Bacteroidota > Bacteroidia > Flavobacteriales_D > CALLUQ01 > CALLUQ01. Next base: position 12,238 of record CALLUQ010000126.1, read on the forward strand.
GTTGATCTTTTCGGAATGGATCCATTTGAGATCGATTTTTACCTCGCTGGAAACTCCGGCGTGGTTAAAAGCTTCTACAATCGACTTATAGGAATCTTTCAGTTCAATGTACTTCCCAACCAAAGCAATACGTACGGTCGATCTTGGGTTTTTAAACTTCCGGAGGAAATTGCGCCAAAGGGTGAGCTCAGGTTCCGGTCCACCGGGCAAATTTAATTTATTGAGTACCACTTTATCCAATTGCTCTCCAAGCATCAGAAGAGGCACATCGTAAATGGTATCCGCATCGATCGATTCAATAACTGCATTGGAGGCAACATTGCAAAACTTGGCGATCTTGTTGCGAATGCCTTGGTTCAGTTGATGTTCGGTACGACAAACCAGTACATCCGGTTGCAAACCAAGCTCCAGCAATGCTTTTACGGAGTGTTGCGTGGGTTTTGTTTTCAATTCGCCAGCAGCGTTGAGGTAGGGGATGAGCGTAAGGTGGATCACCATACAGTTGTTGCCCAATTCCCAATGCAGCTGGCGCACGGATTCGATATAGGGCAGCGATTCGATATCGCCTACGGTACCACCGATCTCGGTAATTACAAAATCAAAATTTCCGCTTTTGCCTAAAATCTGGATGCGTTCCTTGATCTCATCTGTAATGTGCGGAATGACTTGAACGGTTTTTCCCAGGTATTCGCCCCGGCGTTCTTTATCGATCACAGCTTGATAAATGCGGCCTGTGGTAACGTTGTTTGCTTGTGAGGTCGGAATGTTAAGGTACCGTTCGTAATGTCCCAGATCCAGATCCGTTTCAGCACCATCGTCCGTTACATAACACTCGCCATGCTCATAAGGATTGAGCGTACCCGGATCCACATTGATGTATGGGTCGAGCTTTTGAATGGTAACCGAATACCCCCGTGCTTGAAGCAACTTGGCAAGGGAGGCTGAAATAATGCCTTTTCCGAGGGAAGATGTAACCCCACCGGTTACAAAAATATACTTGGCCGTAGCTGACATGGAGAGGGTTTTGAGTTAAACGATCACTACGGGAATCAAAGTTATGAATAAAATGGTACCGGATTGCTTTTTCGGTTTGATAATGCCTGAAAAGGCTATTTTTTCTCCATACCCCTGTAAGGCTTTGCCGGAACGTTTTGGATGACCTGATTGTACCTTACTTCGGAGGTGCATAAACCATAAACCTGCACGAGAGAAGAGGTTACCACGAGAAACCTACACCCACACTTGGGAGAACAGGCAACTGGTCTACCCGTTCCCGGGTGATCCGGTTGACATAAAAGATGTTTTTACGGTTGTAAACATTGGTAATGCCGAAGTGGGCATCCAGTTGGGTTTTCTTAAACGTCCAGGTGCGATGAATGTCAACATCCAGGCGGTGGTAATAAGGAAGGCGTCCGCCGTTTAGTTCGCCGTAAATGGTGCCCAATTCGCCATTGTTGGTGGTGTAGTCGGTGCTGATGCCGTCCTGAAAATTCTGCAACTCAAAATGGCCTTGTGTTTGGGTAAAGGGGAGGCCGGATCCCAGATTCCAACGGGCGGTTACTTTGTAAACGCCTTCTTTGGGTTGGCCCGTTTTGTCTTTTTCTTTCGACTTTCCGAAGGCATACGAAGCGACCAGATTGATGTTGTGCCGACGGTCGAATACCGGGGAATAGCGCATCAAACCATCCCAACGGTTTACCTTACCCAGGGAGTATACGGCCCAAAAATATCGGTGGTCTTTCTGGTATTTCAACACGATATCTATTCCTTGTGCATCGCCCGTTTCAACAATGAAATCTTTTTTCAGAACATCCGGTCGCGCATGATTGGCCGCGTTATCGTCGAAAATTTTGTTCCGGTTCATGTTGGTGAGTTGGGTAAACCATTTCTTATATGTTTCTATGTTGATCTCAATTTCGTCCGTAAGGTCAAACTCAAACCCGAAAATGGCGTGGTTGGCTTTTTGCAGCGAGTGGGTAACGGGTATTTCGGTTCCATTTTCGGTAAGAAATTCATCCTGAAGGTTATTAGGACCGGAAAGAAAACCATAAAAGAGGTTGACGATATCGCGGTCGGAGTTGGCACTGATGAGGTTTTGCGAATACATGCCACCGGCAGCTTTGAAACGCAACCGATCGGTGGCCATGTACTTTAATCCCAAACGGGGTTCGGGCGAAATGACATCCACCGAAGAATAGTATTGGATGCGAAAGCCAGGTTCGAGCAAAAACAGCCTTTTCTTCATGATGTAAGAAAAGAACCCTCCCAATTCGGTGGTGTTTTCATTTTGTGAGATCTCACGTCTTACGGCATTATAAAAGGCAAATTTTGTAGCGTATCCGTTTACATCAAAACCATATTTCAGCTCATCTTTGCCAATGTAGTACTTGAAACCAAGGCCAAAACTGAAACCGTTAATTTTACTGGAACGGGGCAAGGAAGCATCTGTATCGTTGTTGACTTGCTCTTCCAGCGAAATGCCGTATTCGGAAATGGAGAAATTACCCATCATTAAAAGCGGCGAATTGCCCGGTACAAGAATAAAATTACTTCCGATCCCCCATGAGTCCCAACGAAAATCCTGAACGGCCTGGTATTTTACACGGTCGTTGTAATTGAACCCAAAAATGTTGAATTTGGATCCGTTGCCTCCGTGAAAAGATATTTTTCCATACACATCCGTAAAGTTGAAAGGCAACCCAAGAGAGTCAATGCCTTCAACCGGAGTGTATAGTACTTTCGAGGTTTGTTCAAGGTAAGAGGTTTTTCCGGAAAAAAGGTAAGAGATAGAAGCGCCTGTTCCCTGGTCTTTTTTCAACGGACCTTCCAGGCTCAATTTGGCCATAAACGGGCTGACAGATGTTCGGCCTTCGTGCTCCTTTTTGTTTCCGTCGCGGGTGGTAATATCCATTACACTCGAAATACGGCTGCCGTATTCGGCATTAAAACCACCGGTGTAAATGTCGGCCTCGCGAATGATATCGGTATCGAAAACAGAGAAAAAACCAATGGAGTGAAAAGGGTTATAAATCACCATTCCGTCGAGCAATACTTTATTTTGTATGGGCGATCCGCCCCGAATGTACAGCTGCCCGCCCTGGTCTCCGGTAAAAACTACACCCGGTAAGGTTTGCATGTAAGTAGCAATATCGGCTTCGCCCCCCACCGTAGGGACATATCCCATAATGGTGGGCGTGGCGGTAATTTCGGATACCGAAACATCGGTTACCTGCGGACGTGTATCCGTTATCTCTACCGTTTGTGTGGAGATAGATGTTTCGGACATGCTGAGTTTTTTAGAAACAATTTGCCCCTTTCGGGTGATTTCTACCGGAACGGCAACCGTTTCAAAACCTAAACTCTTGGCAAATAGTGTGTAACTCCCAATAGGTACGCCTGAGATGGTGAAATAACCGTTGTTATCGGTGGTGGCACCAAACTTCACATCCTTGTCGATGTATATGCTCACGTAAGGCATGGTTTCGGAGTTACTTGCATGGTATACAAAACCCCGAATGGTGCCCGCTTGTGCCGAAGCATCTATGCTTAAGGAGGTGAAAACGATCAGTAAAAGACCAATGTACCGTAACTCACGCATGCTTTTTTAGATTATGAGGAGTTGAAAGTAATAATAATAATCAACAAAGCGCTTTGCAGGCCGTTTGTGCCATTATTAACCGACCCATTTGAAGGGCTACAACCTACCGGAGCGGAACGTACACTGAAAAACGGTGCCGGATTTACAAACAACGGTTTGTTTTTGCGGTGCGAAAGGTGGTTTATGGCATTCGAACTTCAGCCCATACAAAACCTGTTCTCGCTCAGTGAAGAATTTTCCAGACGAGTTCTTTCAGCAGTTGGCCGCTGTTTGCACTGAGGTTATTTACGCCTTTGGACTTTAAATCGTATTCCCGTAAATCACTGATGATCCGCGCTACTTTTCCTGCTTTGTAAAGCCGGGCAGCCATTTGATAGTCTTTCACAAAAAACGGATGCACCCGCAATTCGGCGGCCACACTTTTTTCGTTTTTATCGGGCAGATAATGGTACAGCATTATCTTACTAAAGTAGTTGTACAACCCCGATAAAACGACCGGCAAAGGATGGTTTTTAGGATCTGCTGCGAAATAATTGACCATCCGGTTGGCTTTCAGCAGATCTCTTTTTGCCAGAGCATGCTGCAATTCAAAGATATTATAATCCTTGCTGATGCCGATGTTGCTCTGAATGACTTCGCGGCTGACCTCGCTTCCGGCCGGAAGAATCAGTGCGAGTTTGTCCATCTCATTGGCAATTTTTCCAAGATCGTTTCCGAGGTATTCGCTTAGCATCTGGCAGGTGGGCACATCGATTTGAAACCCCAGGCCTTTTACATACGAACGGATCCAATCCGGGACCTTGTAATCCCGCAATTTGTCGGAATTAAAAACCACGGCATGTTTGGCAATCGATTTATAAAATGCCTTTCGTTTATCGATGGTTTTGTACTTGTGGGCCATCACCAGCAAGGTGCTGCTCAAAGGGTTTTCAACATATCCCTGCAACTCCTCGATCTTTTTCAGTTTCTGAGCTTCCTTTACGATGACCACCTGGTGGTTGGCCATCAAAGGAAAACGCCTGGCCATACCCATCAACGCATGTATTTCCGTATCGTTGCCATACACCACGGTTTGGTTGAATTCTTTTTCATCGGCGCTCAACACATTTTTTGCGATGTAGTTGGTAACTTTATCGATAAAATAAGGCTCTTCGCCCATGAGCAGATATACCGGGTGGTATTTCTTATTTTTGAGATCACGCATGATCTCTTCATATTTCATTGCGCCGGCCATGAGGGTGAAAAATGGAATGTGAAGGTAAATGTAGTGAATGCAAAAAGGAACGGGAAAGCAAAATTTTTATTCAAAGCGCAAGTGTCTGACGGTTTTTCCGTTATTGGATATTTCGTTCAAAGAATCGATGCCGATCCGAATGTGTTTTCGGAGGAATTTTTTACTGACCAGCTTATCGCTTTCATCCGTTTTTACCCCTTCCGGGATCATGGGCTGGTCGGAAACCAGTAACAAAGCACCTACCGGAATGGAATTGGAAAATGCAGTAGTGAAAAGGGTGGCCGTTTCCATATCGATGGCCATAGCTCTTATTTTTCGCAGGTACATTTTGAACATTTCATCGTGTTCCCAAACACGGCGGTTCGTGGTATAAACGGTTCCGGTCCAATAATCCAGCCCATATTCCCGTACCGTATGGGAAATGGCCCGTTGCAAGTTAAAAGAAGGCAAAGCCGGCACTTCGGGCGGGAAATAATCGTCGGAGGTCCCATCGCCACGAATGGCTGCGATCGGCAGCACCATATCGCCCAGTTTGTTTTTTCGTTTCAGGCCACCGCATTTTCCTAAAAAAAGCACTGCCTTGGGTTTTATACTGCTGAGCAGATCCATAACCGTAGCAGCGTTGGCACTGCCCATGCCAAAATTGATCATGGTAATGAGGCCTGCCGTAGCATTGGGCATCGCTTTATCGAGGCCTTTGATGGGCACACGATGGATCTCGGCAAACAGGCGAACATAGTTGTTAAAATTTGTTAGCAGAATATAATCTCCGAAATCTTCCGGTTCCGTACCGGTATAGCGAGGCAACCAATTATCAACGATCTCTTTTTTTGTTTTCATGGGTTCTGTTTTATGATGAAACAGTCGCGGAAAGCTTGCTATCTTCGCAGTACCATGAGTACCTTACAAATGCCACGTCTGAACCTCCCGGAAATGCCTGTCAAAGTTAGAATGGAGGGAGATAGAAAACAAATATGGGATCCCACTCGTAAACGTTTTGTGGTCCTTTCTCCGGAAGAATGGGTACGGCAGCACTTTGTGCATTATCTGATCCGGAAGAAGCGGGTACCCGCTTCGCTTATTGCGGTAGAAATGGGTTTCAAATTAAACGGGATGCAAAAACGGAGTGATTTGGTTATTCATACCCGGATGGGTGTGCCCTGGCTTATTGTGGAGTGCAAAGCTTCGGACGTTAAAATCAACCAGGCTGTATTTGATCAGATCGCCCGGTACAATATGGCACTGCAAGTAGCGTATTTGGTGGTTACCAATGGCATGGAACATTATTGTTGTAAGATGGACCATGCCAACGAAAGCTGGAATTTCATTCCGGATATTCCCGCTTTTGGATGATTTTTTTTCCAAAGCCAAGTCTGCACTTGTAATAAACAAAGCGTTGATCTGGAGTTCGATATGAAAAAAAGCCGGTATATATTTATCTTGCTGTTGTTTTTAATCGCAGGGTGTTCTGCTTCCTTACAAGCACAAAAACGGAAGCCTTCCAAAATGAACCTTGCGCTGCACAGTTATCTGCTTCATGCAAAAAACAGAAAAGCGCAGACGGCTTTGATGGTGGAAGGCGATATCGCCTTGATCTGGGAGTTTACACGCCAAAAAAAGGGGGTCTGGAAATACCACCACAGATCCACCGCATTCCTTTCCCTTCCGGCAGATCAGATCGAAAATCTTGCTTCCTTGCCTTTTGTGGAACGCATGGAGTTTTCACAAGCCAAGGGCACCCCGCTGAACGATGTCATGCGCATCAACAATCGCATCATCCGGGCGCATCATGGCGACTCCATTCTTTCGCAGGGTTATACAGGTAAAAATGTGTTGTTGGGGTTTATCGATACGGGAGGAGAATTTTTACATCCCGACTTTCTGGATAGTACGGGCAAAACCCGTGTGGCAGGCATCTGGGATCAAACCGATTCGTCCGATCCTGCCCGCATTCCTGCCAAATATGGCTACGGAAATGTTTGGAACAGCGCCGATATCGATGCCGGGGTTTGTGCCCACATCGACGAGTCGGGCCACGGTTCAACCGTTATGGGAAGTGCGGCCTCGAACGGAGGCAGCGATACGTTGTACACCGGGGTTGCACCGGGCTCCATGTTGGCCATCGTAGAAAGCGATTTTAGTGCTGTTAACTGGACGGCTACCGTGGCAGATGGAGTTGATTATCTGGTAAACCTAGCCGATTCGCTCGATGTGCCGCTGGTAATCAATGCAAGTGTGGGTACGTATGCCGGTTCGCACGATGCAAAAGACGCCGCAGGCCTGTTCATCGATTCCATATTGGATGCAAAACAAGGCCGGGTAATGGTTGCGGCTGCCGGCAATGCCGGAGGGTTGGCTTTTCATCTCGGATACGATGTTACACCCGATACTTCCTTTACCTGGTTTTTATCGGGTAATGGTTTACAAGGCTATTCCAATGCCCTGTTTATAGAGGCTTGGGCCGATTCGCTCGATTTCGAAAATGTGCAATTTGCCATCGGTGCCGATGATCCGGTGAACAACCGTTTTTCGGGGAGTACCCATTTTTACAGCCCCCCTGCCATCAATGGCATGTTGGTAACCGATTCGATCAAAAATAGCAACGGCGATCTGATCGCACCCATTCTGATCTACTGCGAACACAACAACGGCCGCTACCTGCTACAGGTACTGGCTGCCGATCCCGATAGCAGTGCGCATTTATTTCGTTTCATCACCACCGGTACCGGGCATGTGGACATCTGGAGTGCTTCCTGGCTGGGTTTCTCCGATATGGTTACGGCGATCCCTCCTCTCTCCGAATTTCCGGATGGTGTGCATTACCAATTTCCCGACCATCATTCGAGTATAGTAAGCAGTTGGAATTGTTCGGAAAAAGTGATTTCCGTAGGCAACTGGGTGGGCCGTACCCAATACACCGATTACCATGGGAACCTTCAAACGGTAGGAGGAACATTGCACGATATTTTCTTTGGTTCCAGTTACGGGCCCACACGTCAAAATATAGTCAAACCGGATGTGGCGGCAACCGGACAGGTGCAACTTTCTTCCGGAACTTATTTTTCATTGGCCTGGCTCATTGCCAATGAGCCTCATAAAGTAGCGCCTTCTGGGTTACACGTACGGAACGGAGGTACTTCCATGGCTGCCCCCGTAGTGGCAGGAATTTCCGGGCTGATGTTGGAGCAATGCCCTACGGCCGGTTGGAGTGAGGTAAAAGCAGCCATTATGCATACGGCCCGTACCGATAGTTATACCGGCACTGTGCCCAACAACCAATGGGGCATGGGAAAAGCAGATGGGTTTGCCACTTTGTTGAGTAACGTGTATACCATCGAACTAACCATACTGGGCGATACGATTTTTTGTGAAGGAGACGGTGTAGGTTTTGAAGCTCCGGCGGGTTATGCGAGTTATTTGTGGTCAACCGGCGATACCACTTCGTCCGTCTATGTATCCGTTTCCGACACCATTTCCGTGGCGTTGGTAGATGCAGCGGGTTGTTCCGGAAATTCCGTTCATTACACCACACAAATGCACCCGCGACCTGAAGTGCCTATCGTTACCCAAATGAACGATACCCTTTACTCCAGCACGGAAGAGGGGTGCCAATGGTATATCCGTGATACGGCAATTGCCGGTGCAAACAACGGTTTTTATATCCCTTCTTCGTCCGGATGGTACAGCGTGGAAGTTACCAATGCAGCGGGTTGTACAGCCAGGTCAGATTCCTTTCTGTTCTTGCTTTCGGGCTTTTCGGAGGGGTGGCCCGAAGGAGTGTCCGTTTGGCCCAACCCATTCAAAAACGAAATTCGCATCTACTGCGAAAAAGGATGTTCCGCATATAAAAATATGCTACTGATCAATAACCTGGGCCAGAAAGTATACCAACGGGACCTTCGGAGTAAGCCGGGCACCAGCACTTCATTTCAGGTGAACGATCTGGCCCCGGGCCTTTATTTTTTACGCCTTGGGATGGGTTATAACCAGGTTACTTTCCGCGTATTGCGTCTTTAGTCATTCCGCTCTCTTAATAATCTGCCTCGGATTTATTACTTTAGCACTCCTGAAAAAGAATGAATCTATGGATCTTTCCGATATTATATCCATCTCGGGTAAGCCCGGGTTGTACGAAATTGTTGCTCAAACCAAGAACGGCATAATTGTAGCCTCCATCCAGGATGGCAAACGCATCCCTGCTTATGCAAAACATCGCATCAGTAAGTTGGATGATATTAGCATCTATACCGTGGATGATGAAGTCTCTTTGCGTGAGGTATACCAAAACATCTGGGACAAAGAAAAGGGTGGCCCGGCCATCCACCCTAAAACCTCTTCTTCAACAGACCTGAGAAACTACATGTCCGAAATTCTTCCGAACTTTGATGAAAAACGGGTGTATACTTCCGACATAAAAAAGCTGCTGACGTGGTATAATCAGTTGCATGTTGTAGGTAGGCTGAAATGGAGTGAAACGGCTACACCCGAAGAAGAAGAGTCGGCTGTAGCCGATGCGGAAATTCTAGAAGCAACGACGGATGAAGCCAACGAGCCCATTGCTTCCGAGGAAGAGAAAACAGACAACAAACACACATAAATATGAACACGATCTCCAGTATCCCGACCAAACCACCGAGGCGGTTTTTACCGGATGACTTTGAGGTAACAGACTGGTCTGCCCTTGAGCCCTATTTAACCGAGTTGTGTAACAGAGACCTGCATTCGGTTTCCGATTTACACCGCTTAATGTTGGATGTGAGCGAAATCGATGCTGTATTGTTTGACGATCAGGGCTGGCGTTACATTCGCATGACCATCGATACTGCCGATGAAGAAAAATCAAAAGCGTATGATTTTTTCCTTTCCGAGATCGCACCCCATCTGGCTTCCTTCAAAGATACCATCAACCGAAAGCTGATGGGTTGTCCGTTTGTGGAAGAGTTGGATCAGGAGAAGTACCGCATATACCTGCGCGGAATCCGCAAAGAACTGGAGATTTACCGCGAAGAAAACGTTTCGCTCCAAATTAAAGTGCAGCAGAAATCCAGTGAATATAGCGTCATTAGTGGCGCAATGGAAGTAGAGTGGGAAGGCCGGAAACTCACCATGCAACAAGCAGGCAAATTTTTACTGGAAAAAGAAGCTTCGGTTAGAGAAAAAGCCTACAAAGTAACATGGAACCGCCGTTATCAGGATTATGCCAAGCTGGATGATCTGTTTTCCGAACTGTTGCAGATCCGCCACCAGATTGCTTTGAATGCAGGCTACGAAAACTATCGGGATTATATGTTTGACTCCAAAGGACGGTTTGATTATACCAAAGAAGATTGTTTCAATTTTCACAAAAGTATAGCCGCCGAGATCGTTCCCGTGAGCAAAATGTTACACCAGGATAAATGCAGGCGTTTAGGAAAAGATCTACTCAAGCCCTGGGATCTGGATTTTGATCCGGAAGGAAAAGATCCGCTTCGGCCTTTTGCAGATGAAAAAGAGTTGGTCAAAGGAACGATTGATATTTTTCATCGGGTACACCCGTATTTTGGCCAGTGCCTTGCCACTATGAAAGAGATGGGGTATCTGGATCTGGAGTCCAAAGCAGGAAAATCTCCGGGAGGGTACAATTACCCCTTGCTCGAAGTAGGAGTGCCTTTCATTTTTATGAATTCCGTCGGGTCACAACGCGACTTAACCACGATGATGCATGAAGGAGGGCATGCGGTGCATTCCTTCCTTAACCGTGATCTGGAATTGGCTTCCTTTAAGGTGCCCCCGTCCGAGGTAGCCGAATTGGCCTCCATGAGCATGGAGTTGTTCACCATGGAACATTGGGGACGTTTTTACAAAAACAAAGAAGACCTGAAGCGGGCCAGAGAAAAACAATTGTCGGAGGTTTTTGGTATTTTGTTATGGGTGGCTACCGTAGATAAATTCCAGCATTGGATTTACGAAAACCCCAACCATACGGTAGAAGAACGCCGGGAAAACTGGCTTCGTATTTTTTCTGAATTTGAAACCGGTATGGTCGATTACAAAGGACTGGAACACTTCCGCAATTTTCGTTGGCAGGCGCAATTGCACATCTTTGAACTTCCTTTTTACTACATCGAATACGGAATAGCACAATTGGGGGCTCTGGCTTGTTGGCGCAACTATAAACAGCAACCCGATAAAGCGATCAGTCAATACATAGATGCCCTAAAACTGGGATACACCAAAAGCATTGGTGAAATTTATAAAACAGCGGGTATTTCTTTCGATTTTTCACGCGATTATGTTCATGAGTTGGCCGCTTTTGTGCAAACGGAACTGGATCGTTCCGAAGTTGCACCGCTCATCGGTATATAGATATGGGCAGATAAAACCAATGGTTTTTTTTGTTGAAAGCCTGTTCCGTTACGGATAAAAGTTCTGGCTTTTATGGCCGTTGGCGGTCTATTTCATCACAAAGGTTTTATTCCTCCTTTTTTACGGTTGCAAAACCGTAACACAAAAAATAAAGCTGCACGATAAAACAGGTGCCGGTGGATTTGGTCTACCAAAAGAAAAATGCAACGGTAACTTTTCAGTTCCGTTGCATTAAAAAGCGATCCGTTGCATACCTGCCGGATGTTGTCACATTCATGCAGCTTAAATCTCATTTGTTCCTATTCTAAGGATGGGAAGCATTATAGGGAACACTTGTAAAAACCTCTTCTAATAAAGTCGTTTTTTTGCAACCGATAGGATGTGCTTATCGTTTTCTGCATTTCCCCGCTGCCCGCATTACGGCACGTTGCAATGTCGCATACAAAACCGCTTTATCCGCACCAATGGTTGGATTTGTATCGGTTTTTCAGGGTTCTGTTTTTTTACAAAGGCCCCATTCGTTTTTAGCTTCCGCACCCCTACCTTAGCAGCAGAACAGCAACAACAAGCGGAAAGCTTATATCCGGAGACCTCTTTTCTGCGTTGCGAAAAAGGGTAAATATTTCACCCGATTACGGATACATAACGCCGCCCCGTCGGAATAATGCAATACCGGATCTTCCGAAGATCGGGATCGAATTTTCAAATTTAGGCGAGAATATTTGTTAATTCGTTAACTTTAAGTAACTTTAACGTAATTAATTATTTACTTGTTGTTGCAATTGCCATCTGTATAACGTGGAATTATACGGGTGGTTAGGGGTTGGTAATTGGCGTAAATATGGAACGGCCATTTTTTTGCAATATACGCGTATTGCAGGAAAATAGCGGAATTACTTTCTCCCGTATATCGTTACACCAGAACACATGAACTAACACATGAACTCTGCCAAAACGAACGTGTCCGAAAGTAGGGTACTGAGGGCAATTGCCGTGGGATTCCTATTCATGGCAATGCTGCCGGCCCGCGGGCAACTCAATATAGGGGCTGATACCACAATATGCCTGGGCCAATCCATTACACTTACGGCTTCCTATGGCGTTCCGGGAAATAATTTCGATTTTAATAGCCTGCAACAAATTCCCCTTATTGATGACCAATATTCGGGCGTTATTGATTTGGGGTTTAGCTTCTCTTTTTACGGTACCCCATACACACAATGCCTGCTTTCCTCCAACAATTACATCACTTTTGATCTGACAAAGGCCGGCTTGTTTTCGGAATGGGAATTCGACGTTCCCATTCCGAATGCCAGTTTGCCTACCAATGCCATTATGTGCCCTTATCAGGATATTAACCCGGGAGCGGGGGGGGTGATTGAATACGGAACGATCGGAACAGCACCCAACCGAATTTTTGTCGTTCGTTACCTTTCGGTACCCATGTTTCTTTGTAATGCTAATAAGTTCTGTTCTGCTGTTCTGTTGTATGAAGGCAGTAACCGCATTGAAACCCATTTGGAAAACAAAATGCTTTGCTCCAATTCCAATACTATCACCCCTGCCATTCACGGTACGCATAATGACTCCGGAACACGTGCGGATGTGGTTTCGGGAAGAAATTACCCCGAGCAATGGGAGGCCTCTATGGATGCCTGGGAATGGGTGCCCAATGGCCCTAATTCGTATACGATTAATTCCATTCCATTCCTGAGGATCATTTCAAACAACAATGCGTTTGACTGGAGGGAAGTTTCTAACAACACCATAATAGGAACCGGCAATTCCATCACGGTTGCTCCCACCACCACCACCACCTATTGGACGGAAGTTGCGGCCCTTTGCGGAGGAACGGGTAATTCTGGGAATTATGACCTGATTGATCACATTACCATAACGGTTGTTCCCGCTTCTTCTGCCACGGTTACCCATACCAATCCCATTTGCACTCAAAATGCAAGCGGAACTGTTAGCGTTACTCCCAACTCGGGTAGCCCTCCATGGAGATACGACATTACAGATGCAGGTGGCGGGGTATTGCATACGATGACTTCCACAGGCCCTGGCCCCGATGTAATAACGAATGTTGTAGCGGGCACCTATCAGGTGGTGGTGACCGATAGCTTTGGATGTTCAACGCAATCGCAGGTGGTAATCAACGGGAATTCTCCTGTTGTGGTTACTCCAAGTACGGATACGCTGATTTGTTTGGGTGGAACAGCCACCATCGATGCGGTTGCTTCTGGAGGCTCCGGTACCCCGTATGATTTTTCCTGGAATCAAAGCTTAATCGGTAACGGGCCACATGCTGTTTCTCCTGTGGCGAATGCCTGGTATAGGGTGCAGGCAACCGATCAGGATGGCTGTGCTTCTGCTTACGACAGTGTTTATGTAGCATTACACCCTGGCATTACCGCACTTATCCAATCGCCGGACTCCATTTGCCCCGGAGACTCTTCGGTTCTGACCGTTGCCGCTGTTGGTGGCGATGGCAGCGATTTTATGTACTCCTGGTCAGATGGTACTTCCGCCATTGGATCCGACTCATCGGTTGTGGTTTACCCTTGGGATGATCATACTGTGCAATATTGCGCTACTGTTCATAACGGATGCGAGGCCTCTCCGGCAATGGTTTGTACCACCGTTCCGATTTACGAACTGCCTTCCGTAACTTTTGTGTCAGACACCAATGAAGTTTGTTTGTTTCCCGGTTTGATCCACTTCCAAAATACCACCAATGTTCCCGTAAGCAGTGTAACCTGGGATTTTGGAGACGGTACGATCGTCCACGAGACCTCCCCCTTCGCCGAACATACTTACCATACCGCCGGCTCTTTTGATGTGAACCTCAGCATTACCACAGTCGAAGGCTGTGTGGTGAACGGAGATCTGCCAAAATTGATCCGTGTCCGTTCGCATCCGGATGCGTATTTTGAGGCTACTCCTCCATCCACCGATATTTTTGAAACAAAAATCGACTTCCACAATGGGTCTGTCGGGAATGTTTCAAATTTATGGGATTTTAATGGCCTCGGCACCTCCGAAGAAATGCACCCTACGTTCGAGTTCGCTCCGGGCATTTCCGCTCATTACCAGGTAAAGCTTACCGTATGGGATGCATTCAATTGTTCGGATTCTTACCTTGACGAAGTGGTGGTTGAAAATGGCCTTCTGGTTTATGCTCCCAATGCATTTACACCCAACGGCGATGGTTTAAACGATTTTTTCTACGTGGCTGCAGAGAATGTAAGCGACCATGCGTTTGAGTTTTATGTTTTTGATCGTCAGGGGCACATCATCTGGAGGACGGTCAACAAAAAAGATGCATGGAACGGTTTGGTGAATGATTTCGAAAAAGCACCTTCGGGAGTTTATACATGGAAGATCAGAGCACGAACACAAAAAGAGAACAAACGTTTTGAAAAAATAGGTTATGTTACTGTGATCCGATAATTTGGATTGAAGCTTCGGGTATTCATATAAAAAAACCACCTGCTGATGTCAACAGGCGGTTTTTATATTTTATGGGGGAGCGTATCAACCAATACAGATGTTTCTAAGCATCAATGTTGGCATATCTGGCATTCTTTTCGATGAACTCCTTGCGGGGGGGTACTTCATCTCCCATCAGCATGGAGAAGATACGGTCGGCTTCCAGTGCATTTTCAATGGTTACCTGTCGGAGGGTGCGAAACTCCGGATTCATGGTAGTATCCCACAGTTGCTCCGCATTCATCTCGCCAAGCCCTTTGTAACGTTGTACGCCTACACTGCTTTCGCTTCCGGCGCCTTTAAGCTCATGGATCAGGTTATCGCGTTGATCGTCGTCCCAGGCATAACGTGCTTGTTTGCCTTTTTTCACCAGATAAAGCGGAGGAGTAGCAATGTAAACGTATCCCAACTCTATCAGTTCGCGCATGTGGCGAAAGAAAAAGGTAAGGATCAGGGTTTCGATGTGGCTGCCATCCACGTCGGCATCACACATGATGACTACTTTGTGATAACGTAGTTTTTCAAGGTTGAGTGCTTTGCTATCTTCTTCGGTGCCTACCCGAACTCCCAGTGCCGTATAAATGTTTTTGATTTCTTCGTTTTCGAAGATTTTGTGATGCATGGCTTTTTCCACGTTAAGGATCTTACCCCGCAATGGCATAATGGCCTGATAGAAACGGTCGCGGCCTTGTTTTGCTGTTCCGCCTGCAGAATCGCCCTCTACGAGGTAGATTTCCGATTCCACCGGATCTTTTGATGAACAATCGGAGAGTTTGCCGGGCAAGCTGGTAGAGCCCATTATCGTTTTACGCTGAACCATCTCGCGGGCTTTGCGTGCTGCATGCCGGGCCTGGGCCGCCAGAATCACTTTTTGAACGATCTGTGTTGCATCTCTTGGGTGTTCTTCCAAGTAATTGGTTAACATCTGAGAAACGGACTGGCTTACTGATGCGGTAACCTCTCGGTTGCCTAGTTTTGTTTTGGTTTGCCCTTCGAACTGCGGTTCCTGCACTTTAACCGAAATTACAGCCGTTAGTCCTTCCCGAAAATCATCTCCGGAAATATCGAACTTCAATTTGTTCAACATGCCCGATTCTTCGGCATATTTTTTCAAGGTATGCGTCAGTCCGCGCCGGAAACCACTCAGGTGTGTTCCCCCTTCATAGGTGTTGATGTTGTTCACATAAGAATAGATATTCTCGGAGAAAGAGTTGTTGTATACCATAGCAACTTCTATGGGTGTACCATTCTTTTCGCCTTCCATCGAAATGATCTCCCCGACAATGGGTATGCGGCTTTCATCCAGGAAAGAAACAAACTCAACCAGGCCTTTTTCAGAGAAAAATTCAATGTGATGGGGATTGCCTTCTTCATCCTTAACCCGTTCATCCGTAAGGCCGATGCGAATGCCTTTGTTCAGGAAAGAAAGTTCACGCATTCGGTTTTGCAAGGTCTCAAAACTGTATTCCAGGGTTTCGAAGATGGTGCTGTCGGGCTTGAAAGTTACGCTGGTACCACGGCGATCGGAGCTGCCTACCTCTGCCACATCGGCCTTTGGTTTGCCACGCTCGTATTCCTGCATGTACATTTTTCCTTCCCGCTCAACGGTAGCTTTCAGGTATTCGGAAAGGGCGTTCACACAAGAAACGCCTACGCCGTGCAAACCTCCGGAAACTTTGTAAGAATCTTTATCGAATTTACCACCGGCACCAATTTTGGTCATCACTACTTCGAGTGCCGATTTGTTTTCCTTTTTATGCAACCCTACCGGTATGCCCCTGCCGTTATCGCTTACGCTGATAGAGTTGTCTTCATGGATCCAGACATTGATCTCGTTGCAATGACCGGCCAGGGCCTCATCAATGGAGTTATCTACTACCTCATATACCAAGTGGTGCAGGCCTCTGGTCCCTATATCACCGATGTACATCGACGGACGCATTCGCACGTGTTCCATCCCTTCCAGGGATTGGATACTGTCTGCAGAATATGCCTTTTGTTCTTCGTTCATAAAACAGGTTTTTTACGCACATTTAAGCGCATCATACAAAGGTACCATTCCGGCTTCTTTTTCCCTTCTGTTCATACCGGAAAGCCAGCCTATTTATTAACAATGAAGGCCGGTTATTAACAATGATTTGGTCTGTTGTGATCAAGTTTTGTTCGGGGGGTCTGTTTTCTTAAAACCCGGTGTGGAAAAGCGGTTTAAAAGGACCAAGTTAACCCACCCATTGCCGTGAAACGTTGGGTTGGATAATTGTGCCAGCGGTGAATGCGTTGGCCGGCTACGTTATTGATGTCAAGAAACAAAGACAACCGCTTGGTGTACCGGTACTCTACACTGAGGTTTGCATCCACATAGGGCTTCAGTTTAAGAAAATAAACGCTATTGTTTTCTGTTGCGCCTTCTGCAGAGGAGCTTACACGGGCGTAACGGGCTCCGTTCACAAAAATATTGCTCCGGACCATGATCGCATCTTTCAAATCGTAATGGATGCCCAAAGTAAACCGGTAATCCGGGAGGTGCCAGGCTTTTTCTTCATCCGAAAGGTTGTAATTAAAAAAATCGCCCCGTAAGTGCATGCGCAGTTTTTCATTTTGCTGATAGGCGATTTCGCCTGTAATGTTTAAAACATCTGTTTGTGCATCGTACACCACATTAAATTGGTTGCCTGCTGTAAAAAGAGAATCGTTTACAAACAGTACAAAATCTTTTTGGCGCGAGAGGGCTACACGGGTGTTAAAGGTGGTGCGTGAGCTGAAGGTTCCTCGGAAGCCTCCGTAAAGGTGAAAGGGAGCCCGGGTAGGCCGCAGCTCAACGTTGGCCAATACAAATGGGTTTTCGTCAGCCAGTGTCCGGAAATTGTTCCGTTCCAGATCTCCTTTCAGTCCTGCATAGGGAATGAGAATATCATCAAACAGGCTGTAGCGTGCTTCGATATCGGGATAGAAAAAAAAGTCGCCTACACTTTCAATATACCCCGCAATGACCCCACCAAAATGCAGGTTGTACTTTTTGTGTTCCGTTTTAAAGAAGGGGTTGATCTTAAAGATGGCTGAACCCGAATAATCGGGATCTACAGGTGTAGGTGTGTCGGAATAAAGTGCCTGCAAACCCACCGGCCGAAACGTGTTGATATCGAGGCTTATTCTTCCTCCGAAATAATCCTGATGTTCCAGTTTTTTAACGGCGGAGCCGCGCAAAATAACGTGGTGTTCCGAGGCATTTTCCAATGTTCCAAAATGATAATAATCTACACCGCCGCTATAATTTAATTTGTTGTCATCCTGCAAAAAGCTCGACAGGTCCGCATGTATGTGAAAGCGGTGAAAGCGCTGTCGGATGCTGTCTTTTACGGCCATGGTATCTGCTGCTGGCAGACCATAAAAATGATGGACATTCCGATCCCATTCAAAAGATCCGCTTAAGCGATGTTCCCACATGAACCGATAGCCTTGCATCATCAATTTGGTATCGCTAAATCCGCTGTGTGCATACTTTTTTATGCCACCGGATGAAGTAAAGTGCCGGGCACGGAGGCCCCATTGCCTGGTGCGGCTGCGGTCTTCATTGTAATACACATCTGCCAGTCCGTTCAGATGGCTTCCGGCTCCGGCTTTGATGTAGCCCCGGTACAGTTTGTTCAGTTTTTCAACTACGGTGAGGTTGGCCGCTTTGATCGTTTCGGTATGAAAGGTAGCGGGCATTTGCACAGGCAATATTTCATACGTGACGCCGGGTATTCGAATGGCCGAATCGATGATCCCGATCTCCTCGTTGATCTTAAAGGCATCGTGAAGCGAAAGCTCTACTACGGATACTACATTTACAGTCGTTGAGGGCACATCATCCCCGGTGCCGGTGGTGCCTCCGTTTTGTGCATCGCTGTTATATCCTGTGCCAACCAAAGTTAGCATCAGAACAACCGTTTTTATGTGCCTGCTCGCTATCATTCTTTTGGGTTGTTACTACGGGTTTTCGGGAGTATCGGGCGAATCAGGTTTGTGGTTATCGGAACCTGCATTTTTTTCTTTGTCGTTTTTTTTGCCGGGTGAGTGCTGCCGGTCCTTTTCATCAAAAAGGCTTTTGTCTTTTGGATCTCCTCCTTCAATTTCCACCTCAAAGTTCTCCATCTGTCTTTCGCCATTCTCCTGATTTTCCTGCGCAATGATCTCATCCAATCTTTCCTGTGCTTTTTTTACTACTTCAGCGCCTTCGTGATGGTCGATCACACTCCGGAGGGTGGCTTTTGCCTGGAAAAGGTCGTTGGTTTCAATGGCATTTTCGGCTAGTATCAGAAAACTCATCGCCATCCAATGGTCATAAGTCGGTTCATGTTTGATCATTTCCCGAACTTCTTTGTCAGAGTCGTCATACCGTTTTTCCAGATGTCGGATCAGTGCCATCTGGTACCGGGCTTTTGCTCCTATTTCCCGGTCTGTTCCTTCGGCTATTTTTTTAAAGCTTTTATAAGCCATGGCCATTTGGTTGGTTTCGAAATAACACATGGCTTTCACCAAATGCGCCTCCATTTCATGTTCGTTCTTCAGTTTTTCGCTGGCCAGCACCTGGTCGGCATATTGTCGGGCTGAGGTGCAGTTGCCCAGTTTGCGAAAGCACCGCATGAGGCCCGTTTGCGCTTCAAAAGACCGTTCGCTGTTTTGAGCGATCTGTTCCAGCTTTGCATAAGCGGCCAGTGCTTCCGGGTAGTTTTCAAACTCATAATTCAAGCGCGAAGCCCACAACAAAGCATCTTCCGTAAAGATGTTGGAAGGCAGATCGGCCACATAGTTCAGGTCTTCCAGTGCTTTCTTTTTCTCACCCAATTTGTAGTTGCATACCGAGCGATAATAACGCGCATTCACTTCAAAGATCGCATGGTTGTATTTCCCGAGATAATCCGTAAAGGCTGCGACGGCCTCGCCGCATTTTTCATCAAAATAAAAGACCTGAGCCGCTTCGTAGGAAAGGGTATCAAAGTGCGATTGATCCAACCCTTCCATATAAGGAAGGGTTTGGGCAAAAGCAACATAATCGTTGATCTCCCCGATGTCGGAATAAATGGTTTTAAGGAATTTCAGTGCATTGTCTGCCTCAGCCAGCGCGGCGGACTCCAAGGCGATGCGTTTCAAGGTTTGGATGGCATCTTTGGTGCGGCCTTTTTGGTATTGAATGCGGCCGATTTCAAGCAAAGCCGGTTTTACTTTTGAACTGGCAGGAAATTCGCGCACTACCTGATGATAGTGGTTCATGGCCTGGTTGGTTTGGTTGTTCAAACGGTAGGCTTCTGCCAGTTCAAATTTGGCTTCCACCATATATCTGGAGTGATCGAACTCATTTATTAGTTGTTTTAAGGTGTTGATCTTATTGTTTTTATCTCCGTTTAAACCGTAACATTTTCCCTTTTGCAACAGCGCATAATCGGTGTTGATCAAACGAATTTTAATGGCTTTATCATAATAAAACAGGGCATCGACATAATTCCGGCCAATGTAATAGCTATCCCCGATGCGGAGGTAAGCATCGTTCAATCGTTTGCGATCGTCGGCTTTATAAGCGGATGTATATTTCCGGAACCAAGGGATGGATCCCGCGTACTGCTTTTTCTTCAGCTGTGCGTATCCGATGTTGTAATTCGACAGGTTGTAATATGGATGTAAAATGGCCCCGGGTGCTTTTTGAAAATTCATGTACTGTACAATGGCATTTTCGTATTCTTTCATCCGGTACCAGGTTTCGGCTTTCCAATAGAATGTGCTGTTACTCATTTCGCGGTTCACCTTGTAGGCGTGTGCTTTGTTAAAAGCAGCAAGTGCGTCGGTATATTTTTTTTTGTTGAACAACTCCACCCCCCTGTTGAAAGCGACCATTTGATAGGCCGTTTGTTGTCGCAGATCTTTGCCCGGAATTTTATCCAGCGAAGCCAGTGCATTTTGATGATCATGGGTGGTGAGGTATACGTTGAGCAAATAACCGTAGGCCTCTTCTTTGTGTGTGGAGTTAGGGTAGGTTTCGAGGTATTCTTCAAATGCCAGCACGGCCTCGTTAAACGGGTTGTTGTCCAATTCATAACTCAATTTGGCGTAGTTATAAAGGGCATTTTCCCGGATATACGGATCAAAAGCCATCTTGGAAGCTTCGCGGAAAGCATTCCGGGCAGCGGTTTTGTTGTTTTGCAGGTAGCAGTCGGCCATGTGGTAGTAGGCCAGCTGTGCCATGGTATCTTTGCGGTCTGTTAGCCGGTTAAAGTGTTCGAGCGATGCTTTGCATTCCCCGCTTTTGTAGTACGAAAAACCTAGCTGATAACGGGCTGTACGCGATGCCAATCCTGTTTTACGCTCGTATTTTTCGAAATAAGGAATGGCTTCTTTGTATTGTTTTTGCAGGTAATGTGCTTCTCCGACCAGGCGAGCGATTTCCGCTTCTTTTTTCACATTCCCCGTATCGATAATTGCAGAAGCATGTGCAATAAGTTCATCGTATTTTTCTTGCAGAAAATAGATTTGAGCAATATAAAAGGGCGCCACTTTACCAAAACTCCGATGTCCGGTCAATTTCTTAAAACCTTCCAATGCGGTTTGGTATTTTTTTTTCTCATAGGCAATATGCGCATGGAAATACAATGCGGCATGGCGGTAATCGGAATCGGCCTCTTTGATCTGATAAAAGTATTGATCTGCTTTATCGGTGTGGCCCGATTTAAAATGACTGTAACCTTTTTTGAAATAAAACTCGGCCAACGCTTTGTTCTCAAGTTTGTATTCATCTACCAGATCGAGCCAGTATAATGCCTCTTTGAATTTTTTACGGCGGTAATGATACCGACCCAGTTGAAAAAATGCCGAATGGATGCGTGGGCTTTCCGGATGCCGACGAATAAAATCACTCAGCAATGTTTCCGAATCTTTGTTAAACAACTCCAGGGCACACAAAGCGTTGTAGTATTCCGAATTCACCCGTACCTCATCATTGGGATCGTCTATTCTTAAAACGATCCGTTTGAATGCTTCTCGGGCAGCACCAAATTTTTCTTTATCGAAAAGGTCTTGTGCATTGCGGAAATCGGCGTTCTTATCAAAGAAAATTTCAGTCCTTTGTGCCTGAAGTGTGCTGGTAATGGCCAGCAGGAAAATGATATGTAGGAATACACGGTAGGGCATACATGAAAATTCGACCGCTTTTATCGATTATAATCCAATAAAGTTAGGCCTATTGAGGAGAGTTAGATCTTGCAAAACAATGAAGTTATTAACAGAGGCTTGTTTACAAATAAAACCTCGGAGAGTATGGGAAAACAATCGTGATAAAATAACTTCATGGCACAAATTATTATTGTACGGGAAGTGTGAAATATTCCGGCCAATCCCATTGGTATTTTGGGATAAGGCCGGTATAAGGAGATGATAAAATGACCGGAAAGCAAGTCATATCACTGAATGCGTGTACCATTAGTCAGAGAGACCAATTGGTGCTCCGCCATGTGGATTTGAGCATTTCGAAAGGAGAGTTTGTTTACCTGATCGGAAAAACCGGCTCGGGGAAGAGTTCCCTTTTGAAAACCATCTATGGCGATCTGGCCATTGAGGAAGGAGAAGGAGAAGTAGTGGGTTTTGATCTTCGGTTGCTTAAAAGAAAAGCGATTCCTTTGCTGCGAAGAAAGATTGGCATTGT
Source organism: uncultured Flavobacteriales bacterium (assembly GCA_938010565.1). Classification (GTDB taxonomy): domain Bacteria; phylum Bacteroidota; class Bacteroidia; order Flavobacteriales_D; family CALLUQ01; genus CALLUQ01. The sequence continues at coordinate 34,579 of CALLUQ010000126.1, forward strand.
GTTTCAGGACTTTCAGCTACTCACCGACAGAAGTGTGGCAGAAAATTTACTATTTGTGATGAAGGCTACCGGCTGGAAAGACAAAAAGAAAATGCAGGAACGCACACAAGAAGTGCTCGATGCTGTGGGTTTAAGTACCAAGGGGTATAAATTTACCCATCAGCTATCGGGCGGAGAGCAACAACGCGTGGCCATAGCGAGGGCATTGATCAACGATCCGGAACTCATCCTCGCCGATGAACCTACCGGAAACCTTGATCCGGAGACTACTCGGGATATCATGCGGTTGCTTTTTAGCATCAGCGAAAAAAACCGTGCGATCTTGATGGCTACCCACGATTATAGTATCTTGCAATACTTTCCTTCAAGAACAATACGATGTGAAAACGAAACCTTGCAAGCGTTAGAAGCAAAGATAATATAAGCCCAATAAGCCGATGTTGGCCATCTTGATACCGATCTATAATTTTGATATCCGTGCACTTGTTCGGAATTTGCACCAACAGGCAACGGATTGTTCCATTCCTTTCGAAATTCTTTGTTATGATGATGATTCGCTTCCGGGGTTCAAAAACAAAAACCGTAGCATAGGCGATCTGGAGCATGTTACCTATCTGGAACTGAATGAAAATGCCGGCCGTTCGAAAATCAGAAATATGTTGGCTGAGGCGGCACAATACGAACAATTGTTGTTTATGGATTGTGACTCAAAAACCGCCAGTTCCCATTACATTCGGACTTATATCGAACATCTGGGCGAACACCTGGTTTACGGTGGCCGGGTATACGAAGCCAATCCGCCCGAAGATCCTTCGGAGTACTTGCGGTGGTATTATGGCACTCAACGGGAAATGATCGATTGTAAAACCCGTCAGATGAACCCGTATAAGCACTTCATGACCAATAATTTTGTTATCCCGCGCAAGGTGTACCTCAACATAAAACTGGACGAATCTCTGATTGGCTACGGACATGAAGATACGTTGTTTGGATTGGAACTGAAGAGACAAAACATCCGAATCCGTCACATTGACAATCCTTTGTATCACATTGGCCTCGAAGGAGCAGGTGAATTTCTGGAAAAAACAAAAGAGGGTGTAAGCAATCTTCTACGGCTGATCCAGCAAGGGCAACTCAGTAAAGACATCAAGATCTATCGCTATTACAAGCGCATCAAAAAACTCGGAATGAGAGGCGCCATTCTGAAAAGTTTCCTTAAAAACGAGCATAAGGTCATTGCCAACCTGATGTCGGATCAGCCCAACCTTAAACGGTTTGATTTTTATAAACTGGGATATTTGCTTGCGTTGGACGACAAGACGGATAAACCCAAAGAAAAAGGACGAAACCGCATCCGGATCGGTAAAAGCAAGCCAAACAGGGGTTAATCGGCTATTCCATAAAGCTGCTTCAATACCTTTTCTTCTTCTTCCCACGACCATTTACCGGCGGCAGTTCTCGCATTGTTTTTCCACTGATCCAAACGTTGGGGATCCGAAAGCATATCGCGCAATGCAGCGGCTATCGCTTTCGGGTGGTGTTCTTCCACGATGCAACCGCATTGTACCCGCTCCAGTACTTTTCTGACCTCAATCAGATCGGAGGCTAAAATGGCAATTCCGGCATGCATATAATCGAACAATTTGTTGGGCAAACTGAAACGGTAGTTGATGTTGGTATCTTTATCAAGAGAAAGGCCGATATCTGCATTGGCCGTATAATGCGCCAGCTCATGGTAAGGCATCTTGTTTCTGAACCACACTTTGTCTCCGAGCTGTTTTGTTTTTACTTCTGCTTTCAACCGGCCGATCACATCTCCTCCTCCGATAATAAGCAACAACACGTTGTCCAGGTATTGCATGGCAGCAACGGCCTCTTCTCCGCCCCGGTCTACATTGATCCAGGCTCCCTGGAGCAAAACGATCGGGCGATTTTCGGGCAATCCCAGGGCTGTTCGCGGTTTTAGGTTCGCGGTGTTTTTTTTCAACGGCAGGTTACGCACCACTTTTACCTCGCGTTGGTATTCCTTGCTGTACATGGAAGCAATGGAATCGTTAACGGTATACATGGCGTCTGCTTTGGGGATGCATTTTTGCTCAATGCGTTTCCAAAAACGTTGTACTGCGGGCCGGGTAACCAATTCCGGTACTTCGGTGAAATACTCATGACTATCATATACCAAGCGGACTTTCTTGAATTTTTTTACCCAACAATTGGCCAGCAAGGTATCCAGATCGTTGGAAACGAGCAGGTCTGCTTTTCGGAACAATAAAAAGAAGAACAAACGCAGGTTGAACCAGGCATAGAACGTGGCACCAACATGGAACAACATCCGCATGCGTTTGGTGTGATAAGGACGGCTTTCCATGGGTTTTGAATCCGGCCGGATGCGCCCCACCAACCATACATCAAATCCCATTTTTTGTAAACTCAGGCAAACTTTATGCACCCGTTGATCGGTATTCAGGTCATTGCTGACCGATACAATCACCCGTTTCTGTTTTTTTGCTTGTGCCATGGCTTCGAAATTACAATAAGGCCCGGGATCTGCCATACTGTTCAATTCTTTGTTAATTATTTCGGAAAGTAAGACCCGCATATTGCAATTGATCCTGTTAACTTGGCATGGATGAAAATTCAGAAAAACGTTTCCCTTCAGCCGTACAACTCCTTTGGTCTTGAAGCCACGGCACGCTACTTTGTTTCGCTGGATTCGGTTGCCACTATTCAGGAACTATTAGAAACAAAAAGTTATGCTGCTGTTCCGCGCATTATATTGGGGGGAGGCAGCAACATTCTGCTCACGAAAAACATTGATGGCATCGTACTAAAAAACGATCTCAAAGGGATTGATGTGGTAGAGGAACTGGCTGATCATTGGCTGGTAAAAGCCGGTGCCGGTGAAAACTGGCATGCATTTGTATTGCATGCCCTCAATAAAGGGTGGGCCGGTGTTGAAAACCTGAGCCTGATCCCCGGAAGTGTAGGGGCAGGTCCGATGCAAAACATTGGTGCTTATGGTGTGGAATTAAAGGATGTTTTCCATTCTCTGGAAGGGGTGAACCTGCAAACCGGTGAGGTAGAAGTATTCGACAAGGCGGCGTGCCGGTTTGGTTATCGTGAAAGCGTATTCAAAAGAGGATTAAAAGATCGTTACATCATTACCGCTGTAACCCTTAAACTGAATAAAAAGCCAGATCTTAATACTTCCTATGGGGCCATTGAGGCGGAACTGGAACGTTTGAAGATAGACAAAACAAGCATTAAAGCCATCAGCCAGGCGGTGATCAATATCCGGCAGCGCAAATTGCCGGATCCGGCCAAAATCGGAAATTCCGGAAGTTTCTTTAAAAACCCGGTGGTTGCCCGTTCGCAATTTGAAGAACTGAGATCACGGTTTCCCGATATGGTGGCTTACCCTGTTTCCGAAACCGAAGTAAAACTGGCCGCAGGCTGGCTGATCGATCGGGCCGGATGGAAAGGGCGTACTTTTGATCATTGCGGCGTGCATAAAAAACAAGCTTTGGTACTGGTGAACTATGGGGGAGCCAAAGGGCAACATATTTATGACCTGTCTGAAAAGATTCTGATCTCTGTTCAGGAAAAGTTCGGGGTGTTGTTGGAGCGTGAAGTGAACGTTCTTTAAAGCCTTTGCCCCTTGAGAGAGGTGTATGTCACAGGGCCGGTGGATGGGAAAATGTATCCCTTTATGAAAGAGCAGATAGGCGCAGGCATTGCCTTGCCGAATGTTTTTTGTATTATCTTTAAAATTAATCACAAACAAGGGATGGATGATACAACGGCTTTTTACCCTCATTTTTTCATGGATAGCAATGGTTGGTTTTAGTCAGAACATTCAGGTGACGGAAGGCAATGAGAAGATCAACAATGGCAACCATAATGTGTTGATTGTTGTAATCCCTCATACCAGTTCTTTTTTCGTTGAAAAGGCCTGGAAATACCAGATGAAAAAAATGGAAGGCAAATTTTCTGCCAGAAGAAATGAAATGTTTGTTGACGATGCAAAACTGAAACAGATGGGTGAAAATACGCTTGATGTTTATGCTCGGGTAGAGCAAGAAGGCGGTGTAAATGCCCGATTGGTGGTTGGGTTTGACCTTGGAGGGGCTTACCTTTCTTCTGCTCAACACCCCGCACAGGCCAAAGCAATAAAAGCGCTTCTGTATGATTTTGCCGTTAAAACCGCCAAAGATAACATCGCCGAAGCGTTAAAAACAGAACAAAGGGTTTTGGAAAAGCTTGAAAAAGAGGCGGGAAACCTGATCAAGGAAAAGGAAAGGCTGCACAAAGCCATTGAAGACTATAAAAGAAGAATTGAAGAGGCTGAAAAAGCCATTGAAGAAAACAAAAAAAACCAGGCGAAAAAACAAGAAGAGATCGGCGAACAAATGAAAACGTTAGAGATCGTGGAAGACAAGATGAAAAACATTCGGTAAACTTTGATTTTCAGACTGTACTTTAACTAATTTCTTTTGCCGTGTGTGCTTATCCATACCGTGATCTTGGGGTCTACCGCTTTGAACTCCCTTACTTCTTCTCTATCAGGTAAAAAATAACCGTTTGGATGTTCATGGCATTCATCGTTTTTGAACCCACCCGCGTTTGCACTCTGGCACAACACTTGCAGTTATGAGTTCGTCGACCAGAAAGAATTGGTTACTTTTGCGGCATGATGCTACAAAACGATTTGCTGCTGCGTGCAGCTCGTGGAGAGGCGGTAGAGCGCACTCCGGTCTGGTTGATGCGGCAAGCCGGCCGTATCTTAAAGGAGTACCGTGAGATCAGGAACAGGATCAGCGGATTCAAAGCGTTGGTAGAAACGCCGGAACTTGCTGCCGAGGTAACGATTCAACCTGTCGATATTTTGGGGGTGGATGCTGCCATTATCTTTTCGGATATTTTGGTGGTTCCGGAAGCGATGGGGTTGCCGTACCGGATGATAGAGAAAAAAGGACCCTGGTTTGACGAAACTATCCGATCAAAAGCCGACCTCAAGCGTTTGTGTGTGCCTGATCCCGAAGCCGAACTGGGGTATGTAACCGAGGCCATCCGATGCACAAAAAAAGCATTGAACGGCAGGGTACCTGTGATTGGATTTGCCGGAGCACCGTGGACCATTTTTTCCTACATGGTAGAAGGCCAGGGAACCAAAACCTTTGCCACAGCACGAAAAATGCTGTATACCGAACCCGGATTGTCTCACCAGGTGCTCGACATGATCACCGAAACAACGATCGCTTATTTAAAAGCACAAATAGCTGCCGGTGCGGATATGGTACAATTGTTCGATTCATGGGCCGGTATTTTACCTGCCGAACAATACCGGAATTTTGGTTCCCGATACCTCAAAAGGATTTGTGCCGAAATTCAGGAAGTGCCCGTTACGGTATTTGCGAAAGGTGCTTGGTTTGCGTTGGACGACATTGCGGAAATGGATTGCAGAACGGTTGGGCTCGATTGGCATTTGCAACCCGAAATGGCCCGGAAAAAATTGGGGAACGATAAAACATTGCAAGGAAACCTGGACCCCTGTATGCTCTATGCTGACGATGAGGCACTTGTAAATGCAACGCACCAAATGCTAAAGCGTTTTGGCCCTCGGAGGCATATCGCTAACTTAGGGCATGGTGTTTACCCTGATGTGGATGCTGCGAAGGTTAAACTTTTCGTGGAAACAGTAAAAGCGTATAAACAATAAACAGAGTTATGAAAAAATTAATGCTCCTCTTTTGTGGGATGATGAGCTTCTTCGCCAGTGCTTTGGCACAAGGGGATGATTTCGACAACATGGTTGCTAATGGCGATTTCGAAAACATTGATGGCAGGTTAAAAAAACCGGGACAGATCGGCGTTGCCGTAGGATGGCAACAAGCGACCGGGGTAAAGGCAGATCTGTATGCCGCAAAGGCCAAAAACCCGCTGATCGGGATTCCCGATAACCGATATGGCCGGCAGCTGGTGGATCAAGGGAATTATTATGCCGGTATCGTAACGTATGCCTATCAAAACAAAATTCCCCGCTCCTACCTTACCACATCGCTTACCACTCCTATGGTAACAGGAGCAAAATATTGTGTGAAAATGGATGTGAGCCTGTCTGATCTTTCGAAGTATGCTTCCAATAACATGGGCATCCACTTCTCAAAAAAGAAGGTCGCCATGGACCATGAAAGCCATCTCGCATTTAAACCGGTGGTTCATCATATCAAAAACGCACTTCCGATCAGTGAAATGGACATCTGGCAAACGGTATGCAATGTATACGAAGCCAAGGGAGGTGAAAAAAACATGACCATCGGAAACTTTAACACCAATGCCGAAACCACAACGCTAAAACTAAAACGTCCGAAAAGATTTACCTCCCCACAGGTGGCGGTGTCTTATTTCTACATCGACAACGTTCGGGTATACCTGATCAATTCGGCTGACGAATGCAATTGCGAAGTGAAAAAACCCACTCCGCGTACTAAATTTATTTACAGCTCACAAACCATATCCGAAACGGAATTGAAGCCTGCCGAGATCGTTGAAAGTGTAAACGTTTATTTTGATTTTATTGATTCCGAGATCCAATCGGCCGGTTACCGCGACCTTGATATTCTGGCCCGTATGATGATGGGTAACCCTGCGTTCAGATTGAACGTAAAAGCGCATATAGATGAAGAAGAAGCCGAAAAAGCAAAAACCAAACCCGAGTATGTCCAACTTGCTCAACACAGAGCGGATGCCGTGGTGGAATACCTGTTGAGTAAAGGGGTGGCTGAAGATCGATTGTCGGTGGTAGTAATCCATGACAAAGAGCCTGTAGATACGAGCGGATCAAACATTGGTAAAGCCAAAAACCGCCGCATTGAGTTCGAAAAAAAGAATGAATAACCCACAAAACATTTGATTAAATATTTGTTGATCATTGGCCTTGGATGCATCTCCGGAATGCACACAACAGCTCAAAACCTGGTAAAAAACCCAGGTTTTGAAGCCGTTGAAAAGTGCCCGAAGTTTTGGTCGGAAAAACCGTCGGATCTCACCGCAAAACATTGGGAATCGCCCACGCAGGCAACTCCCGATAATTTTATGACCTGTAGTAAGATCAGTGGTATCCCTCAAAACTGGGCTGGTATCATCCATGCTCACGCAGGGAAAGCTTATGCCGGATTTATTGCCCGCAGAAATTTCGGAAAACCCGGCGACGATCCAAAACGTACCACCCACCGCGAATACCTTCAGGGAGAACTCATCCAACCTTTGGCAGCCGGCCATCTTTATGAGTTTGGCATGTGGGTTTCCCTGGCCGAAAATTGCCGGATGGCTACCGACCAGATCCAATGCGTGTTCACCCAAAAACGACTGAAAAGCCAGGGACGATCCGTGCTGGCTGTGGAGCCACAGTTTTCAACACCTGCCGGAAAGGTGATCAGTACCCGCGGAAGTTGGGTTTATATCAAAGGTGTATTCAAAGCAAAAGGAGGCGAACAATACCTTACCATCGGTAATTTCAGCACCAACAAAGGAAAGAAATACGAAAACGTATACCGGAAAATTCGCAACAACGGAAAGGCATTTCAGTTCTCATATTATTATGTGGATGATGTAAAACTGATACCTTTTGAGCAGGATAAAAAGAAAAAAGCAGCACCGCTTGCCATCGGAAAGATCAAAAAAGAACAGCAATGGAATTATCAGACCTTTCAAGGTAAAGCTTTTGTAGCCAACTCGGGAAAAAGCAAAAAAAAGGCACGCGATCTTACATGCCTCTGCAAGGTATGTACCGAAGAACGGAATGGCACATTATTCCCTGAAATTGCGCTCGATCAACTTGATTCGACCACCTTTAGGGTGGGACAGGTTGTGGGTATGGACAAGATGGTATTTGACCTGAAATCGACACATGTTGAACCTGAAACCTACGCCGAATTAAGGAAACTGGCTTTCCTGTTACGCGAAATGCCAAGCCTGGAGGTAGAGTTGGTCCTACACATGGATGCTTTTGGCAAAGCCGATGAAAACAAGGAAATATCAGGGATAACCTTTTGGAAGGTAGAAAATTACCTTCGTTCAAAAGGCGTCAGGAATAAGCTGTTATATAACGGTTTCGGAAAAACCGTTATCCCTCCTTTGAATGGCCGGCAACGCGATCGGATCCTTGAACTGGTCATCAGAAAAATCTGATCTATGCATTGGTATGGAGTTTTACTGTTGTTGCTGGTATCGTTAAGGGGAGAGAGCCAGGAAAGCCGGAACTTAGTTCCCAACGCAAGTTTCGAAAAATTTAAGAACTGTCCTGTTTCTTTTAACGCCAACGGTTCGCTGGAATTGGTAGATGGCTGGCGACAAGCCACCACCGGTACCGTTGACTATTACAACGTTTGCAGTTACAATGCAGGAGTACCGGAAAACCTGTTCGGAAAACAAATGCCGGCCGAAGGCGAAGGCTATATTGGTTTGATCACCTATTCTCCGAGCAAAAGGAACTACAGAGAGTATCTTCAGGTTAAACTCGCCGAAAAGCTCAAAAAAGATCAGAAATATTGCATTGAAGTTTACGTTTCGCAAGCCGACTTTTCCAATTACCTGTCGGATGGGTTAGGCATTTTGCTTTCGGAGCAAAAAGTAGTAGGACAACGGGATAAGATCCTCCCTTTTGTTCCGCAGATTGAAAACCCTCCGGGCCATGTGATCCACCATGCCGATTCCTGGGTGCTGGTTTCCGATACCATCCGGGCAAAAGGAGGAGAACAATATTTAACCATTGGTAATTACCGGCCTGACCATATGCTTAAAGTAATGCGCCGGAACATGGAGCAACAGGGGTACAGCCGTGTTTGGAACCATGCTTATTATTACCTGGATCAACTATCGGTAAAAATGGTTCGCCGGGAAAACGATTGTGCGTGTACCCTTTCCGAGATCCGTAAGATGTTGAACGACCCGGGTTATCCTTTCACGTATGTAGAAATGAAATCGATGGCGATTGGTGCTGTGCTTTTTGATTTTGATAAAGACGTTCCGATTGATCTTTACACGGCTGAGTTGGATAATGTTACTCGTATGATGAGGAAATATACCAGTTATTATCTGGTGGTACACGGGCATACCGATATTGTTGGAACATTGGGTTACAACAATGGCCTTTCCCGCCGGAGGGCCGAGTATGTTTACAATTATCTCAAACAAAAAGGCATCAACGAAAACCGGCTGCGCATCGAATATCATGGAGAAAACCAGCCAGCTGATCGTGCCCAGGGATCAGATGCCAATGCAAAAAACCGACGTGTAGAATTTGAGTTGTTGCAACTTTAGCAAGGCAAATGCATCCGCTTTTTCTTTCCGGGTATGGATCGGAGCGCATGCTATTATTTATTGAAGTTTCTGAAAATCAGGAAAATTATTACGGAGCCTCTGTTTCCTGAAGTGAGCGAAGTGCCTCTTGGGCCTTATCGTTTAAATGACCCCCGATGTATACATACCGGTATCGTATAAAGCTATAGGCCGTCGGCACGGGCTTGCTTTGGATCGCCATCGTGAATAACTTTGTGAATAACCGTACGGATTGCGATGCTCAAACCGGATCGTTCCGTATGTATTTTTGCATGTTAAGGGAAGGAGTTCCTCATTACTGTTCAGAAATTATGCTCACCCTTTTCACAAGGAAGAAACTAACCGATCATCAACTGTCTATGGCCTTTCTGAATCGCCTTTTGGATGCAGTTGAGGAAGGCTACCCCGAGGTGGCCGGGTTGATCAACGAATCGCCGGAGTTTGTGCAATGCCCGAACCTTAACCCCAACGATCATGGCCATTTTTTGATGATCTTATTGGTGGGCAACCTCAACAACATGCAGCACTCGCTGGATGCTGCTTGCGATAAACGCATCCGTTATCACTTGTTTGGATCTTTTTCGGAAATGTTTGGCCTTTCTTTTGAAGTGTTTGCAAAAAAAGTACACGAGTATAGAGCTTCCATGGCCCGGATCAACCATCCTTCCCGAAACAACCTGAGTGCCATATCCAGATCTATTTTCAGCAAATACAAGCTCAACGATTTTCAACGTGCCGACTACCGAAAGGCGGGTGTTCCTAATCCGCAATTTCTACAAAGGATGGACAGCATTATGGAGCACTTCCTTTGGAATTGGGAAGAGATCCTGAAGCACTACAAGATCGTTATTCCGGTCACTTCCAATTAAGTTGATACCTGTTCCGGGTGAAATAACTTTTCGGCTTTTTCGGTAATCTGGTCTCCAATGGCCAATGAAGCGGTAGCAGCCGGAGAAGGGGCATTGAGTACATGAATGCTGTTGGAACGGTGTTCGATCCGGAAATCGTCGCGGGTATCGCCATCGGCACCTAACAACAACGCCCGCACACCTGCTCTGCCTGGTTTGAGATCTTCCATGGTAAGTTCGGGGATGAGACGTTGTAAGGTTTTAAGGAAGAGTCGTTTGGAAAAAGCTCTTCTGTATTCGTTAATGCCGAACGACATGTTCTTCAAAAACAGTTTCCAGGTTCCGCCATAGGTGAGTGCCTGCCAGGAATCTTTAAGGTTAAAATCCGTTTTTCCGTATCCTTCGCGTTTGAAAGTAAATACGGCATTGGGCCCGCATTCAATATCGCCGTTCACCATGCGTGTAAAGTGTACACCGAGGAAGGGAAAATCGGGGTTCGGAACCGGATAGATCAGGTTTTTTACTTTGTGTTTGGCCTGGTCGGTGAGTTCGTAATAATCGCCACGAAAGCCTACTACCTGTTCTCGCAGGTGAACATTGTCTTTTCTTGCAAGCCGGTCGGCTTGTAGGCCACCGCATACAATAAGGTATTTGGATTGATAGGTTTGTCGGTTGGTTTTGATGGTTTTCAGTCCGTCCTGATCCATGAAACCGAGTACTTCTTCCGATAGTGCCAATTTACTTTCCGGCTGCCTGGCAAGCGCAACTTCCACCATTTTATTCGTAGCTCCTACAAAATCAACGATCCCGGTACAAGGCACCCAAATGCCTCCAATCCCCACACAATAAGGTTCAAAGTCCTTGATCTGCTCGCCTGTAATTTTTTCGATGCCTTCGGTGTTGTTGGCCAGTCCGTTTTGGAAGATCTTATCCATGAAAGGCAATTCGTTTTTCTGGGTAGCGACCACCACCTTGCCACACACATCGTGCTTTACTTTATGTTCTTTGCAAAAAGCAACCAGCTCATGGCGGCCTTTTACACAGTTTTTTGCTTTCAGGGAACCTGGCTTGTAATACAATCCGCTGTGAATAACCCCTGAGTTATGGCCTGTCTGGTGATCTGCTAGTTGGTCTTCTTTTTCGATCAACAATATTTTGATCCCGGGATAACGTTGCTGCATCTTGTACATCGTAGCTGCACCAATAATTCCTCCTCCTACTATCGTTACATCATAAACCACGGCAAGTCATTTTTTTGGGTAAAGGTATAAATTTCGACGGGCGGTACGTGCCGGATTACTCAACAGGATAAGCCGAAAATAGGAAAGCAAAGCCGATTAAGCCTTAGGCGTTTTTTTTTTCAACTCCGGATTCAATTCCGGAACGAAGAACAAGGACACTAACCCGATAAAGAAGAATACCATAAGGGATAAGATGGAGTTTCGCATGTTTCCGGTCAGTTCTTCCAGCAATCCAAAAGAAAGCATTCCGATCACGATCCCTACTTTTTCGAGTACATCATAAAAGCTGAAAAAGGAAGCATGGTCGTAAGTTTCGGGTAAAAGTTTGGAGTAGGTAGAACGCGACAGGGCTTGTGTTCCTCCCATAATAAGGCCTACAAAAGCAGCAATCAGATAAAAGCCTTTCTCATCCGTTATGAAGTAGGCAAAAACGGTACATCCGATCCATAAGGTCATGGCTATTTTCAACACATTGATGTTCCCGATCCGTGCGGATAAGGTTGAAAACAAGTAGGAGCCTGCTACCGCCACAAACTGAATGATGATCACACTGATGATCATGGCATCTGTTTTCATGCCTAACGTTTTGGTGGCAAATAAGGTGGCCATGAGCATTACGGTTTGCACCCCCATGCTGAAAATGAAGAAGGAAAACAGGTAACGTTTCAGGCATTTGTGTTGTTTCAGTACGTTCCAGACCGATCGCAATTCTTTGAATCCGTTAAAGATCATATTGCCTTTCGGTTTTCGATCGTATACATTGGAGGGCAGCACCCGGTAGGTTACCTGAGCAAAACCGGCCCACCAAACCATCGTAAGCCCAAAGCTGATTTGAATGGCCGTTGTTTTATCCATCCCAAAAGGTGTAAACATCACCAAAGCAAGGCAGCAGATCAACAAAATGGAACTTCCTATGTACCCCATGGAAAACCCTTTGGCGCTCACCCGGTCGTGATCTTTTATTTCGGCAATTTCGGGCAGGTAGGCGTTGTAAAATACCAAACTCGACCAATACCCCACACACGCCAGAACGACAGGAATGAGGCTGAGGCCAAGGTGGTCTTTATCGAAGAAACCCAGGCAACCCGTTGAAAGGGCTCCGAGGTAACAAAAAAATTGTAAAAACCGTTTTTTACTGCCGGAGTAATCTGCAATACCGGAAAGAATGGGCGATATAACGGAAACAAGGATGAAAGCAAAAGCGATGACGTAAGTATAAAGCGAGGTATTGGTAAACTCGAAACCAAAAAGCATGACTTTATCGCTGACTACCCCGTTGATCGTACGAGTGGTTTGGCTCTCATAAAAAGGCGGAAATATAGCGGTGGATACAACCAACGGATATACGGAGTTGGCCCAATCGTAAAATGCCCAGCCGTTTATTGTTTTTTTATTGCCTTTTATAAGAGCCATGGGGGTTCAAGGTACGTGTAGGGATGGAAACGGCCAAATGTTTGGTTAAAGTTGCCGGGGCAAACGCCTTTAAACTTTGAGTAGTTTTTCCGGGTATTGACTATTTCTTTGTTTTTCGGACAGTATTTGAAATTTTCAATAAGCGTGTTAAAATAATTTTCCCGAACAAATACATCTATCGGTAAATGATTGTAAATGAGATAAAATAGTTTCTTTTTTTTATGTGGTCACGAGCTAAAAGATTGCGCCAGAGGGGGAAGGCGTACTGGACAGGCTTACGCCCATAAATGAAAAACCCCCTGATTTCTCAGAGGTTTCTATTTCTTAATCGACCCAATTAATATGGCTTAAGTCGGGTTTCTTTTTTTCTTCTCCCATATCTTCAAGGGCTTTATCAGCGAATGATCTAACCTTCTGCCAAGACTCATGACTTTTGAAGGATTCTAAATCCGGTATACTTTCATTTCGCACTGCCATATCCATCCAATTAAAGCAACGTACTATTGATGCTATTGCTTTCATGGATAGAAAATCGCCTTCTATCAACTATGGTAGTAGCAAGAACGTATCCCCAAAGGCAGCTACAACTTCATTTTGGATGTCAACAAAATCAGGCAAATAATCTAACTGATTTTCATACGAACTTGCAAGGAGCCAAAGGCCCTCAACTAACGATTTATATTGAAACTTTAAATCTATATCTATCTAATTAAGAAGGATTTTCACTGGCTTTCCTACACCATTGGAAACTTTCCGATATGGTACTCCTCCAAAATGTCTTGGTGTACCTGGGTGATATAGTATCATTCTACCTGTAAAGTCTGTCCCTGTTTTGTTCATTTCTCTGAAAACCCAACCTTCCGCTCAGGAGCTTCTTCTCATCACATCATCAACCCATCTTTTTGAACCGTTAAGAACTCCTCGAACTTGGGCATAACTCTTTCCATTTAACAAAGAAGGATTAGCTAAAACATCATCAACACTTCCAAGGAATTTCCCAACGGGTCTAAGTGCCGTACTTCCTTTAGCGTCATTCTATTTCCAATCTACATTTAATATTTCACTTATCCTTGTTTTGAGTTCTTTCGCATTGTCAAAATGTTCATCAGGAATAGAAGAAAACTCAGGGCTTTCTTCTGTAATTTCGGATATTCCCGCATAATTTTCTGTTAGTTGCACACAAAAGAATCGGTTATTCGTTTCTATATCAATCATAGATGCCCCCGAATCAAATTTTTCAATTTCAAACCTGAACCCCTCTAAATGAAGAATTTCTATCAGTTCAGACTCTATTTTATTTACTACTAATGTCATTTCTTTTCAAAAAATAACAGGTCTTTGTTAGGCCCTTTGTTGAGGTATATAGAAAAAGAACCATTAGGTTGAATTTCTATTCTGTGACCTTTTGTAAACGCCGTCACACTTCCATCTTCATGACGTTTCACAAATGTATCATCCAATATCCCATACATTCTACCATCATTTCTATTAGGCATAAGAGCAGCGTTAGGGTTCTTTTTCACACCACTAAAAGCATCTTCAACAAAATCCAGTTGATTATTAATTAGTTGAATGGCCTCATTCGGGCTTTCAGGCATGGATGCTTCTTGCAAGCCATTTTTAAACTTCCGGAGTCTTTCTTCTTTACTAAGTACACCAATAACCCCTCCCCAAACAACGCCCTCCAATGCACCCCATCCTCCTTCTTCCCACGATCGTCCGAAACTTTCCTTTGCAACCCTTCTTTATGGGCAGTCCTTTCATCCAAAGGCACTCTGCTTTCCCGCCAGGGTTTTATCCAAGTTACTTCTTTGATCTCCTGCATGGCGGCGGAAATGGTCAGCGTCACTGTCATCGGGGCTTCACCGGTACCATTAAATTCCTCCTTCCAATACACAAAAGCCGCATCCTTCAACCGGTACTCAAAAAGGACCACTTCATCCGGATCTCCGGCGTAAAATACGATTTTAGCGGTTGTTAATGTGCAAAGTTCGCCTTCCGGGCTGTGAGTTAATCCATACAACAACCGATCATCGCCGGCACCGGATACAAAAGTAAGGGTAACAAGGCCTCCCATCGGGATGGGGCCGGGCCGGGCTGTTTTAGCAGTTCGTGTTCTGTAGTATTCCAGATCGGTGGATAACAACTCTCGTTTGGTCCCCAAAACGAATAACCGGGATTTGATCATGGTGTGGCCGGTTGACTTTCAGGAGTTTTATGTGAGTGGTTGCTCATAGTTCGGAACAATGCTGCATGATCCGTACATGTAGCACTTATATTCGTTTCCAGTCAGATGGGGTGTTTTTGCCATGCCGGAACGCAGTTTTAACGGATGATCCGGAATAACAAAAGTGCTTTTATTTTTGATATTGAAGGGAATTTTGAAGTAAGATCCTATGGTAGAGTGTCATACTTGTTGCTATTATTGATCCGGGACATAGAAAGGATATTTATTGAAAAAGCTCTGCTATTACGAGGTTTTTATTATGGCAAGTTGTGAAGTTTCTTATTGCCTTGCAAAACAAAATACAATATGCTGACTAGAAGTGTAAAAGAGCAAACATAAAATACGAGTGGTAATCGGTTGGTATCGTTGTCATATATCCAGCCGGAAACAAATGCCCCCAACCCGGATCCCATCTGGACCGCCATCAATGTGGTTGAAAGGCCTTTGCCCACAGCCGTTTTGGGACTCATCTTGACAGTCCAGGCCAAGAGTGCCGGATGACACATACCCAAACCCAACCCTAATACCACGCCACTGGTTAGAAATAAACTTTGGCTTTGAGTATGGGCAAGCATCAGCATACTTACCAATGCCAAGGTGCTACCGAATATAAAAACGGGCAGATAACCATATTTGTCCGATGTTTTTCCTGCCAAGACTCGAATAAGCATCGTGCTGATGATAAAAAATAAGAAAAAGATCCCCCGATGAGAAAACTTCAGATGGTCACTCATATCCGGAATAATGGTAAAAATCGTGCCGAAACAAAAGGAAGAAAGCATCGTAACCAGCGAAAATTTCAACATTTTCGGCACAAAAAAATCGGTCAACTTCAGGTTAAAGAAGGTTTTCTCTAATCTCGCGACATTTTTCCGCGGTTCCTTCATCTTGACCAGTAGCAAAATAACCATTGCTGACAAGACACTTGAAATATAAAACATCAAAGTTGTTGAAAC
Source organism: uncultured Flavobacteriales bacterium (assembly GCA_938010565.1). Classification (GTDB taxonomy): domain Bacteria; phylum Bacteroidota; class Bacteroidia; order Flavobacteriales_D; family CALLUQ01; genus CALLUQ01. The sequence goes on from CALLUQ010000126.1 coordinate 50,603, forward strand.
CTGAGTGGCTATTACCGGCCCCAAGGCAAACCCCAATGTGGTACCCAGGTTGTTGAACAAACCCATAATGCCCATCGACTGCCCTATCTTTGTGTCGGGTACTATATCTGCTACATACGCCGCGGAGCCCACAGGATAGAATCCCATGGAAAGGCCATGGAGAAAACGAAGAAAGAAAAAACTGCCTACCGTTATGGCAAGGGGATAAAATATAGCTACCAGCGCACCTATCAATGATGCCGTGATCATAACGGGTATTCGGCCAATATGGTCGGCCAATTTACCGCTCAGGGGTCTGGACAAGGCAGCCCCCCAAAAAAACAAACTCATAATTAATCCCTTATTCGAATTCTCGCCGATGCGCTCCAGATAAGTAGGCAACTCCGCCACAATCATATTGATACTTGTAAAAAACATCATCGAACTCATGCACAGAAGCATCATGGATGGGGTAAACAAAGAAGTCTTTTTATGTATCATCTGTCCGTCAAGGAAGGGTTATCTAAACAGGGGTTGCGAAATAATGTCAAATTTCCTAAGATATTGCATCCGGATTGTCGGCATTCGGGAAGCATTCGACAGGAGATTGATTTTTGTTTTATACAGGGAGAGTCATTTTCCAGCCTTTTGCCGATCACCAGGGATTGGACCACTATCACCGTTGTGCTGCCTGAGCGATCAATTCATGCTCACGCCTGTATGCTGCAAAAGATCGCTTTGAAAAAAGCATGATGATGCTTAGGGTCCATCGAACAGGCAATATCCTAAAGAATATGAAGAGAAACTTATAGCCAATCCCGGGCACAAATATCGGTTGCTTCCCGAGTCTTTTTAAGGTGCCTTTGATAACTGTTCTCATAGATAGCTGATAAAAAAACATTTTTTTGTAATTGATAACCTCCCGCTGGGCCAATGTTGTGGACATATCGGTTTTCACCAATCCTGGTAGTACCGTAATAACGTTGATCCCTAGTGCCTTGCCTTCGTTGTACAAGGAGCAACCAAGACTGGTCAAAAATGATTTTGTCGCTGAGTATAGGGAAAAATAGGGGACCGGAGAGCCACTAGCCATCGACGAAACCAAAATTAAATTTTTCCGGCTATGAGAAGTTTTTCTTATCATAATATGCTTGATGAGAGATACCGCACTCACGTTGTTGAGCATGATCATGGGAATATGAAAATCTACAGCACTGAAGAAACTGCCCTGATCATAAGTACCGGCACTAAGCACCAAATATGTGATGTCAAACTTATCTGATTCCGATATCGTCTTGCGGATGCCCTCCTCCGTCGATAGATCTGCCTGAATGTATTCGACAAATACTCCTTCCCGGGTGCTTATCTCAGTTGCTTTTGCTTTGAGTAAATCCAGCCTTCTGGAGACCAGTAGAATATTCAAGCCTGTTTGCGCAAGTTCACATGCAAATGCATAGCCTATTCCGCTGGCTCCCCCGGTAACCAGAGCCCACCGACCTGGCTTGGTTGTGTTTTCGTTCTTAGGCATAGGGATCAAGATAAAAACCGATGAACATAAGACTGGAAAGTTTGGGAAATGGCCTTCTCATCCATATCGAATTGAGATAGACTATAATGGTTTTTGCCATGTTTATGCTGTTTATTGTGGTGGATATAGTTCGCTATCACTTCATTTTGCACAGGCTGCAACCCAAAGTGATGGTGAATTTTCTGAACCAATTTTTTGGGGTCCTGTAGCAGTTTCCGGTAGTCTGCATGGAAGACCTGCTTGCCCTGCTTCGATCTGGAAAAATCCACAGAACGGCTGGCATAAGTGCTGACCTTCAAAAGGTTGTGGTCAACAGACTTACGCCAGTCCAGATTTTGGGTAGCCATTGCATGTAAAGACAGGATAAGTTTCGTTTCGCTGGCTACGATTTGTGTCGGGTCTCGATGGGTCTGTACAATAAGTGCTTCTGGCAGTGCGGATACCAATGAAGGCAAATACGCCATATGGTGAGGGCATTTGAGTACTAAATATTGGTTTGGCCTCTGGCGCTGGTGCAAAATGAGGACCTTCCTGTAGAGGGCATAAGTTTCACTTAGATCCTGTTCCAGTAACCATTGCAAATATTGGTAGGTGGGTGCTGTCGCCCAATACAACATGGAATGTGCCGCCAGTCTCATCCCAAAAGTACACTCATCAGGCAGTGTGGGTCGAATGCGATGCATACTGTCCATGCCGTAGCGTTTACCTGCCCACTGCCAGGGCTTGAAATTTGCCTGCACATGCCATTTTCGAAAATAAACCCTGCTCATTTTCAGAGGCCAGATATGTTGGTATAGCGGGATCCCAAAAGCATCTGGCGGTGCGGATAGCATACGGTGCAAATAGGTAGTACCACTGCGCGGCAACCCCGTGACCACCAAAAAGGGGTTGATTTTGGTATTTTGCAGGTCGGGGTTTTGTTTGAATTGCTCCTCGATTTGCAGCAAAGTGGATAGTCCGCTGCTCAACAGGTACCAAACATTCTTTTTGCCAAACCAATGTAGGCGGGCTTCATCGGTATAGGAGCGACACAATACCTCCAGCGCCTGCTCCACATGAGCGGGAAAGTTGGGAGGTAGATTTGCCATGCGAGCCGATGCCTTCATAATATGTTCGGGCATCAGCTTTACCTTAGAGAGCGTATGCCGCAAAAATGGAGGTAAAGGTTTGACCTCAAACCCTGTTTCAGTACTGTTGCTCATGATCTATGGTATGATGTTTTAGGATATCAAATATCTGTGTGCCGTGGTCCATCGATTGCTCCCGGATCGGGATGGGGTCTTCAATGGCCGCATGGAGAAATGATGAAATAGCACCCTCCTCTCCTATAATGATCTCTCCAACACCTCGCTCATGCTCGTTGAGTACGCCGGTTATGTCAATATCTACTCGATATACATGCTGGTTATCCGTAGAAAAAGCCTGGTAATGGCGAGATGCGGAAGCATCATCATCTTGCATGACGGTCATTTCAAAGAGTTTGCTGTCTTGGTCGGATACGCAAACTGTTTTCGTCGATTGTTCGGTGTGGAAATCTATTTCCAACATGCTGTCATGGCTGGGGAAAAGCCATTTTTCGGTAGCATGACGCCGGGATATTTCGGTATCTGTGCCCAGAAAAAAAGGAAAAAGGGCAAAGTGGGGCATCCTTGAGTTTGCCGGTGCCCAGGGCGACACTAAAATGGAGATGACCGCCTCATGATATGCTCCAACCATACTTTCACTGAAATCGAAGGCGGTGACGGCAACTACGCCAAGGCCCGGATGAGCCTCCAGAGGGGTCAATTCTTTCGGTAATTTTTGCCTGATGACTTCGAGGTCAGCCAGAAAAAAAGCACCTACGGCTTCTTTGAATGTATAATAGGTATTCATTTAAATGATTTTATGTTTTCGCAACACGTCAGCAATGAGGGCCGCAGCGCGATTTAGTTCTGATGGCTCGTGAGCAGCCGAAATGGCAATTCGAAGCCGCGGTTCATTTAAGTTTACTGCCGGGTATATCACCGGATTCAGATAGACACCTGCCTGGAGCAGATCTTTTGTGATGTCGAAGATGTTGTCCTTTTTTTTCACAATCACGGGGATTATTTGTGTGGTCGAAGTACCCATATTGACCCCAGACTCTAGTAGGGCCTGGCGCATAATTGCTACATTGTTCCACAATTTTTCTCGTAGTTCCGGTTCTTTTTTCACGATGCGCAACGCGGCAATTAACCCTCCGGCCACAACCGGACTCATCGCGCATGAAAACAATTGTGCACGGGCATAGGCAAATAAGTACTCGGTAAGTTTTTTCGAAGCCACGACATATCCTCCCATACCACCCAGGCTTTTGGACATGGTACCTAAGCGAATATCGATGGCGTCTTCCACTCCAAATTTTTCAGCGACCCCTCGGCCATGCTCACCACAGACAAACGCAGAATGAGCTTCATCTACCATGAGTCGTGCGCCATATCGTTGGCACAACTCAACCACTTCCGGTATAGGCGCCATGTCGCCATCCATGGAGTAAACACCTTCTACAATGACCAACTTCCGCCCATGCGTTTTCGATAAATATAACTCCAGGCTATTCATGTCATTGTGACGAAACAACTTCACGTTGGCACGAGCCATGATACAGCCATCAATGATGCTGGCGTGCGCATATCTGTCGATAATGACGGTGTCATTTTTACCTACAAGGGCAGAGATGGTGCCCACATTGGCACTGTATCCGGAAGGAAATAAAAGAACAGACTCTGCTTGTTTGAATGCTGCCAACTCTGTTTTCAGCATCTCATGAATATCCAAAGAACCACTGAGCAAGGGTGATCCGGAAGCCCCCAGCCCGTAGTATTCTACTGCGCTGACTGCTGCCTGAATTACTTCGGGTCGATAAGAGAGGCCGAGGTAGTTGTAGGAAGCCAGATTGATCATGGGAGACGTAGTGTATCCGTTGATCTCTATGCGGGTTGAGGGGGAGGTATTGGCATAATCAAGGTATAATTGATACCCTTGTTTCTTGGATACTTCGAGCCAGGCGTAGTAGTGATGCACGATGTCGAATAAATCATCGCCCGTGTTGTTTACAAAATGACTCAAATTATAATCACCGTGATTTTTGGTGAATGCGTTCATAGAAATGTATGTTAAAAAAGTAGATTTATCTTCTATGGGTACTGATCACCTCTCCAATGATGGCATTGCATCGGGTGAGGGGTTCGGAAATGCCCTTAACCAGTTCGTTTTCCTCGGCTACGTCCAGGGTTTTGAATAAGCCCTTCAGTGCCAGGGTCAGCACTGTCCGGGCTTCGGCATTGGTTAGGAACATGCCGCACCTGTTCCTCTATGCACGAACCCAATGCCGCTTCAAAGTAAATTTGCTCCCCTTTCAACTCTTGAAGCCACTCGGTGACATTTACCACAGCTTGGTAGTTGATGGATTGGAGGGCTTGGACCCAAATGGCACTCACCACGAACAGTGTTAGGCATAGGGTTAGAATATTTGTTTTCATATAGTGGGTGCTTTTAGTTATCGTTAGCCCCTGGGGTGTGTAATAGTTTCGACTTGATCTGACAATTAAGGTTGTAAGTTTGGGTTTTCTTTAGGGACAAAACTCCGAAAATGATTTTTAGGTATAGGGGCGATTTCTGCCCCACTATCATTTCGGTCGACAAGGCTATTCCTGACAAGTTGGCCCCCACCAGAACTTGCTTCCGCTTCACCTTGTGGTTCTAAATTACTAAAATTATCGGACAAGCTTTTCAATAATTTTTCTTTGGCCAAATAAAGGGAGTTATTCCAAGTCTGTTTTGGCGTTTTTCCATAGCAGTGCTTACCGGAATGTGTGTAATATTCCATCCATTGATCCAAATCAACTTGTAGATCTTCAATGGAGTAAAATTCTTCCTGTACGGTTCGATGGAAGCGTTCACATATTTCACTGGTCTGAGGATTTTTTGCCTTGGTTTTTGGTGTGGTCCACATCTTCAATTGCAAGGTATAATTGGTATTTATAATCTGATTCCGACCATTAATCTATTGTTAGTCAGTTAACTATGTTGATAATGAGCGTCATTAAAATAGGGGAATTGCTGAACTTTGTGATTACTTAAGCGAATGTAGGCGACATAACTCCGTTGAAAAACAGCAATTTCGTGGAAAAAATAAGAGGTAAACGCTATGCGGATAAAGGGTACATTGGAAAGAAGTTAACCGAGTTGCTTTTCATAGGTGGTATCCATTTGGTCACTTCCATCAGAAACAATAGGAAGAATACCTCAATGGAACTCAAGGATAAAATTTTGCCCGGAAAAAGATCGGTGATTGAAACGGTCAATGATGAATTAAAAAAACAGGTGCCGGATGGAGCATTCAATGCACAGATGTGCGTCCAGCAAAGGCTGTTGTATTCAGAGGGTGCAAGCCCCTTAA
>CALLUQ010000127.1 GCA_938010565.1 uncultured Flavobacteriales bacterium
GCCCAAACGGTGGCAGAACCGTCTGCCACATTGTTACAAGAAGGAATTGTAAATGTAATGCTATCGATCACCGGAGAGGGTTGGCCGGTAACCACTACTTCTATCGTTTCAGTACAACCATTGATATCGGTTACCAGTACGGTATGGGTGCCGGCCAACAAATTAAAGTTGGTGGAGTTGGTGGTTTGATCTGGCCACAGCCATTGGTATGGAGCGTTTCCTCCTGTTGCTGTAACCGCTCCAATCCCATTGTTCTGAGAGCAGGTTGACGGAATAGCATCGGAACTCAGCACTAAAGCTGCAGGCTCATTTACAGCAATGTTGGCCAAGGCTACACAACCCTTTGCATCTACAACCTGAACCGTATAGCTGCCTGTACATAAATTAAATGCAGCATTACCACTGGAAACATCCGGAGCCCAGGTGTAAACGTATGGAGGCATTCCGCCTGTAGCAGAAACAAAGATGGCCCCATCACACAACCCGAAACAGGAAACATCCACTACGGAATCGGTTACAATAACAAGAGCAGAAGGTTCGGTAATCGTAACATCTGTGTCAGTAGAACACCCAAATATGTCGGTTACGGTAACCGTGTAAGTATTCGCTGACAGTCCGGTGTTGGTCGCTGAGGTCGGATTATTTCCTCCATTCCAGCTATACGTATACGGTGCGGTTCCGCCAAGTACATCCACCGTTGCGTCACCATCGTTGCCCAAATAACAACTCACATTGGTTTGGGTGTTGATCGCAGCGGATACTGCAGAAGGTTGGCCAATGTTCACTGCCTGGCTTGCCTGGCATCCGGCAGCATCCGTCACAATAACCGTATACAAGCCAGCCCCGAGGTTTGGCGCTAAAGTTTGGTTGGTGAGGGCAGGCAAAAGATTGGATCCGTTGTCGTACCATTGGATGGTATGAGGAGAAGTACCTCCGTTTGTTGAGATCGTAATACCGCCTGTATGATCGCCATTGCAGTTTACATTCATTACGTCGTTGACAGTAATGATCGGCCCGGAGATATTGTTGATACAGATGGTACTGTCGATCACGCAACCGTTTGCATCCGTAACAAAAACATCATAACATCCGGAATTAATCGAATCGGCACAAGCAGTTGTTGGTGCGATACCACCGTTCCAGAGGAAAGTATAAGGCCCTGAACCACCGATAACATTCACACAGATATTTCCGTTATTTTGTCCGCAATTCGCATCGGTTGATGTGTAATTGATGCCCAATAAAGTAGGCTGTGGCACCACCGCAGCTCCAACCACTTCACAACCATTGGCATCGGTTATGGTTACATGGGAGGTTCCTGCACAAATGTTATTCACAACTGGAGTTGTCGGGAATCCGGGAATGTTCCAAGAGTAGGAATACGGAGGTGTGCCTCCGTTTACAATCGCCTGAGCCATCCCATCGCAAGTTCCGTAACAACCTACAGGCGTTACATTAACGATAACCGAAAGTGCTTGTGGTTCTGTAATGGCAACGATTGTTTGAGCATTACAGTTTTGCGCGTCGGATACATTCACTATATAATTACCCGTACACAAGTTAGAGGCATTCGACCCGACACTCACCCCTCCTGACCAAGTGTAGGTATAGTTAGGAGTTCCACCGGATGCCACTACTTCAGCATATCCGTTGCATGCGCTATTACAATCCGCATCAATCGCCAAACCTGATGCCAACGTTAATGCAAGTGGTTCGGTAATCGATGCCGTTACGACTATCCAACATCCATCTGCATCGGTAATCACACAAGTGTAAGTTCCCGGGCAAAGACCGGAAGCTATTTGTGTTGTTTGGTTGCCGGCTAACGCATCCCACTGATATGCAAAAGGAGCCACCCCTGTATTGGCATAGGCTGTGACCATGCCGTCGCAATCTCCGTTACAGGTTACATCCGATACGGTGGTGTACCCGGTAACTGCCGGCGGATCAATTAAAGTATAGTTTAGGATGATGGTGCAGCCCAGGCTATCGGTTACCGTAACGGTGTAGCTACCTGCACACAGGTTTGCTGCTGAATGGGTGGTCGAAATGGTTGCACCATTGCTACTTAACCAGTTGTAGCTATAAGGCGGTGTTCCACCTGCTACGGCAACCGATGCCAATCCATCACAGCTTTGTGCACAAGTGGGGTCGGTTTGGTTTTGAATAAAAACTATTTGGGATGGTTCCGTTATGATTACTGAAGTGGAAGCCGTACAACCGATGGAGTCGGTAATGTTTACGGAATAAGTCCCGGAACTCAGGTTGGTAGCTGAGGGACCGGTTTGGTTGCCAGTATTGGTATTCCATTCAGCAGTAAAAAAACCTTGCCCCCCGATCATATCTACAACGGCATAACCATCGTTACCTCCGGTACAAGAAACCATTCCGGCATCGACAATGGCAGCAGAAGGCCCGGCTACATCACCAATTTCAACCGGAATAACCTCCGAACACATATTTGCATCCGTTACCCTTACAAGGTAAGTTCCGGCAACAAGGTTCGTTACGCATGCACTGGTGGAGTCGCCTGCTTCCGATGGCCATAAGTAGGTGTAACCGCCTACTCCGCCGGAAGCCAATACACAACCTGATCCATCGCTTAACCCACAATTGGCATTCATCACCGTAGAATCAAGTTCCAGTTGTGCCGGTTCGTTGATTGTGGTGGCACCTATACTGATGCAACCTTGTGCATCGGTTACCGTTACACTCCAGGAACCTGCACAAAGGCCAAGCGCTTGTTGTGTGATCTGGTTCAAACCATCATTCCACTGATAGCTATAAGGAGGAGTTCCTCCGGTTACCATGGCAGTGGCCGTACCATCGCAGGTACTCTTGCAATTCATATCTGTGGACGGGATGGAAATGGCAAGCGGAGACGGTTCATGAACGGTTACGGTATCGCTCACTGAAACACATCCGTTCGCATCTGTCATGATCACGTAATATTGAGCTGCAACCAAACCATTGGCTACATCAAAAGCGAGCCCTGATTGTCCGGGTACCGGAGTGTTCGATGTGGCATTCCACCACTCGTATGAATAAGGAGGAGTTCCGGAACCAAACACAGAGGAAGTTGCGGTTCCGTCTGAAGCACCTGTACAACTCACATCGGTATGCCCGGAAATCGTTATGGTTGACGAAGGAATATTTTCGATGGCTATGGTAGCTATTTTCATGCATCCGTTCACATCGGTTACGGTTACATCGTAAGTTCCGGGAACCAAATTAAAGGCGGTATCGGTGGTTTGGTTGCCCGTGTTTGCATCCCACAATACATGGGTTGGGGCTAAATCATTGCTATAGGTTACCCATGCCTTTCCCGTTGCTGTTTCACAATAGGCGTCAATTGCACCGGTAGTCAGCTGAATGTCCAATGGTTCTCCGATGTGTAGATCAATGGTTGTATCGCAACCTTGTTCGTCCAGGATCAAAACCGTATATGTCTGGGGTGCAAGGCCGGAGTTGTGACCTGCATCGGGTGTATTTCCGGTGGGCCAGATATAGGTATAGGGTGTGGTACCACCCGTTACAAGTATGGTGGCGGTTCCATCGGTATCACCAAAACAAGTTACATCGGTGGTAGAAAGAACGGATGGGTTAAGAGGAGTAGGCTGATCGATCGAAACATTCGTTGTAGCTACACACCCATGCATGTCGGTTACTTCAATCTGATAGTTACCGGTGCACAAACCACCCGTTGAAGGGTTTTGGATACCCAATGTGTTGTTGTCATCATCGTACCACTCATACGCAAATGGCGCTGTACCTCCGGTTACCTGCACCTGTGTAAACCCGTCACAGATAGCGAAACAGCTTGCATCCGTAACGGTGAGTACAGTGAGTGTCGGACTGCCCAGGTCTTGTACACAAACGGTAACGGTATCGATACAACCGTTGGCATCGGTAGTGTAAGCATCGTAACATCCGACTCCGAGGTTATTGGCTGTAAATCCGGTCTGATTTCCGGTTGCAGCATCCCATACGATGTTAATGGGGGTTACTCCTTGTACAACACTTAAGGTAACGGAACCGTTTGCCTGACCGCAATTCGACCCTACGCTGGAGCTACTCAGAATCATTTCCACAGGTTGGTTGATAACCCCTGTTTCGGTTATCTGACATCCATTTGCATCGGTAATGATCACATCATAACTACCCGGACAGAGCCCTGTTGCAACCGGTGTGGTTTGGGCATCGGGATCGTTCCATTGATAGGTGTATGACCCGATCCCTCCGGCAGTACTACTTGTAATTTTTCCATCGCATAATCCAAAACATTTGGTTTCTGTTATTGTGAGGCTTGATGTAACCTGGGTTGGTTCGGTAACGGCAACATAAAAGGTATCGCTGCATCCATTCAGGTCGGTTACTTCAACCCCGTATGTTCCGGCACAAAGTTGGTTGGCAATTGGTGTGATCTGACCAAGGTTTATTTGGGTAGAATTGTCAAACCAACTGTAGGTATACCCCGGAGTGCCTCCACCGGGCACAATTTCTGCCAAACCGTTGCAGGCTCCTGAGCAGCTGACATCGGTTCCGTTGTAATCGGATATGACTGATATTGTTCCGGTAACAGGGGTTGGTGTTCCGATGTTTACTACCGGAGAAATCGCTTGAATGCCGTTTCCATCGGTTACAATTACATAATAATTGCCTATACAGAGGTTGTTGATGGTGGGATTGGTTTCGTTCCCTATTAAAGTTCCCGGAACGGTTCCGCTGAACCATTGATAGGTATAGGGCGTGACCCCTCCGGATGCGTTGACGGTAACAGACCCGTCGCATGTTCCCGAACAGGATACATCAACTCCTGTTACAGGGGTTAGGATGGCTGAGGGTTCTGTCAGTGTTACACAAGCGGTATCGGAACATCCGTTTCCATCTACCGCTACAAGGCAGAATGTTCCGTCACAAAGTCCTGCTGCATTCAATGCATTACCAAAGGCATTGGTATAAGTATCGTTCCACCAGGTATAGTTGTAAGGAGGTGTTCCTCCGGTAGTGTTGCCATTTGCGGTACCATCGCATGCTCCAAAGGCCAACGGGTTGGTACTGGTTAAAATGGCCGTTACAACGGGTGTGGGTTCGTTAATGATTACGGTTTCGTTATCTACACAACCGGTTGCATCTGTAATCAATATGTTATAGTTACCGGCAGGCAAACCGGTTTGTGTTGGGCCGCTCAGATTACCCGGAGTCCAGAGGTAAGTATAAGGTGTGGTACCTCCGGTGGCGCTTACGGTTGCTCCTCCTGTTGCTGTTCCGTTACAATTGGCATGGGTTATCCCATCTATCTGGCCGGTGGGCCCTGCCAGGTTATTTACAGTGGCGGTTGCGGTTCCGGTACATCCTTGATTATCGGTTACGGTTATGGTATAGGAACCGGCAGGAATGCCATTCACATTTGCCGTATTGCCAACATTGATCCCATTTGCATCGTTCACCCATATATGGGTAGTGTAAACTCCCGAACCTCCAACTGTGCTGTTTGTAGTAACAGAGCCATTGCTTTGTCCGCAGGTTGCATCGGTTGAACCAACAGTAGATACAATTTGTGTAGGTTCGTTGATATCGATACAGGCGTTTGCCGTACATCCGTTATAGTCGGTTACGGTAACGCAATAACTCCCGGCAGGCAAGCCGGCTACGGAAGCAGTAGTTCCTACGTTGGCTCCGGTATTACTGGCTACCCAGGAGTAATTGTAATCGACAGAAATGGTTCCGCCTGTTGCGGTTACCCCCACTGATCCATCGGAGAGTCCGAAACAACTTGCATCAACGGCAGTGGGTGTTAAAACAAGGATATCAGGTTCTGCAATGATGACATTGGTGGAAGTTACACAACCTATATTATCTGTTATAACCACAGAATGAGTGTCCGGGCAAAGCCCGTTCACGATTTGTGCCGTTGGGTTGGACCCTGAGCTCCATGCGTATGTAAATGGGGCGTTTCCACCGGCCATTGTTACCGTAGCAGACCCATCGCACAGGCCATTGCAACTTACATTCCCTACAACTGATGCGGTAGCCGATCCGGTAGCGTTGTCGATAATGGTGGCAGTAGTTTGGAATGCACATCCTTTATTGTCCAAAACGGTTACGGTGTAAGTTCCGGCCAAAAGGTTGTTCACCGTTTGTGTAGTACCAGCTATATTTTGTACACTGTCTCGCCAAGTATAGCTATATGGCGCTGCTCCGCCTATTGCCGTTATACTTACCGACCCATCATTTGCTCCGCAATTGGAGTTAATGGTAGAAGTAGAGGCATTCATGGCCAATGGCTGGTTAACCACTCCGGTATAGTTCGCCGTACAGTTGTTGGCATCGGTTACGGTTACGGTATAACTTCCGGCACACAATCCGGTTGCGGAACCGGAGGTCGATACAACTGCTCCGTTGGCATCGTTTACCCAACTGTACAACAAGGTTCCTGTACCTCCGCTTGCTATAATGCCGAGGGCACCGTTACAATTATCAAAGCAAATGGCATTGGTTACAACCGGGTCGGAGATCACAATTGGGGGTGGTTCACTTAACACCACATTGGCAGTAACCTCACAACCAACGGCATCGGTTACGGTAACATCGTATGATCCGGCACCCAATACATCTATTAGATCTTCAGCATTCGGGCCGTGGTTCCAGGAGAAGGCATACGGTGCGGTTCCACCTGTAACCGTTACCTCTGCATCTCCATTCGTTCCCCCACTACAGGTGGGGTTGGTACCGGCAATGATTACTGCCAAAGTAGGGCTGTTTACAATGGTTATGGTTGTTGATGCAATACAACCGTTTCCATCGGTAACGGTAACCTGATGGTTGCCGGCACAAAGGTCGGTTACGGTGGTATGGGTAGTGTTGGTTCCGCTGGTCCAGTTATAGGCGTAAGGCGGTGTGCCACCTGCTGCCAATACGGTTGCTGTTCCGTCGCATGCCACACTGCATGATGCGGGAGTAACAGAAGTATTCAGTACAATGGGAGTTGCCGGTTCGCTGATGTTAAAAATGATATCAAATGTACATCCGTCGGCATCTCGGATGGTGGCGATATGGACTCCCGAGGCAAGGCCGGCAAAGCTGTTGGATGTACCAAAGGCTCCTCCGTTGAGGCTATAGTTGTATGGGCTGGTTCCGTCTGTTGCCGTAACCGTAATCTGACCGGTATTAGCACCGTTGCAACTCACATCTAGGGTAGCAACTGTTCCGGTTGGAGGAGTAATCGCATTGATCGGAACATTTACCGTTTCAAGGCATCCGTTTGCATCTCTTACATAGAACGTATAGTTGCCTGTTGCCAACCCGGAAAAAGATCCGGAAGCGACATAATTTACATTGTCATCGGAATACAGGTAGGGTGCAATTCCTCCTGCACCACTGATCGAAACGGACCCGTTGGCCAAACCGCATGTTGTACTTGTTGCATCATCTACACTGATCGTAAGTACCGGTGGTGAGGCCACGGCCACATCAACCGTGGAGGCACAGTTATTGGCATCGGTGACGGTTAAGGTATAGGTGCCTGCACATACTCCGATGTGGCTTTGGCCGGCACCATAAACAGACCAACTGTAGGCATAAGGAGTTGTTCCGCCTGTAGCCGTATTGCCCGTTAACGTTCCCGAGCAATCGCTGTAGCAAAGTGCGTTTGTTCCGTTTGCCGTGATGTTCAGAGCTGTTGGCTCTGTTACCACTACGTTTGCTGCTTCGATACAATTGTTGTTATCGGTTACGGTTACGGTATAATTTCCGGCACAGAGCCCGGTTGCCGTAGAAGTAGTTGCTACGCTTCCGCCAGTGCTATTGTCTACCCAATTATAGGCAAAAGGAGGAGTGCCTCCAATGGCATTCACCGTGGCAGTTCCGTTACAATTTTGGTTACACAAAACGGAAGTTGTACTCGTATTGAGTACCATCGTTTCCGGTTCGTTGAGGGTAAAATTTACCGGGAATAGACAATCGTTATTGTCTTGAATAGTAACGGTATGGCTGCCGGGTGTTAAACCGGTAAAGGCATTGGATAGACCAAGCACTCCTCCGTTAAGAGCGTAACGATAAGGAGGAGTTCCTCCTGTTGCTGTAATGGTTACCTGGCCGTTATCCGAACCATTACAACTGATATCGGTGGTTGCCGCAGTTCCTGAAAGCCCTCCGAGATCAGCTACCAGTGCATTTACCGATTCCACACAACCAATGGCATCTCGCATGTATACGGTATAAACGCCTGGTGCAAGCAAAGTGAATGCATTGTTTCCCGTATAAGTAATGTTATCGAGCGAATATTGGTAACCCGGTACTCCTCCGTTCCCGCTTATGGTAATAGAGCCGTTGTTTGCTCCGCAAGTGGCACCTGTTAATGCATCTACATTAACCGTTAGTGCCGGGGGTGATCCAATGCTTACATCTGCTGTAGCATTACAGTTGTTGGCATCGGTTACGGTATACGTGTAAGTTCCGGCACAAACTCCGGCATGGTTTTGACCTGCTCCGTAAGTGGTCCAGCTATACTGGTATGGCCCAACACCGCCGGTAGCATTGTTTCCGGTTAAAGTTCCGGAACAATCTCCGTTACAAAGGGCATCGGTTCCGCTTGCGGTAACAGCCAATAAAGGCGGTTCGGTAATGTCTGCCACAGCTATTTCCGCACAGTTGTTGGCATCGGTTACGGTTATGGTATAGCTTCCTGCACAAAGCCCTGTTACCGTTGCGGTATTGCCTGCATTGGCTCCGGTGCTGTTATTTACCCAGGAGTAGGTATATGCGCCGGTTCCTCCTATTGCGATTATGCCTGCAGATCCGGTGCAACTGCCATGGCAGGCTACCGCTGTTATATCCAGGGTAAGTATAATAGCCGTTGGCTCTGCAATGTTAAAGTTGACATCAGACGTACAATTGTTTGCATCCCGAATGGTTACGGTGTGTACCCCCGGTGTTAAGCCTGTAAAGTTGTTCGATCCGCCAAATGACCCTCCGTTCAGGGAATAAGAATAAGGCGAAAGGCCGTTAAAGCCTGTAATGGTTGCCTGGCCATTATTGGCCCCTATGCAATCAACATCTACGGTTTGCGCTGTACCGGTTGGAGTGCTGATGGCCGTAATGTTTGCATTAACCGACTGGGTACACCCGTTGTTGTCTCTCACATAAATATTATAGGCACCGGGTGCAAGGCTGGTAAAAGTGCCGGAGGCACCATAGTTAATGTTGTCAATTGAAAATGTGTAACCCGGTGTTCCACCTGTACTGCTTGCCGTAATGGAGCCATTATTGATGCCACAGGT
Organism: uncultured Flavobacteriales bacterium; assembly: GCA_938010565.1. GTDB lineage: Bacteria > Bacteroidota > Bacteroidia > Flavobacteriales_D > CALLUQ01 > CALLUQ01. The sequence goes on from CALLUQ010000127.1 coordinate 9,282, forward strand.
GGCATCGGTCACATTATCCAGGTTGATCCCCAATACCGTTGGGGAGCCAACAGTTACATCGGCAGTTGCCGTACAGTTATGGGCATCTGTTACCGTAAGCGTGTAATTGCCGGCGCAAACATTTGTATGGCTCTGGCCTGCCCCGTAGGTAGTCCAGCTATACGTATAGGGCCCGATACCGCCGGTAGCATTGTTCCCGGTTAAAGTTCCGGAGCAATCTCCGTTGCAAAGCGCATCGGTAGCGGATGCCGTAACGACCAGTAATGGTGGTTCGGAAATGATGACGTTTTGGACTCCGGAACAGAAATTCGGACTGTTTGAAGTTATGGTATAACTACCTGCACAAAGGTTTGAAACCGTTGCGGTGTTTCCGACGGACATTCCGGTAGCATCGTTTACCCAGTTATAAAAGTAAGTACTGTTGCCTATGGCAGGAGTAGCGGTTGCTGTTCCGTCGCAGATGCCATTACACAATACATCGGTGCTGGTTACTGTAACCGATGCATTTGGATATATTGTTATGTTTTGTTGATAGGTATCGGTACACGAACCGTTCGATGCGGTAAGCATTATGGTGTAGCTACCGGATGTGCCATAAAAATGGGATGGGTTTTGTGCATTTGAAGTATTGTTATCTCCAAAATCCCAAAACCATGAAGTAGCGTTGGTAGAAAGGTTGGTAAAGTTAAATTGATTTCCATTCAGGCACTGGCTGGCTACCGGCCTAAACAATGCATTAACCGACAATCCGGGGTTAACGGTTACGGAAGCTGTTTCCGTACAGTTATTCGCATCGGTTACGGTTACGGTATAGTTGCCGTCGCAAACTCCGGCATGGTTCTGACCTGCCCCCAGGGTGGTCCAGGAATAGGCGTAAGGAGGAGTTCCTCCTGTTGCGGTTATGCCCACTGTTCCATCGCAAAGGCGATCGCAACTTTCCGGGGTTGATGTGGGGGTTAAAACCAATGCCGATGGAGCGGTTACTATGGCTATATCAGCGGTTTGGCAGCCGTTTGCATCGGTTACGGTTACGGTATAGTTGCCATCGCAAACGCCTGCATGATTCTGGCCTGCCCCTAGGGTGGTCCAGGAATAGGCGTAAGGAGGAGTGCCCCCCGTAACCGTTCCGGAAACGGTACCTGTGCACGGTGCGGTAGCACATAAATTGGATGTTGCCGCAGCCGTAGCTGTTAAAGCGGGTGCGGCGTCAATGGTCGCAGCTACCTGGCGTACACATGTGTTGTTATCCGTTACGGTAATGATATAGGTGCCCGGTGCTAAGCCTGAAGCAGTACTGGTTCCCATACTATTTTCGGTATAAATAACCGTTCCGGCACTGTTTTCCCAGCTATAATTATAGGGCGGACTACCACTGCCCGTACAAGTAGCAATCCCGTCGTTGTTTCCAAAACAGGTTTCGTGTTGGGTTTCGGCTGTGGTAGGAAAATCGCAAAGAACCAGGGTTCCATTCAACGTATAAACGGGGTCGTTTACACAGGCTAAGGAAGCCCAGGATCCGGTTTGCGCATCGGCATACGTTTCAACGGTCATGCTAAGGTCGGAAAGATCTGAACAAGTGGCGCTAGTAGTAGCTTCCCAGCAGAAAGTCCAAGGGCCGGAAGAAACCGTAGAACCTGGGATATAATCTCCATAGTTATCGCCCGGGTTGTTTCCACCTGTATTGTAATTATAAAACCAGCCCGGCCCAATGTTGGAATAGGAACCCGGATTGGCCGAAGAAGTAACGCTATTGTACCATCCCCAGATCCCTGCACCTGAAAGCTCAACAGGATTGCCCACAGCCTGAACATTGGTCCAGCATGTTCCAACAACGGGAACTACTCCATGAAGCCAGTTACTTGAAAGTAGGTTGAAATTTTCAATGGTCAAACAAAATGTAACGGTGGTACCGGGCAGGTAAGTTCCGTTGTTCGGTGGGGGGGTTGCGGTCAATGTTCCCTCATCAAAACAAATGTTACAAATGTTATCGTTGTGAATGTCGAGGGTGAAATCTCCCTGATCGTTGAGCGCCCCTCCACTCACCTGAATATAATACACCTGACCAGGGGTAACAGGCCCGAAGGTACCGGAAACAAAGCCGCCGGAACCGTTGGCACACCCTCTGCCCAACAAATCGCCACAGCCATTACCCATTTCGTAAAAGCCGACAGAAGGGGCATTTAATCCTGTAATCTCTACGGTTATTTCGTTACCGGAAGCGGTTACGGCATACCAAACATCGGATGCAAAAAGTGGCATATCTCCACCGCCCGAACATCCGGTCTGAAAAGTATAAGGACTTTCGGGGGTAGCTCCGTTATTGGTGCTGCAAAAAGAAGAAACGGCTCCTTGCCCCTCTGTACCGGAACCGTCGCACGAGTTGGGGGTTGGCAGCGTTCCAAGGTTATAAGCATTGGCGCACTCGTCGGGCAAAACAGGAATGGGTGTTCCGGTTGCACAGGAGGAAACTCCTCCTATAACCGAAGTTATGCATAAATTGCCACTCATATTCCAATTGCTTCCGTTTCTTTGGATCCGGATGAGATAAATGGTACCTGCTGTAGTAGAAGCAACAGCCGATTCTGCTACGCCATTCCCAAAATCATTGGCACAAGCGGCTTGCACCAGAGCGTTGCAACCTCCCGAAGCATCGTAAATGTGCATGATCGGATTTACATTTATTGCTGATGGGGTAAACTCGAAAATGAAGTCGTTCCCATCTCCTGTAACCCAGGCCCAAACATCGTCGAATGCACCGGCTCCGCAAGTTCCTGGATTGAGCAGGTTGTTGGTGCCGTTGGTTGCAATGGTAGCACAGGTTCCGTCGGTAGGCCATTCTGCCGCAGTCGGCGGTGGAAAAGGACATGGATTATTTACTCCGGTTTGCGCGAAACCAATGCTGATCAATAAGAAAGGCAGTATAATAATTACAAGGATTCTTTTCATTTCTCAGGGATTCAATTAGTTTCTGGGAAAGGTTTTATCTTTTTCATGTTTTGGAAATGTCACTCCAAGGCTATTGTTGGGCCCCAAAACAAATTTTGGATCGCCATGGTTGGGTTGCGGTTGCATTCCGACCTTATTCGGATTATCGGGATACACTTCTCTCATGGTGTGTAGCCGGAAAGTAACACCGTCTTTAAACTGTAGGGTGCGGCGGGTGTTTTCGTAGCGAAATTTATCCAGACGGGCATAATTCAATGCCCGTATATGCGCCTTGGTATTTTTCACAGTACCGTTGTCTATAATTTCAAAAGTGCCTTCGGAAGGCAGCACCACGTTGATGGTCGATTTTTTCTGGGCTTTGGTTTCGTGTATGGGTAAAACCAGAAAAAGAGCGGCAATAAAACCCGCCCAAGTAAATTTGCGAAACATAATGGGAATGAAAATAAGATGGATTTGCAAGAATAACGGGAAAGCTTTTAACAGAACAGGTTCTTCGAAACGGCACAGGCGGTTGTGTTTTTCGGAATGAATAAAAGGTGCCAACATGCTTAGTTTTGTTAATAAAATGACACAACGATTTTTGGGTGGTGCCATAGGTGGTTGAAGTGATCCTTTATTAAACCTGGCAGAACTTTTATTTATCGTGCAATACATATCAAGATAAAATAAGAACCGGTTTAACAAAGCCATTTCAGAGACGTTCAATCCCACTCGGGGTTGCCCTAAAAAACACTTCCGTTCATCGGTTCGGTAGTTGAAATTATAACCCCAACCAAGCCTGATCCCGAACAATGGCTTTCCCGAGTGATTAAAAATCCTTTGGTATCTGTTCATTACCTCAAAAAACAACCCGTGCCCCCCAAAGTAATATTTATTTCTGCGATTGGGCATGGGTTCCGGCCAAAAAATACGGCATCAAAGCCGTAGATGCTCCATAGATCGTTCATGTTCCGGATAAAATGAAGGCAATATACTCCCGCAATTTATCCCGATTTGCTTTATTCATGCCGATGGCAGCACGCCATTACCCTCCTTTTTTCTAAGGCAGTCAGCAATCGGATATCAGCCCGGATCAATGCATTTGCTCTGCGATGGTTATACGGAACATCGTACACATTGGGGTAAAAGTTTAATTTTGCACCCCTCAAAACACGTATCATTTATGGACATCCTTCAATGGGATCCCGGATCTTTTTCTTTTGTTTTTGCCATCGTTGCCGTTGCCGTTGTGTTTAACTTGTATTGGTTTGTTTCACATTCAGGGAGGGTAAGGGCACATTTGGTAAAACGTTACGGAGAAGAAGATACCCTCGAAAAATACATCCTTTACCAAAAAGGTTGCGGTATTTTTTTTCTGGCCATTGTGCCTGCTGTTGTGGCTTGGCTTTGGCTGGGAAAAACACCGGCCTACTATGGGTTTTCCTATCCCTATACAACCCTTTCGGAAAGCGTTTACTGGGTGCTGGGTTTAAGTGCGATCATCTGGCCGCTGAACTATTTCAATGCCAAAAGAGCGGAATCTTTACGCATGTATCCGCAAATCCGTAAAAAAGTGTGGACACGACGTACCTTTTTTCTCAATGCCCTGGGCTGGTGTCTTTACCTTTTCAGTTACGAATTTTTGTTTCGCGGCATTTTACTTACCGAATCCGTTGAAGCAGTAGGGGTATGGGGAGCAATTGCCATCAATATTGGTTTTTACTCCGTTTCTCATTTGCCGAAAGGGGCTACGGAAACCTGGGGAGCCTTTCCGATGGGGATTGTTCTTTGTTTTCTGGCCTTAAAAACCGGCAACATCTGGGCCGGATGTATTGTGCATTTTTTTCTCTCCTGGTCTGCCGAGATCTTCACTTTTATCCGCAACCCCGAAATGCGGATGGCGAAACGCTGAGCGAACTTTCGGCATCAGGCGATCTGCCGATATAGTTTGTTAACTTTGATGGTTTATGGAAGAGCCACCTGCTAATAAAGCAATCATACAAAAGCTCAATCGGACCATACAATTGCAATATGGTTATGATTTTAGCAATTATGCTCGGTCTTCCTACCTCCGCCGTATCGACCGCATCATGAAGCTGTACCACTTCAAAAACGTTGATGCCCTGGCACAACGCATCAGAACGGATCGGATGTTTTTCGAAGATTTTGTACGGCACCTTACAGTGAACACCACCGAAATGTTTCGCGACCCTTCTTTTTGGGAAGCCATACGCGAAAATGTAATTCCGGTCATTAGCCAACATGAAGTGATCCGGATCTGGCATGCAGGCTGCTCTTCCGGAGAAGAAGTATACTCCATGGCCATTTGCCTAAAAGAAGCCGGAGTTTACGGTAAGGTGAAAATATTTGCCACCGACATTAACGATGATATGCTGATACGTGCAAAAGAAGGCAAATATTCGGCTAGAAATATGGAAGTGAATGCAAATAACTATAATGCTTCCGGCGGTAAATTTGCCCTTCGGAATTACTATTCCGAAGAAGAAGCCGGAAAGGTTCGGATGGATCCGGTTCTTTTTGAAAATGTAGTGATGCGCAAACACAACCTGGTAGATGGAAACGTTTTTTCAAAGTTTGACCTTATCCTTTGCCGGAATGTTCTCATTTATTTCAATCGCAGCCTTCAAAGCCGTGTATTTAACCTTTTTCTTAAAAGCATGTTTACAGAGGGTTTTTTAGGGATCGGGGCTCGTGAATCGTTGGTTTGGAGCTCCGACGCCAACCGGTTTCAAGCCATTACAAAGGAGAATATATACCACCTGAAACCCTGATCATGCTCTACGCAAAGTACAGAGCCATTGTCATTGGAGGATCAGCCGGGAGTTTTCCGGTACTGGTGAAGATCCTCGGACAGTTAGACCCTGGTTTTTCTTTGCCGGTCATCGTTTCGCTTCACCGTTTGAAACACATTCGGGAAGGATTGGTCGAAGCCCTCTCCATCAAATCTGTTCCGGAAACCTTAGAGCCCTACGATAAACAAAAAATTGAATCCGGAAAAGTGTATCTGGCCCCGGCCAATTACCACTTATTTGTAGAACTGGGAAACACCTTCGGATTGTCTACCGGTGCATTGGTGAATTACTCCCGTCCGTCTATCGATCTTACTTTTCAAAGTGCCGCTTATGTTTATCGCGATAAATTGATCGGTATTCTACTTTCGGGAGCCAATAAAGATGGCGCAAACGGCATGCGTATGGTCAGAGAAAACAACGGACTGACCATTGTTCAGGACCCGGAAGAGTGTCGGATCAGTACCATGCCCCGTGCAGCTATGGCGGCAACTGAAATCCATTATGTATACAATACGGATCGCATAATTTCCTTTTTGAATATGGTACACAGAAAGCGAAAAACCGAAGGCATATAGCCTGCTTTCAGGGACCAAAATGCCCTGCTTCTTCTTTTTCAGACGGTTTGGGTCTGCTTCCTTTTTGTTCTTAGCAACGGTTAGGAAATCTAATTTGAAAATTGATCGTGCAAGATTTTTAGTCAGTTCGAGACGCTTTTTAGTCAGATAGCATCGGTATCTGACTAAAAAAGAACGAAGAAATGGCGGAAAAGATGCGCTAATCAAATCGAAGTAGCACTTCCTAACCGTTACTTAAAAGGGAGGAGAAAGGTCCCGTATTTTTGCTACCTTTTATGGCTTAGGAAAGAAGCATTTATGTGGGAAGAATTGGAAATAAGAACGATCAGGTTGCTGACGCATAAAATTCAAGCAAAATACGCGTATGATCTTAGCGAATATGCACAAACGTCACTAAAAAATGGCATCCTTAATTTTGCGCACTCCAAAAAACTCACCCATGCGGATGCATTGATGGAACAGGTCATCACCAACCGGTCGTATTTTATGGAGCTGCTTCAACACCTGGTCGTTCCGGAAACCGAGTTTTTTCGGGATCCGGCTTTTTGGAGAGCTTTCAAAAGCAAAGTTGTTCCCCGACTACAAGCTTTTCATAAACTGAAAATATGGCTCCCCTTTGCTTCCGATGGGAAAGAACTATGGACCCTTCTGATCGCCCTGAAAGAATCGGGCTTGCTCGGCAAATGTGAAATATGGGTCAACAGCATTTCGGAACATCGCTTATCCGAAGCAAAGGCAGGCATATACCATGTTGCAGCTGCAGAACTATTCCGCGGAAACTATCAACGATACGAAGGAACCGCTTCTCTTGAAGCCTATTTACAGGAACAAAGCCCCCGGTTGCAGTTTAATACGGACCTGCTCGGAAATGTTGCGTTTGTTCACAACGCATTCCCTGTTTCCGACGGATTGAAACCTTTTCACTTTATTTTGTGTAGAAATGCTATGTTGTACTTCAATCATAGCTTACAGGAGCGGGTTCAGAATGTGATGTCAGATGCTTTGGAAAAGAAAGGTTTACTGGCCATCGGGATCAGAGAACAACTCATCGGCCGGAGTATACATTCCGATATGCAACCCTTTTATCCCGATGAAGGGCTGTACCAAAAAACAACCGATTTTAAGGGATGAACATCCGATGGAAAATCATACAATTGGCTTTCACCTTTGCTTTGGCAGGGGTACTGAGCGTTGCCTGGTGGTACAACATGGAATTGTATGACGAAATTGATCACTTCAACAAAACGTATGGCGAAGTATTTCACAATGCTTCCGACAAACAGCATACTTTTCTGTTCTTGACGGCCATTGCGGGTGGGTTGCTGTTTTTTGTGCTGATATTACAACTGTTTTCCGGTTGGTCCCTGTTGCACGGCATCAACTCCAAAAACAAAAACCTTTCTTTTCAGGATGCTGAAGATCCAACCGGAACAACACCTAAAAAAAGCATTGCTGAGTTAACCGAAGCCTGGGTTTCGGAACGGATGGCAGGCTGGCCTGTTCGAATGACAGAAGAGCAATTGTTTCAATCCGTTGCCAAAGCATTCGAAGCATGGGGCGGGTTATACTACCGGTCGGTAGGAGATATGTTACACGCTTCTTTCACCTATGCCCTGTCTCCAAAAGAGCTGGCTTATCCGGTTGGAGCCAGCATGCCTGGCCAAGCTTTCTCCGGCGGAGATGTGCTGGCCTTGACCCCACTGCCCGAAGGCATCAAAATAGAAGGGAGCGGTTTGGGCAATACAGACCCCGTGGCGATCATTTATTTGCCTTTGTTCAGGGATCAGAAACCCATCGGTCTCATGGAGTTGGCCTTGTTGCATCCGGCAAAAGAACAGGAGATATCCAATGCCAGAGCATTGATGAAAGAAGCGGCGAAACGTTTGATAAAAGAGGAGGTTCATGGCTAAACTCGCTACCGGCCAGCTCTCCCGAATTGTTCGGCTCTCTGTTTATATGGGAGGGTTTGTGTTCATTGTTGTTTTGAGTTTGCAGAGTTGGCATGTAACAGATGCCCAACGGAACTTTGTTGCAAAGATCGAAAATGAAGCACTGCAAAAGCTGAAAGGCGTTGTATTGTCAGCTTCAGCCCGGATGGATGGCAATGCATACCACGAGCTGATTAAAATTGCTCCGGCGAAAGACGACATTCGTGAAAGCGAACAAGAAGCAGGGTATTTTACCATTTATGAAACCCTTAGATCCGTTGCCAATCGGTTTGAAGTAAGCGGCGAAGTGTATACCCTGATCTCCGAACCGATGCCGGATGGGCTCTATCAAACCTATTACGGAGCCACCAGCCGCTTTTCGCCCAGGTGGCGGCACCCGTATCCGCTTCCGGTAAACATCCACAACATCCGGTTCAGGAACGGATATGAAAAACGCATTCGGGGAAAGAATTTGGATGTATTGCTGGCTGTGGTGCCCATCTTTACCGGTGAAAACCAGGTGTGTGGTTTTGTGGGTTGTCATTCCGATTATGCTCCTGTTGCTTTGATGGCTGACGAAAACATGAGCCGCCTGATCTGGCAGCAAGTACCTGTAAGCATCGGATTTGCGGTCATGCTGTCTTTGTTCGTTATGGGCATCCGGCAATCCGTATTTCAGGAAGACGAATGGGCGAACAACATCCGGATTAAACTGAACAACACCTACCACATTATTGAAGAGTTTGTTGAAAATGTGAAGCGCGGGAATTATGAAAAACCCTTGCAGCTCGATGATTATAAGGACGATAGTCTGGCGCGTTCGCTCAACGTTTTGCATGGAAAGCTGGCCGATAATGCCCGCAGTTCGACCGATCGGAGCTGGATTGCCGAAGGACGGCTGAAAATAGCTTCCTCGTTACGTTTACACAACGATTTTGAGGCCATGGCGCTGGACGTTGTTTCTGAGCTGACCGACTATCTTGGTGCAGCGCAGGGAGCCTTTTACATCTGTGACGGAGAAAGGGAAAACATGACCATTGAAATGAAGGCCTTGTATGCGTATAACCGCAAAAAATACCACGTTCAAAATTTTCGTTACGGCGAAGGGCTTGTCGGGCAATGTGCTTATGAACGGGCCGTCATCTACCGCACTGAGATCCCGGAAGATTATGTTACGATATCTTCGGGAATTACAGGCGATATCAAACCCTCGGCCCTCCTGCTGGTACCGCTGATAACAAATGAAAAATTGCATGGAATTCTGGAACTGGCAGCCACCCGAAGGTTTACCGAAATAGAGATTCGCTTTGCAGAAGAACTGGGAGATGTCATTGCCCGTTCCATTTTCAATTTAAAAACCAATATCCGTACCTTGGAACTGCTGCGCGAATCGCAGGAAAAAAGCGAGGCACTGGAGCAGCAACAAGAAGAATTGCGCCAAAATGAACGCAAGATCCACAGTTTGCTGGAAAATGCTTCGGAGGTCATTACCATTTACAACGAAGTGGGAACAGTCATTTATGAAAGCCCTTCCGTGAAAAGCATTCTGGGCTACGATCCCAATGATATTGTAGGGCGTTCCGATTTCGGGAACATCCACCCGGAAGGCCTCGAAAAAGTGCAAAACATGTTCGCCGCATTGCGCAATCACCCGGATAGCTTGCAAAAGATCGAATTTCAATACCAAAAGAAAGATGGCAACTGGATCTGGCTCGAATCCTTTGGAAAAAACCTGGTGGACGACCCTGCCATTGGCGGCATCGTGCTGAATTCCCGCGATATTACCGAACGGCGTGTAGCCGAACAGGAACAAATTATGCGCGGCAAAATGCAGGCCCTTTCGGAAAACTCCCGGGACATTATTATCCGGTTTAACCTTCAAGGCCGGTTTCTGTATACCAACCCCATGTTGGAACAGTATACCCGTATTCCAAAAAGCCGTTTTGACCATGCTTTGTTTACCGAGATCGGACTGGAGGAAAGCATGGTGAACCATTGGTTAAAAATTCTGGACCGGATCCGACATAGCAACCAATTGGTGGCCGAAGAAATGCCCTTTCTAACACCGGAAGGCGAACGGGTGATGAACGTGAGTGCCATTCCGGAAATGGACGAAGATGGCCGGTTGGACACGGTTTTGATGGTATTGCACGATATTACCGGGCAAAAACAGCAAGAAGCCATCATCAAAAAAGCCAACAAAAAGATTACGGATTCGATCAACTATGCACGCCGCATCCAAAGCTCCATTATACCCGACAACGGGTTGATCCGGGAATATTTCCGGCAATCGTTCATTTTTTACCGTGCCAAGGATGTGGTAAGCGGCGATTTTCCCTGGCTGAAGAAAAAAGGCGATGCGATTTTCCTTGCAGCAGTAGATTGTACCGGACACGGAGTTCCGGGGGCGATGATGTCGTTGATCGGTTATTTCCTGCTCAACAACATTACCGATATGCCACAAGACTTTACCCCGGCCGAAGTACTCACCCATTTGCACGAAGGTGTAAGAACTACTTTGCGACAAGGCCGCGAGGGAGCGGAAGCCAAAGACGGAATGGATGTTGCCTTGTGTAAGATCAACCCCCAAACCATGCAGATGGAATATTCCGGAGCCCACCGCCCCCTTTATCTGGTGCGGGAAGGCACATTGACCCAATACAAAGGAACCCGGAAAGCCATTGGCGGAACGGTAGCCAGACAGAACAAAGCGTTTATAAACCACACCATAAAACTACAAGAAGGAGACGCCATTTATTTTTTCTCCGACGGCTTGCCCGATCAGTTTGGCGGGCCTGAAAACTTCAAATATGCTCCGAAACGCATCCGTGATAAAGTAAGCAAAAGCCACGGAACGGATATGCAAAAACTCTTGCAATGGTTTGAAGATGACTTTGTAAAGTGGAAGGGTGGAGAAAAGCAAACGGATGATGTTTTATTAATCGGAATAAAGTTTTAATTTTTAGTTAAGCGGTTAAAATTTATGGAGGAAAATCAAATTGACCCAAAGTTTACCAAATTTGCATATGAATTTCATACCACCATGGTAGACAGAAAGTTGATGCTCGCATACGAAGGAGAAATCAACCAACAACTAACCAAAACATTTGCTTCCATGGCAAAAAATACGCTGGAAAAAGATGAAGAAGACAACAGCGTTCGCCGGAAAGTATTCCATGTAATGGTAGAATGCCTTCAGAACATAGGCAAACATACCGACGATCCGGATTCGGGTACGGGAATATCGCCGGGTTCGGGCATCTTTTTGGTTGGAAAAACAAAAGATCATTATGCCATCACTACAGGAAACATTGTATCGAAAACCCGGATCCATGAGATCAGAACTTTACTGACCGGCATCAATAAACTTGATCCGGATGACCTCAAAACGCTTTATAAAAAGCAATTACGCGAATCGCGCCTTTCCGAAAAAGGAGGAGCCGGTCTGGGTTTTATTGATATTGCAAAAAAAACCGGCCAGAAGATTGGCTTTGATTTTATTGAAGTAAATGAAAAAGTCGATTTTTTCTTGTTAAAAATACGGATAAAAAGAAACTGATCTAAAAACGGAACCATACCCTTCATCATGGAAATTATCAACATAAAAGCTACGGACGAAACGCCCGAAGTTACCCTGAATGCCGCCAACCATACTTTCCTTATCGCAGGCCGTTCTTTGCCTGAAGACGTTACTGCTTTTTACGACCCGATTGTTAGTTGGCTCAGTGTGTATATTCAAGAACCGAATGATATTACCGAGTTTGTTTTTAGGATGGATTATTTTAACACCGCTTCGTCCAAAATGATCTTGGACGTTATTTTAAAACTGGAACATCTGGTTGAATCCGGTCACAATGCTGTCGTAAAATGGTGCTACAGAGAAGACGACGAAGACATGGAAGAAGCAGGGGAAGAATATGCCGATATTGTTGAGGTTCCATTCAGGATGATCCCGATCGAAGTTTAGCCTTTTGTATTCTGCCGGATTACCGGATTAAAATTTGCCTGCCTGCTATGAACTTGAAAAAAACACCCTTGTTTTTTAAACCCACCCCAAGTACTCCCGAAGTGATGTTCGATCCGGATAGAAATGTTTTTGAGATCAAAGGCCGTTCCATACCTGAACATGCACTTTCTTTTTATGGCCCGATACTGGAATGGTTGAGGGCATACGAGGAGGTTACTCGGGTGCATACCATCACCTTTCATTTTCAACTCGACTACTTTAATACGCCTTCTGCCAAACCACTTCTTGAAATTTTTCGCATTATGGATGAGTGGACCGGAAAAGGGCTTCGGGTCGAATTGCTTTGGCATTACAGAGACGATGATCCGGAAATGCGGGAAGTGGGCGAAGAGTTTTCTCAATTTATCAAAACCCCTTTGCAATTGGTTCCTTTTCGGGGCTTTGCAGACTAAACCTTACAATCCCCCCGATGAGTGAAGAGGTACTCAAAGCACTCATGCAGCTCTTTGCTATCATCTCCAAACAGGACGATGGTACCAGTGCCGAAGAGCGGCTGTATGTGGAAAGATTTCTGAAACTGCAACTCACCGAAGATGCAGTACAAGAATACCTTATGCTATTTGAAAAACATGCCGGGTTGGATGCGGGATCGTTGGCTAAAGCAGCCCGAAGGGCCGCGAAAACTCAAAAGGAAAAGCAAGAAAACAAAGAAAAAAAACCAAAGCAGGAAAAAAAACTTACCTCTGTAAAGGATTCGGTCCGAACCCTCGGCATTTGTAAAAAAATTAACAAAACGCTCACCCAGCGCCAAAAGATAGTGGTATTGGTACGTTTGTTTGAGTTGATCAATGCTGAAAAAAAAATTACGGAACAGCGGGTGGCGATCATTGAGACCACAGCCAAAGTTTTCAACATTTCTGCCGGGGAATACCGGGTTATTGAGCGCTTTGTGCTGCAAACAGAGCCCAACCAATTAAACTGCGATGAAATTTTACTGGCAGCAGCCTCGTCTGCAACCGGTGGCCTTAAGTCGCGTTTTATTGAAACCCCTAACCTCGATGGTACGATCATCTTGCTCCGCATTCGGAGTGTGGAACTTTTTATGGTAAAATATTCCGGGCAAAGCCAGGTGAACCTCAATGGCCGGTTAATGCACCACCAACGCATCTACCTTTTTGCGAATGGAAGCTCAATTCGTCCTCCATCCGGAAAACCCATTTATTACAGCGATGTGGTGGCCCATTTCATGAAAGGAGGACCCGGGGAGCAACTCACGTTTTATGTAAACAAAATCACGTACACGTTCCCTAACGGGGAGGTAGGCCTGAACAAAATAAACCTGGCAGAAACAGAAGGTAAACTGATCGGGCTGATGGGAGCCAGCGGAGCAGGAAAAACCACCCTCCTCAATGTAATGGCAGGCATTTTCGCTCCCGCACAGGGCCAGGTATTGCTCAACGGCATTGACTTGCACAAAGAAACAAAAAAACAGGAGGGAGTTATCGGGTACATTCCGCAAGACGATCTGTTGATCGAAGAACTCACCGTTTTTCAAAACCTGTATTACAATGCCAAACTCTGTCTTAACCACCTAAGCGAAAAAGAACTGATCCAAAAAGTAGCACATACTTTACACAGTTTGGGCCTGTCGGATTATAAAAACCAGCGGGTAGGCAGTCCGCTCGACAAAACCATCTCAGGAGGGCAACGCAAACGCCTGAACATTGCGCTGGAGTTTATCCGCGAACCTTCCGTATTGTTTGTAGATGAACCTACCTCGGGCCTCTCTTCCCGCGATTCGGAAAATGTGATGGATCTGCTTCGGGAACTCATCCTGAAAGGCAAACTGGTTTTTGTGGTGATCCACCAGCCTTCTTCCGACATTTACAAGCTATTCGATAAAATGGTGATCCTTGATAAAGGCGGATGGCAGGTGTATTACGGCAATCCGGTTGAAGCGCTGATGTACTTTAAACGCATCGATCACCAGGTAAATGCGGGAGTGGGCGAATGCACTGTTTGCGGTAGTGTTAATCCGGAACAGATCTTCAATATCCTCGAATCCAGAGTGGTGGACGAATATGGTCGGTTTACCGATCACCGTAAAATTAAACCCGAAGGCTGGCACCGGCTCTACAAGGAAAACTTTACCCAAGATTTGCCCGAGGTTGTGGAGGATAAACCGCCAGGTTCGCTGCATCGGCCGCATTTTCTCAAGCAATTCGGGATCTTTTTTACCCGGGATATTTTAGCTAAAGCCGGAAACAAACAATACGTTTACCTCAACGTATTCATCTCGCCGATACTCGCCTTCATTTTATCCGTGATCGTGCGTTATACAAGCTCCAACTCCGGCATTTACCTGTTTCGGGAAAACGACAACATTCCGGCGTATATCTTCATGTGCATCATTGTTTCTCTTTTTATCGGATTAACCGTGAGTGCGGAAGAAATATACCGGGATCGACGCATGTTGAAAAGGGAAGCCTTTCTGAACCTTTCGCGGGGTTCGTACCTCTTTTCCAAATTGGCCATTCTGTTCTCGTTGTCGCTTTTCCAATCGGGTGTTTTTACGTTGATCGGGAACAGCATTCTGGAGTTTCCGGGTATGTTTATGTATTACTGGATGATGCTGTTTACGGTATCCTGTTTTGCAAATGTTCTGGGGCTCAACATTTCATCTGCTTTTAATTCGCCGGTTACGATTTACATCCTTATTCCCATTATCCTTATTCCTCAAATGATCTTGGGAGGTGCCATGTTTGATTTTGATAAACTGAACCGGATGTTGGGCCGGGAGGGAGCCGTACCTGTTCTTGCCGAATTTATGGCAGCCCGGTGGGCCTATGAAGGGCTGATGGTAAATCAGTTTGTACACAACGATTTTGAAAAACAGTTCTATCGGCAGGAACAAATGGAAAGCCTTTTTGATTATAAAAATGCGTATTACATTCCGGAGTTGCAGAAACGTTTTCAATTTGTAAAAGCGCATTACAAAAGTGAAAACGACAGTGTGCTGAACCGGGTAAGAGAAGAACTGGCTTTGTTGCGCCACGAGCTGGCAAAGGAAGCTCCCATCCATGCCGGCCGGTTGCCTGATCCGGAGTATAAAAAGCTTACCCCGGAATCGTTCGATGCGGATGTAATGGCGTCTACGGATGCGTTTTTAGCGATGGTTGCGGAATATTATACGGTTCATTTTAACGACAAAACACGCGCTAAATCAACACTGTTGGATGCGCTCCAGAACACTCCCGAAAAACGCGATTCTTTTCTGAAGGCCCGGAATGTCACTCAAAATGAATACCTGGCCGATCTGGTCCGTAAGAAATTTGCCGAAGATAAGATCATTCGGGATGGAAAGGAGTTGGTGCAGATCATGGGGCCTGTTTACCGATTGCCAACCGCTCATCACCTTCTTGATTTCCGCACGCACTTTTACGCACCGAAAAAACATCTCTTGGGCCGGATATTCGACACGTTCTACTTCAATTTATCGGCGATCTGGGCAATGGCATTTTTATTATATGTTGCATTATACTTCGATATTTTGAAAAAAATATTGTATCTTATTAGTCGTTTCGAAATAGATAAATAGCAGAAAATGAATTGTTTACAAAGCAGGATGACGTTCAAAACAGGAGCGAAAGCAGCGGTTGTTCTTCTTGTTGTTTTTTCCATCTCTTGTGGTGAAGAAACGCCTCCTCGGGATTACAACCGGGCTTTGCTGGAAGCCGATACGTTGGTTATGGAAGCTCCGGGAGTGGCCGACGAATCCTTGGAGCGCATCATTCAGGCTATTCCTTCTCCCATCGAAATGAGTGCTTTACTTTTATCGGCTGATGCGGAGTATTCGGAAACAGTGCTGAATCAAACGTCAAATTACGATGCTTATACGACGAGCCATAAACAAGCATTGAACCTTGGTGTTTTTGGGGCTGACCTGGGGTACCTCAACCTCTATAAAAAAACAGGCACTTCTCTTGAATATCTGAAAACCATCAAACAACTTTCGGAAGACCTGAAAGTGGGCCAGTTTTTTGATTTCGATCACCTGAAAGAACTTTCGGGCTCAGAAGACAATGTCGATTCCCTGCTGACCATTTCTACCCGGAATTTCAGCCAGATGAACCGTCATCTCCGCGAAGAAAAACGAGGAAAGATCAGTGTACTCATCGTTACGGGTACATTTATTGAAGGCTTGCATATGGCCTGTCAGACCGTAAAGTCCAAACCCATCGACAGGGTCAAAGAACGCATTGGCGAACAACAATACAGTGTGGAAGCATTGTTGGCGATCCTCAAAGTGTACGAGAAAGATGCCCGGATAGCCGAACTCATTGCTGCTTTTGAAGGATTGAAGGAAAGCATGACTGAAGTGAAAATAGAGATCATCCGCAAAGAACCCGTAATGGAAGAAATAGATGGCATACTTACATTGGTAGATCAGGATGAAAGTGTGGTTACAATACCCAACGAAACCCTCCGTAAAATTATCTCCGCCACCGAAGCGATCAGGAATAAAATTATTAGTTGAAAATGAATTTTTGCAAACCAAAAATACTGCCCGTCGTTTTTTTCCTTTTTATCGGAACCACAGCGTTTGGTCAATGCAATGATCAATTGATCGATACTGCTCTGACCAAAATAGAATCGTTTACTTATCTAAAAGATTTTAAAGTCCGGTTAAAAAAAGCGAAGAAAAACTCCCCGCAGGCAGCACGTTATACGGTTATTTTGAGCAAAGACACAAAATACCGGTTTACGACCACCAATGCCAAAGAATATCCGGGAGAGTTGATCTGGACCCTTTATGACTCCAACGGTGTGGTAATGTCCAACTTTGTTGCCTCCAAAAGCAAGGCCTACTCTGTGGTAGACATGACTTGCAAAAAAAGCGGACGTTACTACCTTACGTATTCCTTTTTGGGAGGAGCATCGGGATGTGGCGTAGGGCTGTTATCCTTTCGGAACAAAACCAAAACCATCGACGAACTGATCGACTATTGACCGGTAGGGGTCTGTTCGGCATTTTATCGATTTCTATAGAAAAACTCCGGTAAGTCCGCTCCTTTTTATACATCAAAACGCAATTATCGTTAACTTGCCAGCGAATATCGGCTTATGCAACTGATCTACTACATTTTTCACATCGGAATTGTATTTATCATTTTTCACTTCATCTGGAGGCTCTTCGTTTTTGCCGTGAAACAGGCTTATGGCCCCAATAACCGAAAAGGAGCCCTTAAGCTGGAACGCATGCTTAAACCCGTGAGTATGGTGTTGCTCACTGCCGTTGCAGCCATGAAAGCCCATGAGTTTGTTAAAATTGCTACGGCAGATTGGGCCATTTATGTTTATGCAGCAACGGGTGCGTTTTTGGTGCATGCTTATTTGCTTGAAAGAGTGCGAAAATTACCGGAAATGCACTTTAGTTTGAAAGGAGGCCTGGAGATAAACCTACTTGTTGAACCCACCTTAACCGATAAAGTTTTACACTGGGTGTGCCCTGTATTGTTTATTGTTTTTATCGCCTTTCCGGAATGGGTTACCAATGCTTTTACGGTTGGCTTAAGTAACTACATCAGCGATATTTACAACATTCCGGTAATTGGCTGGGTAATTGCTTTGATGGGGTTTTTTTTTCTGGTTCGGATGGTTCTGGCGGCCCTGAATACCTTTTCACACATTTTCAAGCAGGTTTCTCCACAGGCGGACAAAAGCAAAAAAAGCGACAACCGAGAGGAATTTACCGACTATAAAATTGTAGAAGAGGACGCTCCGGACTCCAACCCTTCCGGGAATCAATTGCCCAAACGCTAAACCAAATAGCGTTAAATCTTGTTAAAGACGACGATTAAAACCGCTTCAGGGGGTTTTATTTAAAAGAATTGATCTAATTTTATGTATTCCGTTTTTACCTCATAGTTATGCAGCCCAAATTTCGAATTGTTTTCACCATCTTTAGTCTGGCTATTTTTGGTCTTACCTGCTCATGGTTCATTTATGATCATACACAGGATCAGATCATTCCGGCCCCGGAAGCCCTTCCCGAATTTACCATCGATGCTGAAATTCTTGCCGCTGAGGACGATGAGGCGGCTAAAAATCAGATCCTGATCAAGATCATATACGAACTGTTGAAGCATTCGCATTACAGCCCCAAAACGGTAGACGATGATTTTTCAACCAAAGTTTACGACCTCTACCTCGAACGGTTGGATTACAACAAGCGTTTTTTCCTTTCGGAAGACATAAAAGCACTGGAATATTACCGCACCCAACTGGACGATGAGATCAAAGGCGGATCTTTGCATTTCTTTGATCTGAGTTATGATTTGCTCGATAAGCGTGAAAATCAGGTGATGAGCTGGTATAGCGACCTCCTTGGCCAACCCTTTGATTATACCAAAAACGAAACCCTCGATTTTGATCCGGAAAACATTTCATGGGCTGCCAACGAAACCCAACTCAAAGCACGTTGGAGGCAATTTCTGAAGTACGAGGTGGTAAGCATGCTTTCCGATAAGATGGACATGCAGGAAAAGGCCATTGCCGATCAGGATACCGCTGTGGTTATTCTTTCCGAAGAAGACCTCGAAAAAGAGGTTCGGGGTAAGATCTTAAAGCGTTACGACGACTGGAAAGAACGCCTGACGAAACTGGATCGGGGAGACAGAAGAACGGTGTACCTCAATGCCATTGCCAATCTTTATGGCCCGCATACTGAATACTTCCCACCGGTTAGCAAAGACAATTTCGACATTTCCATGTCGGGCCAACTTGAAGGCATCGGTGCCCGTTTGATCGATAAAGACGGTTACATCAAAATTACATCGTTGGTACCCGGAGGGCCGGCAGCTTTGCAAGGCCACCTGGAAGCCGAAGATAAAATTATTGATGTGCAACAGGAAAAAGGAGAGCCGGTTAACATTGTGGGATATAAGATTGACGATGCCGTGAAACTTATCCGGGGTAAAAAAGGCACAAAAGTAACCCTTAACGTGAAGAAGCTCGATGGTTCGATGAAAAAAATAGTGATTACCCGCGATGTGGTGGAGATTGAAGAGACATACGCAAAATCGGCCATTACCGAGTTGAACGGAAGCCGGGTAGGCCTGATCAATCTGCCCAAGTTTTATGCTGATTTTAATGGAACAGGTGGCCATAGCAGTGCAGCCGATGTTCGCTCCGAAATTAAAAAACTCAATGCCGAAAAGGTAGATGGCATCATCCTCGATTTACGAAACAACGGCGGTGGCTCCCTCCGGGATGCCATTGAAATGGGCGGACTCTTTGTAGACAGAGGCCCTATTTGCCAGGTGAAACAACGCACGGGTAAACCGGAAGTTCTCGAAGACATTGACAGAGGAACCGAGTACGACGGTGCTCTGGTGGTTCTGGTCAACCATTTCAGTGCCTCAGCCTCCGAGATCTTTGCTGCAGCCATACAAGATTATGACCGTGGGATCGTACTCGGCAGTAACTCTTCTTTCGGGAAAGGAACCGTGCAACAATTCCTCGATCTCGACCGGTACTTGCGGCCCGAATATGCCGGCTACCGGCCAATGGGAGCCATCAAGGTTACGCTTCAGAAATTCTACCGCATCAATGGCGGTTCTACGCAATTAAAAGGCGTTACGCCTGATATCATCGTTCCGGATGCTTATAGCTTTATGAAAATCGGAGAGCAGGATCATGAATATGTGATGGAGTGGGACAAAGTAGCTCCGGCTGATTTCGAAAGATGGCAACCCCACTGGAAGGAAACAAAGGTGATACAATCCAGCAAAGGCCGCATTGCTGCCGACTCTACTTTTACACTGATCCATGAAAATGCCCGCCGACTGAAAGATCAGAGGGACCGGACTTCTTTCCCGCTGAACCTGGAAGCCTACCGGGCGGAAGCAAAACAACTGGATAAAATGGCCAGGAAATACGAAAACATCAACCGGGAAAACAAAGAGCTGAAGGTGTATTCCCCGAAGACGGATGCCCAAGCAATTGCCGGGGATGAAAAACGCAAAAACCGTGTGGAAGCTTGGCATAAGAACATCCGAAAAGACCCTTACTTACAGGAAGCCATCCGGATCATCAAAGACATGAACTGATCGTTTTCTCCGGTTTTCCGAAACCCCGGTATACATGCTCCGTTCCATCCGCTCCCTGCCAACAGGGCAAGGGACAGATGCGGGCTTTTTTGCGTTCCGTAGCCGTAAGTGAGGTTTTCAAGCAGGAATACCTTCTTGAAATTCCCAGCCAACACTCCTGACACATATCGAATAAAAGGAGAGGTATGATTTTTTTTCCACAAAAAAAGGAGTACTTTCAGGAGCTTACCACTTCACAAAAATTAGCGGTGATTTTGCGAAAAAAGGAGTGAGGTGCAATATCATCACAGTTGTATCAAGAGTGCAGAAGCGGAAAGTTTGTATTTGGCAAAGGGAGAACATAGATTTGTTCGTTTAAATGACGTATCACAACATGAAAAGTCAGAAACAAAGAATGGAAAGCTTAGTGTCCGAAGCAAAAGCACACAAAGCAACAAATCATCCGTACTTAATTGATTTACAGAATGGAAATTTCGAAGACCCCCTGTGGGCAATAAAAGATTTTTCTGTTCAGTATGCCGGATATACCGCATGGTTTCCCAAATATTTGACGATCACCATGTCGAAATTGGAAAAGCATTCCCATCGCATGCATTTCATTCAGAATTTAAGTGAGGAGGGAGGGATCATTGATCCGGATGAAGCAGAAGAACTCAAAAGCCTTGGAATAGAAGAAGATTGGGTGCAAGGCATCCCTCATCCGGAACTTTTTAAAAGGTTTCAGCAGGCGCTGGGTGTTCATCCGGACCAGGAGGTGGACGAACCGGTGATTATATGGCGTGAAATGTTTTACTCCATCCTGCTTCATGGGTCGGCTGCCGAAGCGATCGGAGCAATAGGAATAGGTACCGAAAGCATCGTAAAGTACATGTACCAATACCTCACAAAAGGGATTCAGGATCATACCGCTTTGCACAAACGTGATTATGTGTTTTTTGAACTCCACTCCGAAATTGATGATGCACATGGCAAAGCGATGATCGAGGTTGCCAATGAATTAACCGAAAACTCTCCTGAAAGCTATTTTGACCTTCGGAAAGGCATGTTAAAGGCACTTGGTTTAAGAGGAATGTTTTGGGACCTGATGCACGAACGGGCAAAAAACCTTTACAAATGGAAGAAGTAGAAAAAGACACCCGAAGGCTTTACAACAAGCAAGCCGACGATTGGAATAGAAAAGACCCCGTTTTATTATCGGATTATTCCGCAAGGCCCTACGTATTGCAGTTGTGCGAACCTTTAAATGATCTTGATGTGCTGGATCTGGGATGTGGAGAAGGGTATGTGGGCAGAGAGATGTTGAAAAGAGGAGCCCGGCATGTACACGGTATAGATATATCCGGAAAAATGATCGAAAATGCGTTGAAACAGAAGGAACTGCACCACATCGGTAATGCAACCTATGCCGTTCAGGATATCCGGGAGTTGAAAGCAGCGGATGATAAAAAGTATGATGTAGTCATCGCGATGTTTTTGTTCAACTACTTATCGGTAGAAGAAACGGAAGAAGCCATGCGGAAAGCTTTTACGCTGCTAAAACCCGAAGCACATTTTGTTTTTGCTGTTCCACACCCGCTGCTGGCGTATTTAAAAAAAGATAAATACCCTTTTTATTTTGATACAACCGGCGGTTATTTTTCAGGCAGGAACGAATTGTTTCCGGGAGAGATATGGAGAAGAGACGGAAAACCGGTCAATGTGCAATGCATTCATAAAACCATTGAAGATTATTTTCTGTGTTTAAAGAAAGCGGGGTTTAAAAACATGCCGGAATTGCACGAACTCCGGATCAACAAAACCCATATTGAACTGGATGAACCATTTTTTAAACCGCTTGAAGATCTTCCGCTTCATATGGCATTTAAGTTGCAAAGATCATGACCTGGAGGCAAGAGATCAGGAAATTAAGCTGGAACGGGAACATGCCTGCTCTTGAAGCACATAAAGTGGATATTCCCGAAGAAATAGCAAGCCTGGGTATGGAGGGCATTGCCGAAGGAGAGAGGTTGAGCGAAAAAGCGTTTAAAAACAGGGCTTCCGGCGATGCTTTCAAAACCATTTCAGGCTGGGCAAAAAAATTCCGGACAAAAATGGATCAGGCTCCTGGCTTTGTTTTATTGAACACTGCCGGAGAAGCGGTTAACGACCATCAGCTTACCGCTTTGTATTACATGATTGCGCATGGGTTTGGCAACTTGAACACCCGATACGGAGAGCTGTTTGAAGTAAAAGACCGCCAGTTGGATTATACGAAACAAGCCATACCCGTTTCAAAAACGAAAGCCTCAACCGGATTTCATACCGACAGTACCGCAAAAGAATATAGCCCGAAAGTAGTGGGGTTATTGTGCTTGCGCCCTGCTTTAAAAGGAGGTATATCATTGCTGGCCAATGCCGCCGATCTGTTTGAATGGCTGAATAAAAACCATCCTGAAAGTATAGCGCCTCTTTCTCAACCCATTATTCGTGATGTGATCACCCCGGGATCTGATACCCATACGGAAGCCATACGGAAGAACCAATTTCCGGTATTTTCTTTTGAGTACAAAGAATTTAAATTCAGATACATGCGATACTGGATAACAACAGGGTACGAACGATCGCTTACCGTTATTCCGGAAGAATTGGATGATGCATTAAACCGGATTGAGGAATACTTCAACGCAGATGAAAATACAACAAGATATAAGATGAAAAGAGGCGATATGCTATTTATAAATAACAACTTCCTTTGCCATAACAGAACATCATACACAGATACACCCGGGGTTCCGAATAAACGAACATTGATCAGAACATGGATAAATCCATAAACGTTTGCCGGTACATTCCGAATCGAACGGATCATAAAAAAGCACGGCAATTTATTTCAAATATGTATGATTTTTACTACCTTTGCAGCATTTTTTAAGTAAAATTGTTTTGAGATCATTTAACATAATCTAATGCTAACACCAAATAATCTTCTAAGTTCATGTTGTTTAAATACGAGAGACTCTTCGAAAATTACTTAAATCTTCGGTTCGCATTTCCACTTATGCGTATGCTGCCCATGGTTGTGTATAAAGAAAGCTCTTCAAAATCATGCATTTTAGCTTCTTCGTGTTCAGATAGTATTTAAGCGTGTTTGTAAAGCGATTTCACATATACTACACCTATGTTTTCATTTAAACCCTTATTTGTATTCGCCGTTTTTTTCCTGATAGGAACAAATGGTACTCAGGCCTTTTCAATAGCCGGAAAGGTTACCGACAAGGAAAGCGGCTTAATTGAAATGGGCAATATGCTTATTTTATCTCCCACAGATGTTGGCTTGTCAACCGAAAATGCATTTGCGAACGAAAGGTTTCGAACGAATGGTACTCATGCGTCTCCGGTGCGTTTAAAAATTACTGCTTCAGGGTACCAAAACCATTATCAGATCATCACCAATAGCGATAGCTTGGAAGCCGGACCGGTTTTACTTCCGGTAAACGCACCCGATCGGTCGGAGGGCTATACAACGAAGCCCGTTTTTGAATCCGGCGCACAACAAATGGTGAAGATCAATGTGGAAGGTTCTGTAACGGGATCCGACCAAAATGCAGCAACAATACTGGCTAAATTTCCCGGTGTGGCAGTAACGGATCACGATGTGGAAATAACAGGAAAAGGAAAAGCGGTGTTGTACCTTGACGGGAAACGCATCAATCATGAACGCTTAATCACCATTCCGGCTGGTCAGATCAAGGAAATTCAGATCATTACCCATCCATCCGCAAAGTTTGATGAAGGAAAAGCGGTGGTCAACATTATATCGTCTGACCATCCGGTTGAAGGGTGGCAGGGGAAGGCAATTGTGAATTACATCCGGGCAAAGCAGCACCCTGCTGAAACGGCAGAACTCGACCTGAATTACTGCAAAGGAAAATTTTCGATGGATGGCCATTACCACCTTGCCTTGGGGCATGAGTCGCATGAGTCTTCTTTCGCCAGAAAACTAACCCAACCCGATGGTATTTATGTTTCGCATGCGGATCACAAAGAAAGTAAACACCTGACCAATGAGTCGTCCTATCGTTTTGGCATCAAGTATAAACTGTCCTCTCACACCAATGTTGCCGTAAAATACAACGGACTTTATCATCTGTTCGGTCTGAATGCCAAATCTTACCACACCGTGGGGCTAAAGGCAGATTCTGCCACTACTCTGAAAGCATTGAGCGAGAGTCATTTTCTGAAGCGTAGCAATGGTGTTCAACTCGATTTTAATACGGTTTTGGATACGTTGGGATCAAATTTGTCTTTAAGCGGGCAATATGCTGCTTTTCACAACAAACAGGAGGGACATATATCCGAAGAAATTACCACACCACATGATGCCGTTGGCAAAACAGAACATTCCAATGACGAATTGGGCATAAAGGGTTTGCTTACCTCTCAGTTGGATTACACCAAAAACTTTGCGAACGGAAGCCATTTTGAGGCAGGCCTGAAATATACCCATGCACATCATTCGGGCGAGATGGCCTTTTTTTCAAAAACACACCAGGCAGAAGAAACGGAAGTGTTTGTCTTCAACCCGTTTTTATCCCATGACTTTGAATATGAAAAAAGTTTATCTGCCGGCTATTTGCAGTACAAGGGTTCCGTCAAACAAAAAATGACCTATACACTCGGCCTTAGAGCCGAACATACCGTTGCAAAAAGCGAGAGTAAAATACTGGACCGAGCGTGGATGGATACCACCTACACAAAATTTTTTCCGAGCGCTTCTATAAAGGGCAAAATAAATGGAATGGATATGGGCCTTGCCTATTCCACCCACATTAACCATCCGGAATATCGATCCCTCAACCCTTTTGTGCATTACGATGACTTGCTGACCTCAGTACAAGGGAATCCTGAATTGTTGCCTGAAGTCACCAATTCTACCGAAGCCTCTTTTGGCTATTTGCAGTACAGTTTAAAATTGGGCTGGAACGTGACCAGTTATGCCCATCGGCTTGGTGTTTTCCCGGATAATCCGGAAGGAGGACCGGGTGTGGTTTTAAAAACCATCAATGTTGATCGGGTAAATTCTTATTTTGCCACTTTGGCCCTTCCAATACAGATTGAAAAAGTGAAATATTGGTCTTCCTATAACAGCATCAGCTATACGATCAATCAGCTGGAAGACTATCGTCCGATGTTTGCATCCGGTAAGGCAAAAGGCTTTTTCCATTTGTATTCCCACCACAAGTTTCAGGTGAAAAAATGGTTTGACCTGGAAGTGTTTGGCGTGTACGAGGGTCCGCAATCAGATGGAGTTTATAAGCGTTCGGGCGTTTATTCTGTCAATGGAGGCATTTCGAAAAAAATGGCCAGCAACAACCTGGTCGTTCGCATTACGGCCAATGATATTCTGGAAACGTATCACCCCAAAGTGGAGTATGTGCTTGGATCTGCAGACGTGACGGAAAGCCATGTGTTGGAAACCAGTTTTTATCGCTTGTCGATCATTTGTCGTTTTGGCAGTAAGAAACTACAGCAAATTGCCCATAACAGCCACAAGGAAGAACATGGAGGCATGGATGAAGGTTTGCATAGTGCCAAGCACCACTAATCGAAATAATGAGGATATCTGCGTATTTCATAAACAGGTAGCATTGCTTTTTATTTGCTGATCCGCCCGTTTTTGAATACCGCTTGTTACCGTTTGTTGTTGATATTATGAGCGCCAGATATTCGCAGTTAAAATATTTTGAATCCGGGAATGAAAATATTGGGAGGACTTTATTTTGTAACAACTTCTATTCATTTTTTCATGTACTTAAAGTAAGATCATAACGGTATTCCACCTTCTTTACCTTCGCCATAAACCAGGGATCAAAGCGGATGAGTTCGGGGCCCACTAGGTTCCACTTATATCTATCATCTGATTTTAATAAGTCCAATTCCTTCGCCATAACATTTGCGGTTTGCTTAAACTTGTAAACACTCTTTTTGAGATGCCTGAGAATATCCAAGATAACCTTGTTTCGTGGGGATAGCTCCTTCATTCTGGGGCGTATAAACTCAATTAGATTTTTGATTTTCTCATCGGCAAGATGATTTGCACGATTAGATTCTATTTGGATCATAACCTCCAGGGCGCGAACAGAAAAACTCCAACCTTTTTTGCCTACCTAAGAGACTTCAAAACAAGTAGAGCGTATTCAAAATAAAAGCCAAGCTATTGATTCTGATCTCCTTACTGTCAAGTTTTATTAATTGTTATTCAGAGAGGCTTTTAACCTCTAAAGTTCCCATCCGCTCAAAATTTAAAAGATTATCATTCCTGTTAAATTGAGAGGTCTCAACGGTGTTTCCATCTGATATTGGAGTTGAAAGAATATAATCATTATCAAACAGAACCTTTACTCCGAACGGCTCAGGATTATTCTCTAACCCAACAAATTCAATAGATTGTACTTTAGAAGCAATTATATTGCTGAACTCCTGAACATCTGTCACTTCATAATATTCCGTCTCTAAATCACTTTCACATTCTGACTTCATCCAAGCATTCATTCTGGATGGAAAAGATGACCAAGAATATACTTTTGTGGGCATCCCTTCAAAACGGAGACAAGGAGTCCACATGTCATTTTTATCAGTGGTGATAACACATAAACGGTCTGGATTTTGTGTGAAAACAAACCCAAAAGATATGTCAATATCGAATTCTTTTTCTTCGCCTAATGGAGGCCAGACAACAAGAAACAACTTCTTTACCTCCTGATTTCTTAACGCTTTAAATTTCTCCATAATTAATGCAGAGGCTTTGCAAGTTGATACCAGTTGTTTGATGTTTTATTAATGACCGTAATGAAAGTTCCATCGGCTTGAGTAACCAACATCTTACCATTACTAATACGCATAATTGCATTTGAATGCTGATGCCACTGACCGACACGTGTCAAAGCTGGATTTGCATTATTTAAAAGTTGATTTGCAGCTTCTCTTAATTGCAGAAACATCTTTTGGGTTTGTTGTGCAGGAAAAAGGGGGTAGGTTTTGGGGTGAAATAGGAAAATCCTTTGTTTACGAGAGATAGGGCACCTCCTATTGCTCACTTTTTAGTCTTGTCGGTTAGTAGTAATTAAAAATTAGGTGTTTTAACAGAATATATCAAAATCATTTGAAAATATGCTAAGGTGAAGGCCATCATTTAAATGCTTTTGCCCTGCGGATATTCGCAGTTGTTTTGTTTTCGTAACCGGACATTTCTCCGCGTAAAATGGTTTGCTCTTTTTCCATGCATGCACTCAAAAAGCTTTTTGAACCTGAAAAGAATGGCCCGGAATGCCCATCATCATAACCTTCCCGCGGATCAGAAATTGACGCTCCGGTTACCGTATCATTGAGCTGGCCGCTACTTCTTGTAAAAATGCATCTCGGTGATGTACTTATAAACGGGCTCAGTAAGCAAATAACGCACATCTTTTTTATCGGCTATGGCTTTGCGGATAAAACTCGCCGATACTTTCATAACCGGGGCATCGCAAATGGTAATCTTCCGGTGATCCGGATACAACTGCTCTTTCTCTGGCCCGATTTCCGTAAGCTCTGCGAGTTCGCTTTGGGTCAGTGGCCGGGGATAAACATAAATAGCGTGGTTTTTTAAGATCTCTTCATGATTTTTCCATTTGTACAAGGTGCGCAGGTTATCTTCGCCCATAATGAGTGCAAACGTGTAATCCGGGTAACGTTCGCGAAAATGTGCCAGAGTATGGATGGTATAGGAAGGTTTGGGTAGGTCGAATTCGATTTTACTGACGCGTAGTTTGAGGTTGTCTTCGATGGCAACACGTACCAAAGCCAAGCGGTGGTAATCGGCCAGCAAAGAATTTTTCTGCTTGAGCGGATTTTGGGGGCTAACTACCAGCCAGACCTGATCCAGATCCGTATAACCGGCCATGTAATTGGCAATTACCAGATGGCCTACATGTATGGGGTTAAATGTGCCGAAATAAAGACCAATTTTCATAACCCTGTGCTTATGCCTGCCTGATGAAACGACTGACGACCTCCAATGCTTCTTTTTTCGCCAAATAGAGGTCGTCGTTCACAATAATGGCATCAAAATCGTTGGAATAGTTCATCTCCTTGTGTGCTTTTCCGATTCTTCGTGCAATGCTTTCGGGCGTTTCGGTAGCCCGGCTTTGCAACCGGCTTTCGAGGTGGGCAATGGTGGGTGCTTTCACAAAAACCGCCAGAGCATGCGCACCAAATTTCTTTTTTAAATTGAGTCCACCCACTACATCCACATCAAAAATAACGTGCTTCCCCTTTTCCCATATTCGGGTAATTTCGGATTTTAAGGTTCCGTAAAGGTGGTTGGTATACACTTCTTCCCATTCGATGAATTCGTTGGCTTCTATTTTTTTGCGGAATTCAGGTACGGTAAAAAAGTAATAATCTTTACCGGGTGTTTCTTTGGGTCTTCTTTCCCGGCTGCAAGCCGAAACGGAGAATTCCAGCGATAAATCTTGCTTCAACAAGTGTTTTACCAAGGTGGTTTTACCGGCACCGGAAGGCGCGGAGAATATAACGCATTTTCCTTGCATCAAAGTACGTTGAGCGCTTGTTCCTTTATTTTTTCGAGTTCATCTTTCATTTGCACCACCAATTTTTGGATATCGGCGTTGTTGGCTTTGGAGCCAATAGTGTTGATCTCACGACCTATTTCCTGAGAGATGAAACCCAGTTTCTTTCCTTGTGAATCGGGTTCGGCTAACGTTTGAAGAAACAAATTGCAATGGCTCTTCAAACGCACTTTTTCTTCGTTGATATCCAGTTTCTCCAGATAATAGATCAATTCCTGTTCAAAGCGGTTTTCATCAAAACGATCATCGAGGCCCAATTCTTCCATGTTGCTTCGGATGCGCTCACGCACATTGGCAATACGAACTTTTTCAAACGGAGTAATCGCTTCCAGCAAATTGGAAATGTTGTTGATCCGGCTGAGAATATCGACCTCCAAAGCTTTTCCTTCATCGTTTCGGAAACCCACAAAAGCCTGAATGGCTTCCCCGATGAGGCCGGTGATATGTTTCCATTCACCCGGATCAACTTCCGGCTTTTCGATATGCAATATTTCGGGCATCTTCAGAATTACCGATAACATGTCCGTGGGGCGATCGGCCTCTTCAAATTGTGCGGTCAGCATTTTAAGGCTCTGGTAGTAGTGGGTAGCCAAAGCCATGTTCAGCCGGTGGTTTTTATCCCCTGCGGCAGCATCAAAGTACAATGATATATCTATTTTACCACGTTTCAGTTCTTTGGCAATGTGGTTTCGGAGTTCCACTTCCTTTTCTCTGTACAGGCTGGGAAGTCTGACACTCAGGTCCAGTTGCCGGGAGTTGAGCGATCTTATCTCAACGGAAAACTTTTTATTATTGATCTCGCGCGTTGCTTTTCCAAAGCCCGTCATTGATTGAATCATATCGGAAAAAATTACAGCAAGGGCAAAAGTAACCCTTTTTTCGAAGGATTAGCCAGAAGCCTTTTCAGAAGCGGGTAAAGGTCGGCTCACCAGAAATACTCCTGTGAAGATCATCATGGTAAATAGTCCTTTTTGCCAAGTAATGGTTGCTACATAATCCGGTTGGTCGCTTGTGGCCCATAAACTGAATAACCAGGCGAAAAAGGTCGTTGCCAGCGGTTGCAAATAAATATAAGCACTCAAAACCGATGGATTTACATGTTTCAGGGCAAAAATATTCAACAGGTAGGCCATAAAGGTGGTACAAATGACCACATAGCCGATGCTGAGGTACATTTCAACAGGCATGCTTCCCCATTCTATTTTGGATACATCGGAAATGGCCAAAGGGCTGATCGCTACAAAAATACTTCCGAAAAGAAATACCCTGGAAATCACCGTAATGGGCTTGTACTTTGCCATCAGTGGTTTTACAATAACCAGATAGATTGCATAGGAAAAGGCATTGATCAAGATGAACAAATCACCCAAAACACTGGTGGTTTTATCGGTTCCGTCGTTGCTTAAAATGATGCAGATGGCTCCTGCTCCTCCAATGGCAATGCCCAATACTTTTAGCAAAGTGATGCGCTCTTTGATCAGGAGGGCGCCCAAAACCAGTACCATAATAGGGTTGAAAGTCATGATGATGGCCGCGTTGATCGGCGAGGTCAGGTTCAGGCCTTCAAAAAACAGCAACTGGTTGAGGCAAATGCCAAATAAGCCACACAACATCAGGCGTAACTCATCTTTGCGTTCCACCTTTTCTTTCACAAAAAATTTAATGATCCCGAAAAGAAAAACGGCCCCGGTTACCCGCAACATCACAAAACCGGATGCATCCACATGATCCGGCATTACCCCTTTGGCAATGATGTAATTTGCACCGTAGATCAGGTTTACGGTGAACAGCGCTATGTGTGCTTTCCAAAGCATTTTCGGCAACGCAAAGTAGGCAATAAATGCATGTAAAAACGGAAATATGATCCGGCATTTACCAAAATGCCGGTGTTTTATTCTTCGGATGCAGTGCGTACGGCGGCTACATTTTTTTTGGAATTTCCTACAAAAAACCGGTTTCCTATCCGAATAACCGGGCGCTTCAGGAACGTATATTCTTCCAGGATCAACTGTTTGTAGTCGTGTTCATCGAGTTGGCGCTCATGGAGGCCCATGGCACGGTATTTCATCGCCTTACGGCTGAACAGTGCCTCATAAGACCCAACGGCATCCGCCATTTCACGTACCTGCTCTTCGGTTATTTTTTCGGTTTTGATGTCTTGAAAAACAAACCCTTTTTCCTGCAAGCCTAATTCTTTGATGATGCGTTGACAAGTACTGCAGGTTCCGAGATGATATACTTTATTCATGTTATTTATGATCTGGTGGTGATTGCGGTAAGCAACAAAAATGCTTTCCAAAAGTAACAAAATGCTCGTTTACACGCATTCATCCAAAAAGCAATTCAGCCACCCAAAAAGCAAAAGCCAAAGGCAAGACCAAAGCCAGCACCTGTTGCCACGCCCGGATGCCAAAAGCCATTTGAACCCCGGCCAGCCGGGTACTGATGAGCAAAGCCAAACTACAGGCAAAAAAACCGGTCAGCCATAAAAAAGGACCATGCCATAAATGGGAAAACTTCCAGCTTCCATTCCAAAGCAAAGGCAATGTATCCCGGATAACATACAAAAAAAGAGCTACCGGAAAAGCAGCCATCATTTGTATCATCCACCAACCTGACCGCATTCCTCCGTAAAATAAAACAAAGGCACACCCGACCATCAGAAAAGGCAAACCGCCCATCCACCAAAAATTTGAAATGCCAATGAATTCCCATCCGTAAATTCCCGATGCCAAATACATGCCGTACCATATCACAAGAAGTAAAAAATGGAGGCCGGTTCTTTTTTTCGAAGGCAAGGTTTCC
>CALLUQ010000128.1 GCA_938010565.1 uncultured Flavobacteriales bacterium
GATTGATCCGCATATCCGATCCCAAAGTTGGAGATAAAGCACCCTTTGTGTGAATCGGGAAACCGAAAAGCAGGCAGTCGGTGGCCTTAAATGTAAGTTTCGCCGGAACTGAGCTTGATGTCGTTTACAAACTGTTTGATCTTTTGCTCTTCCTGTTTTTTGCAGATCAACAAAACCCCGTCCGATTCTATCACAATGTAATCGTTAAGCCCCTGGAGTACTACCAATTTATCGTTGGGAACATTGATGACATTATTTGCAGCATTATAAAGATGGACTTGTTCTCCAACCGCTGCATTTCCTGCATCGTCTTTTTCGAGATGTGTGTAGAGTGAGCCCCAGGTTCCGAGGTCAGACCATCCGAAATCAGCCAGTACCACATAAACGTTCCCGGCTTTTTCCATCACTCCAAAATCGATCGATTCGTTTTGACAAATGGGGTATATGCGTTGAATAAAATCATCTTCTTCCGGTGTATTGTATTTGCCTTCCCCTTCCTTAAAAAGCGAGCTCATATCCGGAAGAAAGGCATCAAATGCCCGAAGAATGTTTTCGACTTTCCATATAAAAATGCCCGAATTCCAATAAAAATCGCCGCTTTCGATAAACTGCTCGGCAAGAGGAAGCTGTGGTTTTTCCGTAAAGGTTTTCACTTTCCGGACATCGTGGTGCAGGTCTTCTTTCTCCGCCTGGTTGAACTGGATGTAACCGTATCCTGTATCGGGGCGGCTGGGCCGTATGCCCAGCGTAACCAAACATTGGCCGACATTGGCTTGTTGCAAAGCCAGTTCTATGGTTTCTACAAACGTATCTTCTTTGAGAATGAGATGATCGGAGGGAGCCACCACAATGTTTGCATTGGGATTGATCGCTTTGATCTTGTAGCTCGCATAAGCAATGCAAGGTGCGGTATTTCTGCGGCTGGGCTCGCCTATTACTTGTTGCCTGCCGATCTCGGGAAGTTGCTCACAAACCAGATCGGAATACATTTGGTTGGTTACCACAAAAATGTTTTCGGTAGGACAGATCTTCCGGAGCCGGTTCCAGGTCATCTGGATCAACGTTTCTCCGGTACCGAGAATATCGTGGAACTGCTTAGGGAAACGGGTGCGGCTCATGGGCCAGAACCGGCTGCCGATACCTCCGGCCATGATGACCGCAAAATTATCTTTATGTAGCATACTATTTTCTGTTTTTAAGAAAGACGATCCAAAGCGGTTTTTAAATCTGCAAATAAATCAGGAAGGGTTTCTAACCGGGCAGTACCCACGGAAAGGCGGAACCAGGTTGAATCTTCGGAGGCTCCAAAGGCATGAAAAGGAACCAATGCCAACCCTGCTTCGTTGAGCAAATATTGTGTTATTTCTCTCGTATTTTCAAGTACTTTTCCCGTGTGGGTTTTACAACCTTTCAGATCAAACCGGACCGTAAGATAAATCGCCGCTTGCGGAGCAATGGCCTGTACCCGGTATCCGGCCGTCTCCAACGCAACAAAACCCTTGTACAAACCATTCAGCAAATGACCGATTTTCTGCTTAAAATCTGCCAAATAAGCATCGCAAGCACTGATGTTACTCAGGAATTTTGCACTGGCTACTTGTTCTGCCTTTGGTGCCCAGGCTCCGATATGACTTAAAATGGCCCGCATTTTTCCAATAATTCCGGCAGGCCCAAAAGCCCATCCCACACGTACACCGGTAGCAGCAAATGCTTTGGAAATGCCGTCGATATAAATGGTGTAGTCGCGCAATTCGGGAACCAACGTAACCGGATCAAAATGGCGGGTTTCTCCATGCATTAACATCCAGTAGATCTGATCGAATAGCAAATACAATGGTTTGCTTCCCGTGCCTTTCCGGCGTTTATTTTCTTCCAGAACAGCTGTGCAGATGGCCCGTAAACCCTCTTCGGTAAAGGTAGTGCCCGTTGGGTTCAAAGGCGAACAAAGCGCAACCAGCCGGGCATGCGGTAAATGAGGATGCAAATTCTCTGCCGATGGCATAAAATGATCTTCAGGTTGTGTTTCCACAAAAATGGCTTCGCCGCGGCTGAGGTGTGTATAATGGTTGTTGTTCCAGGAAGGAACGGGAAAAACAACCCGATCTCCCGGATCAACGATCGTTTGGTAAACCGCATGTATCAAAGGCCGTGCCCCGCCGGAAATGAGAATTTCGTCGGCAGTATAATCAAAATGACCATAATGCCCGATAAAATCCGAAACCGTTTCTCGCAAAGAAAGCAAACCGTTTGCTGCCGGATAATTGGTTTCGTTGTTTTCATAAGCCGAAACAATGGCTGACTTCAAAGCATCGGGAATGGGGAATATCTCCGGATCAAAATCACCGATCGTAAAATTGCGGATCTTTTCACCTGCGGCAATTTTCTTTTTTATCTGGCCAGCCAGTTTAATGATCTCCGACCCAACCAGGCTTTTTGCCATTTCAGATACGGGTAGATCGTTTTGATGTACTGCAATTGCCTGCTTCATGCCGATTCGGGTTTTAACGCTGCAAAATTAGCAATTTATCCCCGGTAATGAATTGGTGTTATATGTTTTCCCGTTCGGAGAGGTCATAAACCGGAGCACATCCCTGGATGGAATAGTTGCGCCGGTTGTGAAGGTCCATGCACTCAAAACATTTCCTTGCTTTGGGGCCTTTCCGAAAAAAACGTTTGAAATTGATCGTAAAGGCAGTTCCTTCCGCAAGTTCTTCGAGCAATTGTGTGCCATCCGGTTTATTGTATTGATGCAATACACGCATCAGGTCTTCATCGGTACAACTGGAAGCTTTGGGGTCTTGCAGGTAATTTTCCAATGCAAGGCATACCTCTTCCGGAAAGATGTGCGAACCGACCACCGGTTTTAAAAGCTTAACGAATGCGTTTTTCCACTCCTGACCGTGGGGTTTAACCTTATTTTTGTGTGCAATATAAGTGTGATAGTGGGCAATTTCGTGTAAAACGGTGATCAGAAACGCATAAGGGTTGAGATCGTTGTTCACCGAAATGCGATGATACGGTGTTTTTCGGGGAGGGCGGTAATCGCCCAGTTTGGTGGAGCGAGGCTTGGAAATATAGAGCCGTAAAGGTTCGCCATGCAAAAGTTCGGCTACATAAGTGGTACTGCCTTCCGGTAAATAAGGTTGGAGCTGTAGGGCAAGGTTTTCGGATGCGTTCAAAAGCGTATCAATGGATTTTGAAAGTCGGAAGTATAAAATTCCACAGCCCACTTCGGGCAAGTAGGACACTTCTTTTTCTTCCGTTTGCCCGATTTACAACCGACAAGGCCAACCGCCAACAGAACAACAAAAAGAAAAGAAAACTTTTTCAGGAATTGCATGCGCTGCATAAAAGTTCAAAAGTACAAAAATCATTCCTTCGGTACGCGATCGGCCAAGGCAAACGCCAGGGTAAGCGCATTTAAATCTTTGAGTCGCCTCTCCGGATATGGATGATCCCATTCTGCTTTTTTTGTTTGGATCTTATTCCCATTCTACACGTTGTCTCTTTTTGAGTAAGTATGAATGCTGTTTTATGGATCTGTGTGTTAAAGCCCTCCTACTCCGTTGATTTTTAGAAATAAAATGCTACTTTTAAGAAAAAGTGACACCTTGCTTACCCCATCCATTTCCCCATGATCCACCTCCCCACCGGCGAACTTACCACCCACGAAGAGGACTTTTTTCTCAACGGTCCCCAACTCTCTCGCAAGCGTCTCGCTTGTGAGATGATAGCTATGCCGTTCCAAACAAATGATTGAAAAAATACCCCAACTCTCTCGCAAGCGTCTCGCTTGTGAGATGATAGCTATACCGTTCCAAACAAATGATTGAAAAAAT
>CALLUQ010000129.1 GCA_938010565.1 uncultured Flavobacteriales bacterium
ATGGCAGGAATAGAAGTACCTACGATTCCTGCATCAAAAAAGGAGAAACAAAATATACTTAATAGATTAAAAAAAGGAGGTTGTAACTAAATGAGTATAAATCAAAAATATCATATATGCAACAATGTAATTGTAAAATACGATGAGCTAATAAAGTCTGATTTTGATGTTAGTCCTGTTTGGGTGGAACAGAATATTCCTTCAGAATTGGAATATATAAGAAAACGCCAAGTAACAGATGACTGGATAGAACAGTACTTTTACGACGAAATAAAAGATGATAGTCATCCATATTATACAATAATAGGAGATAATGAGTACTATAAGCATTCAGAGTTTAATTTTATTGGTTGTTTAATACATGTTGGAAACTCTCTTTTTCATGGATACGTAACAGTATTTGATAGATACTTGACCTCATTAAAAATCTTTCATTACGGCAAAACATTTTCATATTACCTAAATGATTTGTTTGATGAAGAAAATGTTTCTTTCAAGTCCAAGGTAGCGTCTATTGTAGATGAACCTATTAGAAGTGTTCAGATAAATTTGAAATCAGATTTTAAAGAATTTAAAAACTCAGAAAGTAATTTAGTAATTAATCACATTCAAAACGTTTGACTCATATCCTTTTGATTTAAACTGAATAATTAATAAACCTGATTTTTGGCTTGAA
Organism: uncultured Flavobacteriales bacterium; assembly: GCA_938010565.1. Lineage (GTDB taxonomy): Bacteria > Bacteroidota > Bacteroidia > Flavobacteriales_D > CALLUQ01 > CALLUQ01. Next base: position 677 of record CALLUQ010000129.1, read on the forward strand.
ATTCCCCTTCCACATCATCCTATTACACCGTAAATGTTGTTTCTTGTTCGATCATCTGTTTCTTGGCAGTATACCCTCGTCTGCCCGTTTCAACAGAATTACGTACTTTGCACCCAACCAAAAAGAAAACATGGCTGCTTTGCAAGCAAAAGGAGTGGAGGCCGAACCTTTGAATATGCCGGGAACGGACAACCATCATTTCATCATTCCGACCCCGGAAGGCCAACAATTTTTCTTGTTTTCTCTGAATATGCCAACACAATTCCGAATAACCACATAGTCAACAGATGGATTATCAACACATTGCATTCAACACCACAGGCGGTGTTGCAACCATAAAACTGAACCGTCCGAAGGTTTTTAACAGTTTTAACCAGGCCATGGCCAAAGAGGTACAAGCAGCGCTGGACGATTGCAAAGATACCGCAACCATCCGGGCCGTTGTGCTTACCGGCGAAGGCCGTGCATTTTGTGCCGGACAAGACCTGCAAGAGGCCACCGATCCCAACGGGCCGGATATGAGTACCATTGTTCAGCAAACCTATAATCCAATTATTCGTCGTTTGCGTACGATCGAGAAACCCATTGTGGCTGCAGTAAATGGAGTAGCTGCGGGAGCGGGGGCCAACATTGCACTGGCCTGCGATATTTGCATGGCCACCGAATCGGCTTCTTTTATTCAGGCTTTTAGTAAAATCGGACTGATCCCGGATAGCGGAGGTACATTTATTTTACCTCGTTTGATCGGCATGCAAAAAGCTACCGCACTGATGATGACCGGCGAAAAAGTGGGGGCTCGGGATGCCGAAGCCATGGGCATGATCTACAAAGCAATAGCCGACGATCTGTTTGCCGGCGAAGTACAAAAAATGGCCGGTTATCTGGCCCAAATGCCCACCAGAGGTTTAGGCCTCACCAAACGCCTGCTGAATACTTCGCTTAACAACAGCTTGGAAGCACAGTTGGAAGCAGAAGATATAGCACAAACCGAAGCCGGACAAACCCGGGATTATCAGGAAGGGGTGAATGCCTTTCTGGAAAAACGGAAACCCGAATTCAGAGGGATGTAAAGAACCCCCTCTCCCCTACTTCGCCATCATTTTTCCGGCTTTTCGCATCTGCGTTTTACGGGCTTTGCGAATTTTTACCGAAACCACTTTATACTCCGGGCATTTTGCCTCGGTATCGTGTACATCCGAAGTAATGTTGTTCACCATAATTTCCGGAAAGTGGAACGTGGTACTCAGAATGCCTTGTTTGATGTCTTCCGTAATCCATGCTTTGATGTCTACCTTTCCGCGTGGCGATTCCACACAAACCATGTCTTCGTCTGCAATGCCATGATCGGCTGCATCTTTCGGGTGCAACCACAATACATCTTCGGTATGAATTTCCACATTGGCCGTACGGCGGGTCATGGCTCCGCAATTGTAGTGTTCCAGATCGCGGTTGGTAGTGAGTATATACGGAAAGTCGGTGTGATGTTCCTCCACCTCCATCGATTCTTTAAAATCGTGAAATTCAAACTTTCCCCGTCCTCTCTTGAATTTTTCGGTGTGTAAAATGGGTGTGCCTTCTTCGTTTTCATTCACCGGCCATTGCAGGCCATTTTCTCCCAGGTTTTCCCATTTGATGCCTTTAAAAAAGGGAACGATCCGGGCAATTTCCTGCAACATGCCTTCCGGAGTATAAGCTTCCTGTTCATATCCCATGATGTTCATCATGTCTACAATGATCCGGCCATCGGCTCTGGCACCCGGTATGGGTTCCACCACCTGGTTTACCCGTTGTACCCGGCGTTCGCCATTGGTAAAAGTTCCGCTTTTTTCGAGGAAGGAAGCTCCCGGCAATACCACATCGGCATGCCGGGCCGTTTCGGTCATAAACAATTCCTGAACCACCACCATATCGGTAGCCGCCAAGGCTTTGATCACTTTTTGTGTATTGGGATCGGTTTGCACCACATCTTCTCCGATGATCCACAGGGCTTTGAGTTTTCCCTGAAGGGCAGCTTCAAACATTTCGGGAATTTTATACCCCACATGATTGGGCAGTTCGCAACCGTAAAATGCTTCGTATTCGGCAATCACTTCGGGTTGAGTAATGTCCATATAGCCTGCACCCTGATGCGGCTGCACCCCCATATCGGCAGATCCCTGTACATTGTTTTGTCCGCGAAGGGGGTTTACTCCCACTCCGGGCCGGCCAATGTTCCCGGTAATCATCGCCAGCTGGGCAATTTGCATCACCGTAAAGGTGCCTTGCGAATGCTCGGTTACGCCCAAACCGTGGAAAGACATGGCGTTATTGGCTTGGGCATAAGCCAATGCCGCTTCTTTTACCAGATTGCGATTTACACCCGAAACCGCTTCCAGGCGGTCTATGTCCAATGCTTTTACGGAAGCGAGGAAATCGGTCCATCCTTCGGTTCTGTTCGCTATAAAATCCTCGTCTGTGCAACCGCTTTCCACAATGTAATGCATCATCATGTTGAGTACGGCTACATTGGTTCCGGGGCGCAGCTGGAGGTGGTAGTCGGCATAGCGTGCCAGTTCGATTTTCCGCGGGTCGATCACGATCATGGATTTGCCTTCTTTCATGGCAAATTGCTTGAGTTTGGCGCCGGTAACGGGGTGAGCAACGGTGGGGTTGGCTCCGATCACCATGATCATATCGGTAAACCGAATATCTTCAATGGAATTAGTGGCAGCTCCGGTTCCGAAAGTGCGTTGCATTCCCAAAGCCGTTGGGGAGTGGCAAACACGGGCACAGCCATCGATGTTGTTGGTACCGATAACCGCACGAATGAATTTTTGCATGAGGTAGTTTTCCTCGTTCGTGCAGCGGGAGGAAGAAATGCCGGCAATGGAATCCGCCCCGAAGTTTTCTTTGTAGCGGGTCAGGCTCCGGGCAATGTGCGCATAGGCTTCCTCCCAGGATGCTTCTTCGAATATGCCGTTGCGTTTGATCAGGGGCGTTCGCAACCGTTCGGGATGGTCGTAAAACTTAAAGGCATAGCGTCCTTTCAGGCAGGTGTGGCCTTGGTTTACTTCCGCATCAAAAGGCGCACGGATGCTGAGAATTTCTTCTTGTGTACTGCTTATTTCGAGGTTACAACCTACGCCACAGTAAGTACACACGGTTCGGGTGGTTTCCTGAGCATGAACGGATTTTGATTGGAACACATCCGAAATGGCGGAAGTAGGACAGGCCTGGGAACAGGCACCACAGCTCACACAGTCGGATCCGGCAAAGGTAGTATCTGCTCCTTTGATGATGTGGCTGTCAAATCCGCGTCCGGCCATGCTCAACACAAATTGTCCTTGTACTTCATCGCATGCGCGAACACAACGGTAGCAATTGATGCACTTGGATAGATCGGAGGTCATGTAGGGGTGGCTCAGGTCCTTTTCCCGGTCGAGGTGGTTGGCTCCTTCCGGGTAACGGACATCGCGGATGCCCACTTTTGCTGCCACATCTTGTAACTCACAGTTGCCGTTTACTTCGCAGGTGAGGCAGTCGAGCGGATGATCGGTCAGTACCAGTTCAACAATGTTTTTGCGCAACCGTTGTACATTTTCGGAATCGGTATAGATGTACTGGCCTGCACCAACCGGGGTGTGACAGGAAGCCACCGTTTTGGTTTTTCCGTCTTTTTCGAGGGCTACATCCACACTGCAAACCCGACAGGAGCCGAAGGGGTCGAGGTTGGGGGCATCACACAAAGTGGGAATGGAATTTTCGCCTCGTACGCGTTTTACAAATGCCAGAATCGTTTCATCGGGTTCCAGGGCATAAGGGCGGTTGTTGATGTAAGCCATCTGATCTGTCTGAACAGCACCGTTCCCCTTTGGGCTTTTGAAACCAAGGGCCGTTTTTGTTTTACGTTGAAGTGTTTTCCCCATGTTCAGTCTTGTTTCTGTTTGCTATCGGAGGTATGCTCCGCAAAATACGGTTTCATTTCATTGTGAAAATGCGCCAGGGCATTTCGCATGGGAAGCGGAACACCGCCCCCCAAAGCACAAAGCGACCCTGCTTCGAGCGTGTGCAAAAGGTCATCGAACAGTTGTGGATCAATTTTGTAGATCGGATCGTTTTGTACTTTTTGGAGCATCTCGGCACCGCGCACGGATCCCAACCGGCAGGGAAAACATTTTCCACAACTTTCCGTGGCGGTAAATTCCATCAGGTGTTCCAGGTAAGCCACTATGGGGAACGATTCCGGTATGCAAATGACCGAAGCATGCCCCATCAGGAAACCGTTTTCTTCAAACGATTCAAAATCCAGGGTGAGGTCGTTGATGCGGTGCACTGGTAACAGACCTCCCAAAGGCCCACCGATGTGCAACGCTTTTACCGGTTTGCGAAATCCGCCTCCCAGTTCATTTACGATCACAGAGAGAGGAGTTCCCATATCTGCTTCGTATATGCCTGGGTGATTAAAAAAGCTGTCGAGCGAAATCAGTTTGGTACCCGAAGAGCGGCCTCTGCCAATGGCAGCATAACGGGTTCCGCCTTCTTTGAGGATGTAATGAACAGCTGCCAACGTTTCTACGTTATTCACTACGGTGGGTTTGTTAAACAGTCCTTTTGTGGTTGGAAAAGGCGGACGGACCCGCACTTCCGGGCGTTGGCCTTCGATGGATGCAAGCAATGCGGTTTCTTCGCCACAAATATAGGCTCCTTGTGCTTGGATGACTTTAAAATCGTAGTTGAAGCCGCTGCCTTCGATATTTTTTCCAAGCAGGCTGGCTGCTTTCAGATCGGCAATGGCGTTCCGAATGGTCTCGACCGATTCGGGGTATTCTCCGCGGATGTACAACACGCCCCATTCCGCCCCGGTAACGTAGCCGGCGATCATCATTCCAAAGAGTACCGAAAAGGGTTGTTTTTCGAGCAGATATCGATCGGAAAAGGCTCCGGGATCGCCTTCATCTGCATTGCAGACGATAAACTTGATATTGCTTTTTTCTTCCCGGCACGCTTCCAGCTTGGTACCCATCGGGAAACCTGCACCGCCACGGCCACGGAGGTTGGAGGTTTTGATCGCTTCCAAAATTTCCGGGGCACCTCTTTTCAACGCATCTTTGAATACCTGAAAATAGGTTTCAATTCCGGGGAAAGGAGCCGTAAGGATGGTATGGCCGTAGGACCGAACGGTATAGTCGTCTGTTCGATCAGGAGTTCCATCGGTCGTTTTATCGGAAAGGATGGCAGCTATTCCGGCATTTGATTGAGCCGAGTAATTGGTTCCTTTGTATTGAAAAGCAGCGTTTTCATGGCATCTGCCCAGGCAACACATCTCCCCGATTTCTTCGGCTTTAACATGTTTGGAAATTTCATTTTTCAGTTTTTCCTGTGTTCCGGCCATCATGCATACGGAGCCGTTGCACACATATACTTTTTTGCCTTTGTTGTCCGGTTTCAGAAAGTCATAAAAAGTAGCCGTACCGTAGGTGTTTGCAGATCCCATAAGGAACTCTTCTGCCAATTCGGCCAGTTTTTCTTTGGAAGGTGTTCCTCCTCCTTCTTCGTGTGCCAATGCTCCGATCCGTTCGAATAGGTTATTTTTCAAGCCTTTTCGTAGCGATAGATCCCCAAGGTTTTTTGACATAAGCGGTAGTTATCCCTATAAGTTTGCGGGCACTTGAATTTGATTTTTTACCCGGATCATTCCAAGGTAACCATTATCTTGAAAATAGCCAATATTTAGGGGATCAGGGAGAAAAATTACCTACCCCTAACCTGGCCAAGCCAGAACCCAACAAGTTTGTTTATTCTTTGACGACAAACTTGTTAAATCAAGAATAATTATACGCTCTGCCATAGCAGATACTAAAAAACGGTTGCATTGAGCCGCACTCTTCATAAGAAGGGCTTTCCGTGAAGAGAAATTCACATTTTCAATGCGTGAATAGCAGTATTTCGAAATGCTGAACATCAAACAACCGATGCCGATTTTATGAACAATTACTGCCCTTGCAACGTCAGGTCTGACAGGTTCCTTATTTTTGTCTCCCTGTTAAAAAGAATGATGCGCCTGTTTGTAATGTTAAGCCGTGTACCCTGGCCCCTTGAAAAAGGCGATAAACTGCGTGCTTATCATCAGATACGGGAACTGGCCAAAAAGCACGAGGTTGTTCTTTGCTGTGTAAACGATAGTCCGGTTGATCCGAATGCCAGAAAAGAGCTGGAAAGCATAGTGAGCCGCCTGGAAATTTTTCAACTGAACAAATGGAGCATCCGGTGGAATTTAGGACAGGCTTTTTTTTCCCATCAGCCTTATCAGGTCCGGTACTTTTTTCAGCAAAAAATTGCCCGGAAAATTGACCGGCTGATCCATGAAGTAAAACCCGATCATATCTATTGCCAGCTGATCCGTGTAGCAGAATACGTAAAAAACCACCACCACATTCCCAAAACGATCGATTACATGGATGCCTTTTCAAAGGGCATGGAACGGAGAATACGCACGTCTTCTGTTTTTTTCCGCCCCATCGTAAGAAGTGAACACAAACGGTTGCTGGCTTACGAAAATGTAGTTTTTGAATATTTCGAACACAAAACCATCATTTCGGAGCAAGACAAAAATTTGATCTACCACGCTTCCCGCAAAGAAATTCAGGTCATTCCAAACGGAGTAGATGTTGATTTTTTCTATCCAAGAGAAAGCAAAAAAACGACGGATGTGGTGTTTGTAGGCAATATGAATTATGTTCCGAATATACACGCAGCCTGCTATCTGGTAAAAGATATTTTTCCGGAGCTTCGAAAAAACAAACCGGATTGCCACATCCGGATCTCAGGAGCTACTCCGGCAACAGAAGTAAAAGCATTGGCCGGCAAGCAGGTGGAAATTACAGGTTGGGTAGCCGATATCCGCGATGCTTATGCAAGTGCCCGCGTTTTTGTAGCTCCCATGCAAATTGGTACGGGTTTGCAAAACAAACTGTTGGAAGCCATGGCCATGGGCATACCCTGTGTTACCTCTCCGCTTGCAAATAACGCCCTGGCTGCAGTACACCAAACCCACCTGTTGGTGGCGAACAATACCGGTGAGTTTGTCCGCCACATCTGCTATTTGTTGGAACACCCCAAAGAAGCAGAAGCCATGGCCAAACGCGGCCGGCAATTCATTCGCGAACGGTATGATTGGGAAAACACCACCAAAGCGTTGGACCTTTTGTTACAGCAAAACGGCAAAAGTTCGGGTCTCCAAAATTATACCGGATAAAACAACCTTCTAAAAAGCACACAGCTGATCTGTTTTTCCCTAATTTTGCACTTTGAAAAACAAGAGGAGTAGCCATGAGATCGAAGTTGGATAGCATTAAAGAAGCCATTGAGGCCATCAAAAACGGCAAAGTTGTTATTGTAGTAGATGATGAAGATCGTGAAAATGAAGGCGATTTTATAACGGCTGCCCGGAACGTAACTCCTGAGATCATTAACTTTATGGCTACCCATGGCCGTGGTTTGATTTGTGCCCCGCTGGTAGAAGAGCGTTGCAACGAGTTGGGATTGGAGTTGATGGTGAACGATAATACGGCACTGCACGCCACTCCTTTTACGGTTTCGGTGGATTTGCTGGGGCACGGTTGTACCACCGGGATCTCTGCTTCCGATCGTGCCAAAACCGTTCAGGCTTTGATCGATCCGTCTACCCATCCGGAAGAGTTGGGCAAACCGGGCCACATCTTTCCGTTGCGCGCAAAAAGAGGCGGTGTTTTACGGCGTACGGGACATACCGAAGCCACCATTGATCTGGCCCGAATGGCAGGGTTTGAACCGGCCGGTGTGTTGGTGGAGATCATGAACGAAGACGGAACCATGGCGCGTCTTCCCGAATTGTTCAAAATTGCCGACCGGTTTGATCTTAAGATCATTTCCATTGCCGATATGGTGGAATACCGCATGAAAAACGAATCGCTGATCGAACGTCAGATCTGTGTGAACCTTCCCACTCAATTGGGCGATTTTAACTTGGTGGCTTACCAACAAAATACCACCGGCGAAGAACACCTCGCCCTGATCAAAGGCGAATGGGCAGAAGACGAACCCGTAATGGTGCGGGTGCATTCCAGTTGCATTACCGGCGATATTTTTGGTTCCTGCCGTTGCGATTGTGGTCCGCAACTGCACGCAGCGATGGACATGGTGGAAAAAGAAGGCAAGGGCGTAATTGTTTATATGAACCAGGAAGGCCGTGGCATTGGTTTGATGAATAAACTCAAAGCGTATAAGCTGCAGGAGCAAGGCCGCGATACGGTGGAAGCCAATCTGGAACTTGGTTTTAAAATGGATGAGCGCGATTATGGAGTGGGGGCTCAGATCCTTTACGATCTCGGTGTTCGTAAAATGCGCCTCATTACCAATAATCCGAAAAAACGGGCAGGGCTAATTGGGTATGGGCTGGAAATTGTAGAAAACCTTCCCATCGAGATCCAATCCAACAAACACAACAAAAATTACCTGCAAACCAAAAAAGATAAAATGGGACATACGCTGAAACTGAAAGACTGATCGTTTTCCGGTTGTTTTCCTGGTCTTTAACGAGTTTTCCGGGGTTTGAAACGGGTTATTCCGGTTTGGGGTTATGCTCTTCCGGATCGTTGGTCATCTGCTTGTAGCGGGCTATATTTTCCTGTTTTTTGCGCTCTTTTTCTTTTCTACGGCGTGCTTTTACAGCTTTTTCCGCTGCTTTCCGTTCTTTATATGCCACTTTGCGCGGATGGGAATTGCGCCGAAACAGGTTGAACAAACCGTTCAGGATCTCCAGCTGGTGCAGAGAGTCGAATTGTTCATGATAGGAGATCCCGATCCCCTGTGTAGTGACTACGCCCTGATCGGCGGTGGAAAAATCATCGTTGTTGCTTTCGTTGTAAGCTTTCAGCCGTAATTTATTGTCGCGATCTACCTGGTATTCCACCAGAAAATCGCCCAACAATCCTCCGGTTTCGGAAGCGTTGTTGGTAACGCCGAAATTCCCGCTTACCGTAAGGCGATCGTTGAACAATTGGGTAGACAAGGCCACCGAAACTTCGTCTTCCGAAATTTCATCGCCCGGCTGCCAATCAACGTTTACATCCAGATTTTCAAAAACATTGGATGCAAACACATTGAACTGATTGGTCAATACTTCCATGGAACTGCCCGACACCACATTGCCGGCACTGAACGATCCTGCAGGTAAAAATTTCTGAAGCATCAACAACGAAAAGGCCTGCCGGTTCAATTCTTCGGCCGAACTCAAAATGCTGTTTACCTGGCTTTGGGTTTGATCATCGATGGTAGGAAAACGAATGCTGAAAAGAATTTCGGGTTTTAAAAGCGTTTCCGTAAGTCCCATTACCAGTTCAACCGGGATCCGTTTCGATTTGTATTTTTCAGCTTCTCCGGTTCCCACCATCAGATCATACAAAGTAGTGCGTACTTTGTAAATGGCATCAAGATCCATCGTGCCATGGTAAGGATCGCCCGACCACTTGATGGTGCCGCCGGGTGCCACCTGAAAATGTTTATTCAGTACATTTTGCAGGGTAAAAAGGTAATCGCCTTCGGTTACCGTAAGCAATCCGGCCATTCCAAATTTCCCTTTGCTGTCGATGTCCATCCGAATGGCCCCTTCTCCTCTGCCCTGCATTACATCGCCCACTTTCTCATCAAACAAAAGGCGAAACAAAGCCGCATCGGTTACATCCATATTAAATTGCATGTTTACCCCCAGTAGATCGGGGGGAGGAGGTTGGTTTTGAGGGGGATCTTCTTCGCTGTTAAACATCACAAAATCAGACGCTTCTACGGTAGTACTTCCTCCCAATGGTAAATGGATAACGGTGCCCTCTTCCGAAGTAACATTCGCTTCCACCTTTAAGTCTTGTCCGAACTTTCCTTCCACATAAACATCGCCCGAAACAAAAGCAGTACCATAAAACAGATCGTTCATACTTTCATCGGTATTCAGGCAGAAAAAACGTTCGGGAAAAATGCCCATATCCAAATTGATGCGATCAAAATTACGATGCTGCATGGTTCCTGTAACAATGGCCGTATTGCCATATTTATCGACCAACGGAATTCCATCCAAACCGATCCAATCCGGATGAAACCGAACGGTTCCGTTGGCAAGGTATCGGGTGTTGGTATAATCTACCAGAATGGAAGCATTGCTCAGGTTAGCGGCTCCATCGAGGCGCATGGCAGAAGGAGTTCCGCCTACATGCAATTGGCCGCTTATATGTCCTCCCAACTCAAGGGTTCCGGGGGGTATAAAAGCATTGGCCAGGTAAAGATCGGTTTGGTCCATGGCAATTTGAATGTCCAGGCTTTTTTTCTTTTTTGCGGGGTAATAATTCCCGGCACAATGAAACGTTTTAAAGCCTTGTTTTTCAATGCTTCCCGATAGGTTAAGAGCTTTTTTCGTTTTATCGTAATCGCTTTTCAGGTACACTTCGCCAACATGAATTTCGTTCAGCATTGTGGTCTCAATAAAATATTCCGATTCAAAAACGAGGTCGTTATAAAAATCTGAAAAAGAACCCGAACCGTTCAAAATACCTTGCAATTCCACTCCTTGTGCTGCGAGCAATGGATTGAAAGTATTCAAATAAAAATTTTCGAAAGACAGTTCCAGTTTGTCTTCTTTCTTTTTGCTGATGGCGCCTTGCAACGCAAGGCTTTGTCCGTTGTTTTTTACCCGGACCTCTCCCACCCTGATGGTATCTCCGCTTACCGCAACGGTAGCATTGTTTTGGATCTCCCAATGCATATCGGCCAGGTGGAAAACGGAAGGAGTGATCTCATATTCAAACTCCGTAGGGCTTTGCACATAAAGGGTGCCGAATAAGCTCCCCCAAGCGGTAGAATCTTCAGCCTGCCATTTTACGGAAGTAAACAAGTCGTCCTGCAAAGCAAAAGCATGGAAGGTAAAATTATCGAGCGTGGCACGATCGGTGAACCCTATTTTATCGGCTGTTATCTGCATTTGGAGGTGCTCGTCAACTTTGCGAATCTCCACTTCGGGGTTTAATATTCGTTTTCCTGCAATGCGGATGGCAAAAGAAGCGCCTTCCAGCAAAACATAATCCGATTCCGAATTGTATCCTCCCGAAAGTTCGCTGAAAGGATCCAACTCCACAAAAGGTAAAAATGTTTCTGTAATCGGGTTGAAATCCTTGACCCGTACTTCAAAATCAAATTGTTGTTTTTTCAGCGACCCATCATCGGTATGTGGTTCGAAAATGGCCGGCATAATATAGGATGCCATGTGTTCAAAATTCCCGGGCAAACGCGCAAAGTTAAAATCCCCACCAATAAAGGCATCTGCAACGGGAGATCTGAACTCCAGCGATCGGTAAGCCGAATCCCGAATGGCTTTCAGGGATAAAGTCGGAAAAAAATACGATTTGTGGCCTTCCGAATAAAACAAACTGTCTATCCGCACTTCGCCCTTCAGGTTATCGGCATTGTTACCCGTCAGATCAAAATGCATATAGGCACTTACCCGTGGGGTAGAATCCCTTTTTATCAGGTTAATAGTAGCCAGGGAGGCATCGTTGATCTTGGCATCAAATTGGATTACCGGCAATTTTTGGGTGAGGTCTATACGGCCATCGAAAACCAAGCCGATGTTCGGATCGTTGCTTTCCAGCCGGCCCCGGAACAGGCCTTTTTTCATCTGGCCGTTCACTTCAATGTTCCGGTATTCGTAATCGTTAAACCGGAAAGAAGCAAACGTACCTTCTCCTTTGGCAAACATGTATTCCGGATCGACTCCAATGGCAGAATCCAACTTAAAAACGCCAGTTACATGGCCCACGGATCTCAGCCCAAAAACAGTACCCAGATCAAAATTATGGGCATCTACCTGGCCGGAATAGCGCAGGACACCTGCCTGGCCGGAAGTAACTTTTACATCGGTTTTTATCCATCCTGCATCCGATCTCATGTTGGCTTGTGCTACAAAATCGTTGATAAAACCATCAAAGCGGCCTTTGATCTTCATTTCTCCCATCGATTGTATTTGCGGAGGTACCTGCAGGAAACGGGTTGAATGGTAAGGCGGCAGTTGGATCAACGCCAGATCGTTCGGGTGGGTGGTGATCCGTTTTGCATGGATGCCGATGAATGTTTCTTCCATATATGGCAGGCCTTGCATGAGAAAATCTCCGTTAAAGGAGGTGTATTGGCCCGTTTTCACCAACATTCCTTTGCCTCTCAAGTGGGTGAGCGGTTCGCGTATGTGGCCTGCTTCTATCTGAACGACCCGGTGGGTGCCCAACAGGTTTGGAACAAAATATGCCACATCTGCCAGATCGATCACAGAGGGATTAAAACGGATGTCGAAGGCGACTTCTTCCAAAAAATGCCGATACGATGCATACGAACGGGTTTTCAGGCCAAGGTGGGCATGCAGCGAACTGTTGGGAGTAATTATGTCGGCTGAATCCAGAAGAATGCCATGAGGCGATACGGATAAATTGCCCTTCAGCGTATCCATCGCCAACCCTCGTTTGTCTTTCAAGCCCATTCCGGATAATCGGGCATACAAGCTGTCTCCCTGCAGGTGTATCCGGTCCATTTGCAGGTGGAAGGGCTGAAGGGCAATGTCGTGAAAATTGAATCCGTTGTGAAAGGTATCTGCATTGAGATCCTGCAAGCTGAAATGAATGTTGCTTAAAGCAAGCAGATCGGCTTGAATATCCCAGGCCGTTGTATCGGGAACATGGGAGGTATCGGGTTTGAAATAATCGATCAGAAATTGAAAATTCAGCACCGTATCGCCTTCGTATTTTTTAAGCTTGATCCGGGCTTTGTCCAATTGCACTTTTCCAAAATGCATGCGGCGTTTGCCCAGTTGGTAATCGTGTACCGTGCCCGTAAAACGGGGGGCATAAAGCAGCGTATCACCCCGTTGATCTGCAATGAACAGATCGTTGAAAACCAGCTGGTTAAAAAAATCCGTTTTTACGTTGCCAATCCGCACTTCGGTTCCCAGGTCTTTGCTCAGGGATGAGGCCGCCATTTCGGCCAGCCAGGTCTGGATCCAACCCAACCGGATAAGAATGAGCAACAGGATCAGGAGCCGAAAAATACCAAAGCCCAGGTACCTCCCTATTTTGACTGATTTTTTGATACTTTTGAAAGTAATAAAATTCTCTGCTCTGCCATGCCGGAAAAGCACAAAGATATCATCATTCTTGCGATAGAATCGTCGTGCGACGATACTTCGGCCGCAGTATTCTGCAATAACAAAAAACGCTCCAATGTTATTTCCGGCCAGCATGTACACCGGGCTTTTGGCGGTGTGGTTCCCGAACTGGCTTCGAGGGCTCATTTGCAACACATTGTGCCTGTGGTAGATCAGGCCCTGCAAAAAGCCGGCATCACTGCCAAAGAGGTGGATGCCGTAGCTTTTACACGTGGTCCCGGATTGTTGGGTTCTTTATTAGTGGGGGTTTCTTTTGCCAAAGCATTTGCACTGGCCCGGCACATTCCACTGATCGAGGTGAACCACATGAAAGCGCACATTCTCGCACATTTTATCGAAGAAGAAGGCGCAGACCCCGCCCCGGAGTTTCCCTTTTTATGCCTTACGGTTTCCGGTGGTCATACCCAAATTGTGCAGGTGAACAGCTACGAAGAAATGGAAGTACTGGGCCAAACCATCGACGATGCCGCCGGAGAAGCTTTTGATAAAATCGCCAAAATTTTAGGCCTGCCTTATCCGGGAGGACCTTTGATCGACAAACATGCCGCAACAGGCAATCCCGATGCTTTTTCTTTCAGCGAACCCAAGGTGCAAGGCTACGATTTCAGCTTTAGCGGATTAAAAACAGGCGTGTTGTATTTTGTTCAGAAAGAAATGCAGAAAAATCCGAATTTTATTTCGGATCGCCTTCATGATATTTGTGCATCGGTACAAAACCGTATCGTAACCATCCTGATTAAAAAGTTGCGGAAAGCCGCTTTTGATACGGGCATTAACCGGGTGGTTATTGCGGGGGGAGTTTCGGCCAATTCCGGTTTGCGAAAAGCGTTGAAAGCTGTGGGGGATGAAGCAGGATGGCAGGTGCGTATCCCAAAATTCGAGTACTGTACGGACAATGCTGCTATGATCGCAGTAACCGGCTATTACAAATACCTGGAAGCCGATTTTTCCGATCAGGGAGTGGTTCCCGATGCCCGCCTGAAAATGCAGCTTTGATGCAAAGTACTGTGGAGTAATGCGATGGCATGTTATAAAAAGCTGAAAACAGGGGTAGTTTTAAACGGATTGATTTTTCCCGTTCATCGTTTCAGAAAAGCAATGCTGGCTTCCAGTGCCTGATGCAGCGCCGGAGGCAGGGTTTCTTGCTCCCAGGGGTGTTTTCCGTCAAAAGTATGGCCGGCTCCTTCTATCAAGAGTTGCTGTGCTTTGGGGTAATTTTTCAGAATGGCTTGGGCTTCTTCTACCTTTACGGCTTCATCTTTGGTGCCGTGGATCACAAGCAGCGGGCAGGTCATTTTTTCCAGTGCTCCGGAAATGGTGAGTTGTTTTTCATGCGCTGTAAAATCTTCATAAAACTGGAAATACAGAGGCATATCCTGGAGGGTACGTCCGTTCCGGATGTAAATTACCCGGTCCTTTTTCCATTGTTCCACGGGGTATGCTTTAAAACGGGCACCAAAATCGCTTACGGCCGCCCATGTAACTACTTTATGAATGTGGGGGTTGTGGCCCGCATACAATAAAACGGCCCCTCCTCCTCTGCTATGTCCGATCAGCGAAACGGAAGACCGGTCGATCTCCCGGTCCGGAATTTCATGGGTTTGCCGTACCCAGCTCACCACTTTTTTCAGGTCAGCCTGTTCCAGGCTGTAATTGTTTTGGCCAAAGGCTTCCAGATCCGGAAAATCCCACGGTTGCTCTGCGGTTCCTCCGTTATGGCTGAAATTGAACCGGATGCAGATAAAGCCGGCTTCGGCCAGTTGTTTTGCAACCAGCGGAAAAGTACCCCAATCTTTAAACCCCTTAAATCCATGTGCAAAAATTACGACCTGCTTGGCACGGTGGTTCGGGAGATAATCTACATCGAGTAAAATGGGGCGTTTTCGGGGCCCTTCAATGGTGAGGTTTTTCAGTTTCATAGTCGGGGTGTTCGGGTATAGCGGAAAACCTGCATTTTCCTTTTGTACAAATTTACGGATGTGTGTGATGCTATTTGTGCCGTTTGTTAATGTTGATCGTCAAAAATAAGAAAAGGGATGCATACAGTTAAAAGGAGGGAGTTTTTTAACCGAAGCAAATGCATTTAAATCATTTATTACTGTAAGTCAATTGGTTATTAATCTATCACAAGCGTCTCCCTTGTAAGATGATAGCTATTCCGTTCCAGTTAAATGATTGAAAAAATACCATTTGGCTATTGAGCTGTCATAAATAGTGTTCCAAGCGGACGCTTGAAACAGAGTAAAAGGCAATCTGAGCGTAACATATTTCTACGCCTGGCTATGCAAAACAAGAACAAAACAAATATTTAGAGGAGATTACGGAAAGACTTCCATACCCAACTCTCTCGCAAGCGTCTCGCTTGTGAGAGGATAGCTATACCGTTCCAAGCAAATGATTGAAAAAATACCTTTTGGCTATTGAACCGTCATAAATAGTGTTCCAAGCGGACGCTTGAAACAGATACGGTAGGAAGCATGGCCAATACCTTCAAATAGTTACCTTTACCTTATGAGCAGAGCATACTTCTATGCCCGGATACCAAAACCATACCATTGCGTAATGTAAAAATGCAAATACAAAACGAAGGGCA
>CALLUQ010000130.1 GCA_938010565.1 uncultured Flavobacteriales bacterium
CCGAACAATGCCATTAAAGATGAATTGAATACCTTTGCGGATGCCATTTTAACAGATGGTACGCCATTGGTTACTTTACACGATGGGTATAAGGCTTTGGATGTGGCCTATAAGATCATCGATAAACTGAAAAGAACTTCCAGCCTGGTCGAAAGCAAGTAATAAAGCAAAGGATTCAGCGTTAGAGCTATGATGATATACAGGTATACAGAGTCGGTGTTGTGGCCGGGCTTATTTTTTGTGTTTATTTCCGGGTTGTTTTTTTCGTGCGAAACATTCAATAAAGATGAGGTGATCCCTTCTTACCTGTATATAGCAGATATTGACCTCAGTACAAACGATGCGGACGAAGGAGCCGATTCGGAAAACATTTCCGATGCCTGGGTTTTTGTGAACGATCAAAGTATCGGAGTTTATGAACTTCCGGCTTGGATTCCTGTTCTGGAGTCGGGTACCACCCATATCAAGATCGGGTCCGGCATCAAGAACAACGGTATTGCAGCCAGCAGGAAAATGTATCCTTTTTTCGATTTCATCGATTTCGACCTTCATTTGCAGGCCTCGCATACCGATACGCTTGATCTTACTGCCAGTTATACGGAAAACCTGAATTTCTGGTTCTCCGGTTTTGAAAGCGGCATCAACCTCCTTACTACGGAAAACAGCGATACCGTATTGCAATGGACACAAGATCCGGAACAGGTTTTTGAAGGCTCTAAAAGTGCAGTAGCTTATATCGATCAGACGAACCGGTATTTCGAAGTGCGCACGGATCAAAACTTCGGATTGCCCGTGGGCGGAGTTCCCGTTTACCTGGAGTTGGATTATAAAATTTCCAATTCCATTGCCGTAGGCATTTACAGTTACCAACCCAACGGAGAAATTGACCGTATTTTGAAAGAAGTGCTTCGTCCTACCACAAATAACGATGGTGCAACCCATTACTGGAATAAGATCTACATCGACCTCACCAATGTGGTAAGCGGTGAGCCCGATGCCAGCCACTACGAGGTTTACATCGAATCCAACCTGGACGATGGCCGTACGGAAGGTACCTTGTTGTTCGACAATTTCAAACTGGTTTATCCATAAGATTCGGCTATGCATAAGCGGTTGCAGGCATTCCGATACATCGTTGCTGATTTTTTAAGTGCATCCGGTGCATGGACCTTATTTTTTTGTTACCGTAAACTTTACCTTGAGCCGGTTAAATACGGATATAATGTAGGTTTATCTTTTGACAAGAATTTTTATCTGGGCCTGGCCATCATTCCGGTGTTCTGGTTGGTTTTGTACGCACTCACCGGTTCCTACAATGGCATTTACCGGAAATATCGTGTACGCGAACTCGGTCATACCCTTATTCTTTCGCTCATCGGAGTAATGGTCATCTTTTTCGCGCTTTTGCTGGATGACGAGGTGGCCGGTTATCAACATTACTACCAATCTTTTTTTGTACTGTATGCATTGCATTTTTTCCTCACCTACAATTTCCGGCTCCTTCTCACCACACGAACGGTCAAACGGATCCACAAACGAGAAATCGGATTCAACACCCTTATTATCGGAGGCAACAAACGGGCACTGAACATTTACAACGAAATCGAATCCATGCGCAAAAGCCCCGGAAATCGCTTTTGTGGTTTTGTAATGGTAAACGGTGGCGATAATTTGCTGGATGGAAAACTCCCTTACTTCGGAACACTGGCAGACATCCACAAGATTATTGAAGATCAGGAAATTGAAGAGGTGATTATTGCCATTGAACCCTCGGAACATGCTTTTATCGGTAAGATCATCAACAAGCTGGAAGGCCACGATGTGCTCATTAAAGTCATTCCCGATATGTATTCCATTCTGATCGGGCAGGTAAAAATGACCAGCATTTTTGGCGCCACCCTGATTTCCATCAACCCGCGCATCATGCCGGTCTGGCAAACCTCTCTGAAACGCATCATCGATATTGTCGTTTCTTTGATCGCACTCACGGTTTTCTCCTGGTTATACCTTGGGCTGGCGATTGCTGTACTGTTCAGTAGCCCCGGGAAAATAATCTTCAAACAAAAACGCATCGGCTGGCACGGAAAACCTTTTTACATCTTCAAATTCAGAACCATGTGGAGAAACGCCGAAGAACATGGGCCGCAACTTTCCAGCAGTACCGATGCACGGATCACCCCGGTTGGCAAATTCCTTCGCCGCACACGGCTGGATGAACTGCCTCAGTTTTTTAATGTACTGATCGGCGATATGTCTTTGGTAGGGCCTCGTCCCGAAAGGGAGTTTTACATCCGTAAAATTTTGGAAGTCGCACCACACTACGTGCACTTGCGCAAGGTGCGCCCCGGCATTACTTCGTGGGGGCAGGTAAAATACGGTTACGCAGAAAATGTGGAGCAAATGGTAGCCCGCCTCAAATACGATATCCTGTACATCGAAAACATGTCGCTGGCTGTCGATTTCAAAATTATGATCTACACCATACTGATTGTACTGAAAGGCAGCGGAAAGTAATATTACGAATTATGAGTGATGGGTGCTTGTTTTCAGGTCGCATCTTTGGGATTTTCGGTGGTTCATAAAATGGAAACATTGCGTTGCCACATCTTGGGTAGGCGGATGTTTTTACGGGGATGTAATGCTGTGGAAAAGAAGTTTAGGCACGCATGAATGAAAATGCACGCCCGTTGGGCAATAGGAAGCCATACAACTCGAAATTTAAATGCGGTTGCCACGGGGGTATATATTTTTTTGAATTATGAAAAATAACACTAGATTTAACGAATAGAAATTAACCCTTATAAATACATTTGAAATTATGGAAGATCCTCAAATTACTCCCCGCATGAGAGAAGCCATGCAAGGTGCTTCGCCTTGGATGAAGATCATTGGCATTTTATTTCTTGTTATAGGTGGCCTTTACGCACTGTCCGGTTTACTGGCCCTCTTTGCCAGTCCAATTGCAGGCATTGTAGCGCTGGCGGTTGCAGCCGTATTTATCTTTTGCGGTATAAACGTACTCAAAGGCGGAAACGCATTTGGCAGCTATGCGGTTACCGGCAATGTTGCCGAAGCTGAAAAAGGAATGGAAGGTCTCAAAGACTTTTTCATGATCTATGCGATCTTTATGATTACAGCGATCGTACTTGGGATCATCATGTATCTTACTGTGGGCACCATGGGTTCGATGATGGGCTTATAACATGTATGCCTTCCGAAGAGAGGGGCGAATTGAGGTTAGAAGATCTTGTTGTTGCATCGACCAGGGGATAAAGCATCGTAGCAAACGCATTTCAAGTTTTTCCCCGGATCTATTGATCGAAGAACACCTTTTTATCATGTTCTTATCATAACCTTGCACGGCTTTTTTCCGGTTGAAATGTGTGAGACTCCGGATCCTTTTGTACGAGCCGGTTATTCCTCCTTTTTTCTCCGATCTGCCTCCTCCGGTTGCGATTGTAACATGAGTTGCATGCGCATTTTCCCAACGATCAAACGGTTACACTTAACCGGATAACGGTATTTTTAACCGAAAAACCTTCCTACACGCTTTAGGAGGATTCCGTAGCACCGGCAACATTTTCCCGCAGCCATCTAACGGCCATTTTGGCAGGGCGAAACTTTCCTTGCAACATGCAGGAGGGTTTTGTAAAGCCACAAAATCCGTCCAACCCAAATTTCTTAAAAAGAGAACACCAAAAAATGCCCATTCCAAACCCGATTTAAAATGCAGCTATGCAGGTAGCCTCTACAGCACCGTAAAAGCTTAAAAGATTCGTTAGCCCGATCAGCCGGTTACATCAAACCCAACAACCGCATTTTTAACACCAAACCCAAATGCTAAAAAATGGATGATGTTTTCCTCGTTGACCGGATCCCGATCTGACGTTGGCCATAGGAAACAGCATTGGCAACCGGTAAAGGCCACAGCGTTTGAGCCGGAATAGGGTACAAGGCCCTGAAACGGAGCCCGGATTACGGGTGCGAAACGTTTGTTTTTTGTTACTTTTGCGAACTGATTTTCTGACCATGAGTTATACCAAAGAGATCGATTCCAGAAGAACTTTTGGCATCATCAGCCATCCGGATGCAGGCAAAACCACCCTTACCGAAAAGCTGTTGCTTTTTGGCGGAGCCATCCAAACGGCGGGTGCTGTAAAATCGAATAAGATCACCAAAAGTGCTACCTCGGATTTTATGGATATAGAACGCCAGAGGGGTATTTCCGTGGCCACCTCGGTGATGTCTTTTCAATACGGCGGAAAACAGATCAACATTCTCGATACTCCGGGCCACAAAGATTTTGCAGAGGATACCTACCGAACGCTTACTGCGGTAGACAGCGTTATTCTGGTAATCGATTGTGTTAAAGGTGTGGAGGAGCAAACGGAAAAACTGATGGAGGTTTGCCGGATGCGGGCCATGCCGGTGATTATCTTCATCAATAAAATGGATCGCCCGGGAAAGGAACCGTTTGAATTGCTCGACGAATTGGAAGAGAAACTCAACATAAAAGTGCGCCCACTCTCCTGGCCCGTTGGCGAAGGCGATCAGTTTAAAGGAGTTTATAAGCTGTACGATCACAGCCTCAATCTTTTTTCGGCCAACAAACAAAAACTTTCGGACGATAACATTCAAATAGAAGACCTCAACACCGAAGTGCTCCAACAACACCTGGGGGAGCAACATGCCGATGAGTTGCGCGAAAACGTAGCACTCATCGAAGGTGTGTATGACCCGCTGAACATCGCCGATTATAATGCAGGAAATATTGCCCCGGTTTTTTTTGGCAGTGCGATCAATAACTTTGGCATAAAAGAGTTGCTCGATACTTTTGTAGAAATTGCACCTACACCGGCACCGCGGCCTACCGATAATGGCGAAATTGCTCCTGTCCATCCGAAATTCAGCGGATTTATTTTTAAAATTCATGCCAACCTCGATCCCAACCACCGCGATCGCATTGCTTTTTTACGGGTTTGTTCGGGTAAATTCGAACGCAATAAGTTCTTTTTCCACGTTCGGAACGGGAAGAAACTGAGGTTCAACAATCCTTATGCTTTTATGGCCGATTCCAAAGCGGTGATCGAAGAAGCGTATGCCGGAGATGTGATCGGATTGTACGATACGGGTAACTTTAAAATCGGGGATACCCTTACGGAAGGTGAAAAGTACCTCTACCAAGGCATTCCCAGTTTTTCTCCCGAATTGTTTAAAGAACTGGTAAACCTCGATCCGATGAAAAGCAAACAACTGGAAAAAGGCATCCGCCAGCTCACCGACGAAGGGGTGGCCCAGTTGTTTACCTACAGCCTTGGCAATAAAAAAGTGATCGGAACGGTGGGAGAATTGCAATTTGATGTGATCCGCTACCGCCTGGAACACGAATACAGTGCCAAATGTACGTTTACACCGATGATGTTTCAGAAAGCTTGCTGGCTCACTTGTAAAAACAAAGAAAAACTGGCCGAGTTTATTCGCATCAAACAAAACATGGGATACATCGTTTACGACAAAGATCAAAATCCGGTTTATCTGGCTTCTTCCCGTTTTATCCTCGATTCCGAAATGCAAAATAATCCGGACATTGTATTTCACCTGAATTCCGAATTTAAATTACAAGCGGTGTAGGAAAACCGCAACATTTTTGCCTTTGATGGCCTTCTTGATGTGCCGGCCGATCAAACCTTGTGGGCCAATCTGCGAACAAGGGGCTGGATAAATCACTAAAAAAACCTTATTTGTTCAGCGATTGCAAAAGGCCGGGCCCAATGCATAAGGCAGCACAAAAACGGGAGCAAGGGCAGTTGTTCAGCACCCCATGTTTCGGGCAACCGTTACCGTAAACCTACTGAATCAGCCGGGGTCTTTTGCTCAATAGATACCCATTGGAAGGCTTATTTTCATTATCTTTAATAACGCCCTTCAGGAACAATTCTCAACCACTGCAACAACGCCAATAGCCAAAATGCGTGAAAACGATACGTTTGCAACAGGTTTTCAAAAACAGGAGGGGTGATTTTTCACGATTCTCGATGCTTTCTACTTTGCTTACCATGAAAGACAGCGCAAAAGCCAATGAAACGGATCGGCATTTTCCCGATATACCTGAATACCATACAACCGCCTGTTTATCCGGAGCTTATTGACCAAACATTGGCTATCGAAGGAAAAATGATTTTTGAACAACATTGTGCCACCTGTCACGGAACCTATGGTATCGGAGGTACTTACCCCAACTTATTGGTGAAACCCGATCGTATTGGGACGGACCCAACCCTTTCCAATGCCTACCAATCCAAGCTGTCCGAACTGTCCGAATTATCCGAGCTGCAGAACCATTTTATCAGTTGGTTTAACAACGGGTGGTTCGGGCAAGAGCCCCACCGTACTCAACTATTTACCGAACCGGGATATGTGGCACAACCGTTGGATGGCATTTGGGCATCGGCACCTTATTTACACAATGGTTCCATACCTACATTGGAAGACCTGCTCAACAGCAACCAACGGCCGGTTTACTGGGAACGATCTTTTGATCCGATGATTATGACTTTCAAAAAGTAGGATGGAATTATACCGCAACAACTTCCAAAACCAGCAACCGCGTTTACGATACCACCCAACCCGGTTATGGCAACCAGGGGCATACTTTCGGAGATGCACTAACGGCAACAAAACGCACCGCATTGATCGAGTATCTGAAAACGTTATGAAGGATAATAAATGACCGGATCAGGCTCAAGTTTCCTTCCGAGTTAGAACGGTTACTCATTTTAGCAAAGCATTGATCTGCAACGCCAGATCCGTATCGTAATCCGTAACCACTCCTCCGTGATCGTGGGTGGAAAGTGCAATTTTTACCCGATTATACACATTGCTCCACTCGGGGTGATGGTTGGCTTTTTCAGCTAAAATGGCCACGCGTGTCATAAAAGCAAAGGCTTCGGAAAAATCGACAAAAGTAAACGTCCGGATGAGTTGGTTTTGCCGATGCAACCAGCCCGGAGGCGTGTTGGGTTCATTCATGAGTTCTGATGATAAAAGTGTGGGGTACCACTGGCCGGGTATGCCCGATTTCGCAACAATAAATGTCGGAACAAACTTCGTGAATATTCCCTGAACAATGCCTGCAAAATGCTCCGGTTGTTTCAAAATTGTGCTTTCTGATCTTCTTTATTGTGCTTTCTAATCTTCTTTTTCCCACGAGTCGTCAATAATGGTCATTTCATCAATCAGATGTGTGGCACCGGCCAGTTTATCGATGATGAAAAGAATATAACGGGTATCTACGGCAATGTTTCTGCAAATGTCGGGATCGAACATAATGTCGCTCATGGTGCTTTCCCAACTTCGGTCAAAGTTAATGCCGATCAAATGGCCATCGGCATTGATCACAGGGCTGCCCGAGTTGCCTCCGGTGGTGTGGTTACTTCCGGTAAAACACACGTGGAGTTGGCCATTTTCGCCATACATGCCATACGCTTTTTGGGCGTGTAGTTCCAGGAGTTTTTCAGGTACATCATAATCGCGATCGCCGGGAATGTACTTTTCCAGGATGCCATCCAGTGTAGTAAAATGTTTGTAACTCATGCCATCCCGGGGGCTCGACCCTTCTATTTTACCGTATGCAAGGCGCAATGTACTGTTGGCATCCGCCCAAAAACGTTTATCGGGCTGTAAGTCGCGTATAGCCGCTACATAAAGGCGCATATTTCTGGCTATTTCACGGGTATACTGCCTTTGGTCGGAACGGATCTTTTTAGAGTAGATGGTGGAAACCTCCTCGGCCAGTTGAAAAGCAGGGTCTTTTTTCAGTTTTTTCGCCTGCTTTTTTCCAAAACCATCCAACATGGCCAAAACGTCTGTTTCGTTATCAAAAACAGAATTTTCAAAAACCATATCGGCGTATGCCTGAAAATCGCCTTTGTATTTGCCCATTATGGTTTCTGCAAAAATAGCCGGGAGCAGTTCTTTGTCCATGCCATGGTAATACAGACTGGTTAAGGCCGCAAAAACTTTTTTATCGGTTGGGGGGTTGTAGTTTTTGAAGTAGTGCTTTGTTTTTGCCTTTAATCGGGTAATTTCAGCCTCCAGTTTTCCGTTGGTTTCCAATTTTTCATACCGGAGGATCAGGTTGGCAAAGCTTTTGGAAAAACGAAGGATCTCCGGGCCCATATAAAAGTACTCAATCAAATATTCGCGGGCCATGTTAAAGCGCCCGGCCTTTTGATAAAGTGCTTTAAGGTCGGAAAGGATACGAACATAATCTTCCCGTCCTTTTTGTGTGGCCAACTGTATAAACTCCTTTTCTCTTTGTTGTTTTACCTGAAGGGCTTTTTTCTGTTTCAATCCAAAATTTTGTCCGATCCATTTTTTGTATCCGTTGCTGATCCTGCTTTGTTTTGCAGCATACATGAGGTTAATTTTTTCACTCGAAGCCATGTCGGCATCAATGATGGAAAGACTGGTTTCACGCATTTTGATCTTGGCCGGGTTTTTTACATTGATCGTATAATCTACGGCATAAGAACTCAGGTATTGTTCTGTGGTTCCGGGAAAACCAAATACCATAGAAAAGTCGCCTTCTTTTACTCCGCGTATGGAAATGGGCAAGTGGTGTTTCGGGCGGTAGGGCACGTTGTCGGGCGAATAGGCGGCCGGTTGGTTGTTTTGATCTGCATATACGCGAAAAACCGCAAAATCTCCGGTATGGCGTGGCCATACCCAGTTGTCTTTATCATGACCGAATTTACCAACGGCAGAAGGAGGCGCTCCCACCAAACGAACATCGTTAAACGTTTCGGTGATAAACATGTAGTATTCGCTGCCGTAAAAAAAGGGTTTTACAGTTGCTTTATAATGGGTTCCCTCTACGGCCTGATTGCTTATTTTCTGGCTGTTTTCACGGATCCGGGCCTTCCGCACTTCTTCGTCGTCATCTTTATTTACGCCTTCCAGTACACGGGAGGTGACATCCTCCATACGAACGATGAACGTAACATAAAGTCCTTCATTCGGCAATTCTGCTTCCCGGTTCATTGCCCAGAAACCATTTTTCAGGTAATTGTTTTCCACCGAAGAATGGTTCTGGATCTGGCTGTAACCACAATGGTGGTTGGTAAACAGCAACCCTTCCTCCGAAACCATTTCTCCGGTACAGCCGCCGTTAAAGTGTACCACAGCATCTTTCAGGCTGCTTTTATTGACGGAGTAAATGTCTTCTGCCGTAAGGCGCAAGCCGGTAGCCTGCATTTCGGATTCGTTGAGTGCTTTCAGGAGCATAGGGATCCACATGCCTTCGGTGGCCATTGCAAATTTTACAGGCAATGGAAGAACGAGAAAAAGAAAGAAGTACTTGCGAAGCATTTTATAAATGAAATTTAGTGCCGAAAATATATGGCTCCAAAAATAATAAATTATGTACGGTACCAAGGCGTTTATATGACCGAGTCTTCCGTCGGCTTTATCAACGGCAGTTGAATCGCTTCTATGGTATCTCAAAGCCTTTATAGTCTTTCACTACTCACCAAAAAAACTAAAAAGTAAGCAATGTAAGGTACTCTATCTCCCGTAAACCAAGGATTTTTCTTTTTCACCCCAAAACCTACCCCTTCTTTTTTGCTTAGAATAATTCGGTTTGTATGCAGGGTAATTTGTTGCGTTTTTTTAGTCTGGCATAGGTTCTTCTGCTGTTTTCTACGATCCAAAACACATCCGGCTGACGGATGAAATGTATGCTTATCAATGTCGCTATAGCTAAAAATGCTTTTTTACTTTCGGACTTTACCCTGAGCACGATCAACAGCAGTTGAGCGATGTTGGATGTACTGGGAAGGATTTCAAAAACCTCCCGTCTTTTATTCGTTAGATGAAGAGGTTTAAAGTTAAAGTCTCACTCGCTATGTCCTCCCGGTGCCACGAAAACACCCCATTTGGTGAAAGCGAAATATAACACTACATTTATGGGTGATGCCACACCGTTCCGAGCGATGAACAATTGCTGTAAAACATCCGAAACCCACAGGTAAACCCATGACAAAAGCCCAATTATTTGTTATGGGAACCCAAAGGGAACTGTCATCAACACAACTGACGTACTACAGAACGACAAACCCAAAAACGGGGCGTTCCGGCCCCATCCCCATGGGAGGACTTGTTACCCTTGCTTTTGCCTCTGGAGATGGCGATGACCGATTATTGCGCTGGATCACCCACCGCCCGAAAGGCGAACTTTGTACATTGACAAAAGCCAGGATCGTATTTTACGAAGGGAATTTGGATGGGATCTTCCTTTTTGAGTATAATTTGCACGATGCGGCTTTGGTACACTGGAAAGAGGAGTTTAAGGCAACCGGTACAGCCCCGATGACGGTAACCATCACCATTTCCGCCGCCATACAAACCATAAAAGGAATAACCTGGATCAAACCCTGGAGGGAAAGTGAGGTGCTTTCGGAAGAAATTGTTACCCATAAAGAAGGAATACAAAGAGGCGTTTCGGACGATCGTGGAAAGGAGAAAGACGGGGGTGCGTTGGGGGAGTTTGTTTTGGATGACGCTAAGGGGGGTGAGTTCACGGATGCTGGTAAAAAGGAGTTAAGCAATTTCTTGAAAAATAATGTTGGGCAAACAAAAGATGTTATCACAAAAAGGTTGCAGAAATCAATACGAAAACATCAGAAGGTAATTGATAGCCACAAGCAATATTTAAAAGACCCGACCTTGAAATATGGTGATAAATGGAAATCAATGTCACCGCAACATAAGAAAAATGCTCTTCATCATTGGGAGCAAGATATTCGAAGAGCCTCTGATTACCTTAGAGTTAAGCAAGATTACTTAAATGGATTATAAGAAAATGGATACAGTAGAATACAAAAACTTATTGGTTGAAATGATTTCTGCCTTAAGAGATAAAGCAGAGTACCTTAGGTCAATTGATTCAAAAGATGAAGCTTTTAACAAAGATTATTTTGATGGTATGGCAATGGCATATCATCAAGTATTGGATTTTGTAAAATCCACTTTGGAAGATGAGGAAGAATTACAATTGGAAGACTTTGGTTTAAGTGATTTTGACCCAAATGAGATTTTATCCTACAAGCCTATGAATTAAAATTAGTTTGGTAGAAGTAGAGAAGTGGCTAGGGGGGGGGAGTCAAAGCTTTAAATCGTTCTCAGCCTTTAAAAAGGCAATGGGGCCAGCAGGAAAAGGAAAAGCATGGCACCACATTGTAGAGCAAAACCCTGCCAACATAGCCAGGTTTGAGCCAGAAGCTATTCATAAATTAAAGAATCAAAAAACTTAATTGAAAAGCCCTAGACAGAGTTTAGTTTACAGCCTCGTTACAACCGCAACAAAAATGGGATCCGGCATTCTTTTTCTTTCTACCAGATACGAGCGTATTCTGCTGGGAGTTTTGCTTTTACTTTTTTCTTTGCTGATGGCACGATACATCAACGCCGATTTTTGGAACGATGAGATCTACACGTTCAAACATTTTGTTTTTGTGCCTTTGGAAACCACCCTGAGCGACTACCACGTTCCCAATAATCACGTGTTTTTCAATCTTCTGAACAGCGCCTATCTTACATGTTTAGGGTACGATAACCTCCACCAGCTGATGGACCATCCGTGGGTGATACGCCTGCCATATTTTCTGGTGGGTCTGGCAAGTTTGGTGTTGGTATTCAAGATCTGTAAAAAATGGTTCAATTCCTGGGTGGCTTTGTTGGCAGTGGGGTTGCTCATTACCACCGTTCCTTACACCAATTTTGTTTTGCAAATGCGGGGGTATGGCCTCAGTATGTTTCTGATATTGCTGGCCATTTACGGGGTGGTAAGGTACCTGGAAAGCCAACACTGGAAATGGTTGCCAGGCATTGCCATCACAGTGGCTTTCTCCATTTATACCATTCCGCTCAACATATACATTGTATGCGGAATGCTAACGGCCATCGGTTGCTTTTTTATGCTGCGTTTCCGGTTCGGAGAAAAGGTTTCGCTCCCATTTTGGGCACTGCCTGTTTCAGGCCTTTCCATTCTGGCCGGAGCAGGCATTTCTCTTCTTTTGTACCTCCCTGTTTTTGAGCAGGTTTTTTTCAACAAGTACGTCAAATCTTTTCGGTTTTTCGACTTCGGTACTCTGGCCAAACTGAAAGCAGTGGGCGATTTTTTTTCCTTTCGTTCCATTTTTGTTGTGCTTGCGGCAATTGGTTTATGCTCTTTGTTGATCCGTAAAAGACAAACCCGTACGTTGGCCTACGCTTTTGTTGCTTTTATCCTGCTCATTACACCATTTATGATCTGCTGGATACGTGGCGATCATGCTCCTTTGCGTGCGTTCTCGAACCTCACTCCTTATTTTGCCATCCTTCTTTCCGTGTTGCTTTACCATGCGTTCATTACAGCAGCAGGGTGGAAATCGATGGGATTGCCTTTTTTTATACTGATGGCGATCTCCTTGCTAACCTACCACCACACCATTACAAAAATTGATGCACACCTTTGGCAGGATATTCAGACCCGCGACCGATCGCAAGGGCTGATGGAAAATTATTACCAGGGACCGCACTTCCGGCCATTGGAAGTGGCCCGCGAGTTCAAGGAAAAGCACTACACCAAAAATACCTTGATCTTCATTGAAAGTTGTGAACCTCATGGCTTTAATAATTACATGGATAAGTTTGGGATGACGTACGAACGCATCGAAAAGATCGACACCGTTTTCCGGATCGGACTCGACTCTTTTTATGTGGTTACTTGCCACCCCCATTATTTTCAGGCCTCCATTATGCCAAAAGCCAAAGGGTATAAAGCTATTTTTGCGGGCAATTCCGCCGAAGCCTCCTACAATAATTTTATGCGGGTGGTTCGCAATCAAAATAACAGATGAAACCCTTAGAAAAATGGCTTCATGGAGGAGGATGACAAAAAGTTAATGGCCCCGTATCTGTTTCAAACATCCGCCGTATCTGTTTCAAGCGTCCGCTTGGAACAATCTAGCCAAAGGGTATTTTTTCAATCATTTGCCTGGAACGGAATAGCTATCTTCTCACAAGCGGGACGCTTGCGAGAGAGTTGGGGAAACGCTTACGAGAGAGTTGGGAGACGATTGCGAGAGAGTTGGGTATAAACCGGCCTTTTTTGTTGATAACATGAGAAGGGTTTGAAATGCGTTTGCCCTGCGAACCTTATCCGCCAATCCGTATCATGCTTCGTTTGGAAAGTTGGTCCTGCAGGTTGTGCTTTTCCTGAAATTCGGGCAATCCGCCCAACTTCCAGTGTTTTCCCATTACTGCTTTGCGGATAACAAGGGTTAGATCCTTGCCCGTTCTGAGTGCCGTAAGCAAATCGCTTTCTTCGCGAGAAAACAAACAATTCCGCAGTTTTCCTTCTGCGGTGATCCGCAAACGGTTGCACGAAGAACAAAACGGTTCGGTTACCGTACTGATAATGGCAAAAGTACCCTGAGCCCCTTTGATCCGGTAGCTTTTTGCAGTGGCATGTTTGGCATCGCGCAGTTTTTCAATGGCAGCATACCGGCGGATGGTTTCCAGTATTTCCTCGCTGGTCAGTACTTTATCCAACTGCCAGCGGTTGCCATCAAAAGGCATAAACTCGATAAAACGAACATGTACCGGATGCTCCACCGTCATGCGGATAAAATCGAGCACCTCATCGTGGTTGATGCCTTTCATCGCCACTACATTGATCTTTATCCGGAATCCTGCTTCCACCATGGCCCAAAGGTTGTGCATTACCTGATCGTACCGGTCGCGCTGGGCCAGTTTAAAAAAACGTTCCTTTTGCAGGGTATCCAAACTTACGTTGATGCTTCTCAAACGGCTTTTCAGCAGCACATCCATGTACCGATCGGCCAGAATGGCATTGGTGGTAAGCGCCAGAGTTACCGGCAGTGCATCCAACCGGGCGAGAATTTCCGGAAAAGCTTTTCGGGCGAGGGGCTCTCCTCCGGTTAACCGGATCTTTTTTACTCCTGCATCGATAAATAAACGCGCCATCGTCTCTATCTCTTCAGGTTGCATCAATGCGGCGTTGTCCATCCAGTTATAATGTTCATCGGGCATGCAATACAAACAACGCAAATTGCACTTGTCTGTTAAAGAAATGCGGAGGTAATCGTGCAAACGGCCAAAACGATCTTTTAACATATATAATGTATCTTCACCACGAATTTACAAAGATTACCACCTTAACTGGTCTGTTTTTACCGAGCAAAAAGGAAATTTATGTCCCGGCACCCGGTTGCTGCCAAAAAAATAACCCGTATAAACGGGGTACAACGCCAGGCCACGGAAGACTTATTGGCTGTAGAAGAACCCCTTGAGATCCGGCTCAGTTACGGATCGGACGAAAACCGTACCCAAAAGCAACTGGCAGTGACCATGCGTACGCCCGGCAACGATTTTGAACTCACAGCCGGGTTCCTGTTTACCGAAGGCATTATCTCTTCTTACAAAGACATCACCCACATCCGCTATTGCACCGAGCCAAAAGATGCAGCCGAAGAAGGCAATGTGGTACTGGTGTATCTGCATCCCGAAGTGGCATTCGATGCCCGGAAAACCGACCGGCATTTTTATACCACTTCCAGCTGCGGCGTTTGCGGAAAATCTTCCATCGAGGCGATCCACAACCAGGGTTGCAGCTTCCTTCCGGACGATGGATTCCGGATCAGCCCCGAAATGGTTCATCAACTCAGCAAAACGCTTGCCGAAGATCAGACGGTATTTAAACACACCGGAGGCATTCATGCCGCAGCTCTTTTTGACAGGGATGGCCGGCTTCTTCTGGTCCGGGAAGACATTGGGCGGCACAATGCGGTGGACAAACTGATCGGGGCAGCACTGGCACAGAATCAGGTTCCGTTAAAAGAGCAGGTTATGCTGGTGAGCGGAAGGGCGGGTTTTGAACTGGTACAAAAAGCCATTGTGGCAGGCATTCCGGCTATGGCGGCCGTAGGTGCCCCCAGCAGCCTTGCGGTAAACCTTGCCCAAGCCTTTAACCTTACTTTGTTGGGCTTTGTACGGAACAATCGTTTTAACATTTACAGCGGAGCAGAGCGCATTTTCTGATGGTGTGCGGTTGTGGCGGAGCCCAACCGAAAAGACCCAGCACATTTAATGCATGTGGCTTGGTTGGAAGAGCTTTAAAACAAACCCGAGATCCCGCCATTTTGATCGATGTCCTGATGCTCTGCCGCAGGCACCTCCGGCAAACCCGGCATACGCATCATATTACCGGTAATGGGAATAAGAAAACCGGCACCCGAGGCAATTTCGATCTCACGAACCGTAATGTTAAAACCGGTGGGGCATCCGCGGAGAGTATCGTTATCGGAGAAGGATTTTTGTGTTTTGGCCATGCATATAGGCAGATGATCCAACTCCAGGGCATGGATGCGCTTCAGGTCGGCCAGGGCCTTTTTTTCATATCGAACACCGGCTGCTCCGTAGATTTTTTCGGAAATAACGGCGATCTTGTCTTTTACAGGCGTATTCCAGTGATACAAAGGCCGGAAGTTGCGGGTTTCCGATCCGATGTTTTCGACCACGGCTTTCGCCAGATCGACAGTTCCGTTGCCTCCTTGGGCCCATCCTTCCGAAAGCATTGCTTTTACGTTCATTTCCGAACATTTGCGCTGCACCAAGGCTACTTCTTCAAGTGTATCGGATAAAAAGTGGTTGATGGCCACTACGGGTGTGATGCCAAACAAACGCATGTTTTCAATGTGTTTCCGCAGGTTTTCAAAACCCGTTTCCACCCGTTCCGCATCCGGAGTATTCCATTCGTTTTTGTTGGCTCCGCCATGATAGCGCAAGGCACGAATGGTGGCCACGATGACAACGGCACTGGGTTTCAGGTTGGCAGCACTACATTTAATGTTCAAGAATTTTTCGGCACCCAAATCGGAACCAAACCCGGCTTCCGTAACCACATAATCGGAAAGGGAAAGCCCCATTTTAGTAGCAATAACGGAGTTCGTACCCTGGGCAATATTGGCAAAAGGTCCGCCGTGGATCAGGGCCGGGTTGCCTTCGAGGGTTTGCACAAGGTTGGGTTTGATCGCATCTTTCAACAACAAGGCCATGGCTCCCTGCGCATTCAAATCGCGGGCAAAAACCGGCTTTTTACCGGCAGTAAAGCCCACCAGTATGTTGCCACATTTTTCTTTTAGTTCGGCCAGGGTATTGCTCAGGCACAAAATGGCCATAATTTCGGAAGCCGCGGTAATGTCAAATCCGCTTTCGCGGGGAACCCCGTTGGCAGTACCGCGTAAACCGGTTACGATATGGCGCAGGGAACGATCGTTCATATCCATTACCCGTTTCCATAGCACCGTACGCGGATCAATACCCAAACTGCGTGTTTTGCTTTGAATGTTGTTGTCGATCAGTGCGGCCAGCAGGTTGTTGGCTTTTTCAATTGCTGAGAAATCTCCGGTAAAATGGAGGTTGATGTCTTCCATAGGCACTACCTGCGAGTAACCGCCGCCCGTTGCTCCTCCTTTGATCCCAAAAACAGGGCCGAGTGAAGGCTCCCGGATGACCACCATGGCTTGCTTGCCTATTTTGTTTAATCCTTCCGATAGCCCGATGGAAACCGTTGTTTTTCCCTCTCCTGCCGGTGTAGGGGTTAGAGCAGTTACCAGGATCAGTTTGTTCCGGCTTACTTTTGCATCATCGATCAGGTCCAGAGGCAGCTTTGCTTTGTATTGGCCATAGAGTTCCATTTGGTCTGCCTTGATGTTCAACTTTTCAGCAATCGTAACGATGTGCTGCATTTTTGCGGCCCGGGCAATTTCAAGATCCGTATTTACATGCATTGCAATCTCCATATCCATATTTACACTCATAATTAAACGTTGGCATCCGTTTCTAATGTACGATTTTTAAAAACAGGAATCCCCGAACAGTAAAAATAAATGGGCATCCCTGCCGTTGTGGTACTCCGGGAAGTGAAAATTACACCGACGGCCCGTTGTTTTGGTGATCATTTTTTGACTTTCGGAGCACAAACGTTTCGGTGGATAACCGTTTTCCCGAAGGTTCGGACCGGCCTGGTTCAACAGGTCCGAAAAATAGCCCGGGGAAAACCGGACCCACAACGGGCATTGCTATTGTTGGATCCGAAAAAGCAATGACACGAGAGGGATAAAAGCTGCATCTCTGATGATAAAAACATTAAAAATGCATCCCGACCATCCGATTGGGAGATCAACCGCAGGTGAATTTGCTTTCGGAGTAAGATCAAAAATTTCAGATGTACATGGTTCAACGGAAATTAGACCTGTCCGATCCTGTTAGATGTTGATCGGTGCTGTTAAAAAAGGAAGGAAATACGAGCAGGTAGATGCAGGTACGATGGTGAAATTTGGACAGTAGATCCGGAAGTTCAACAGCAGTCCGGATGTGGTTTTCCAATACAATAAGTATAAATTAACTTATAAAACAGGCTTTGGGTGGTTAATAAACGGAGGTTCCTCTCTCAATTTTGCCGTACGCTCAACATTACTTTTTACACACCAGTCATCAACACCCTACTATTCGTCGTAAAAAAAGTAGAATTCATCTAAATTTTGATGCCATTTGGGGAAAAAAATGACAAAAACGCAAGATTTTTTAAAAAAACCATTGCAGCAAATGAAAAATTTGTAATTTTGTATCGGTGAACGAAGCAAATAGACACCAAAATTGTTATTTGATATTTTAAGTCTGCGATTTTTTTGATTTATTCAAAGACTTTTACGATATTTAGGATCAAGTTGTTAGGTTGGTTAGTGAAAGAATGGGAAGCAACCCTTTAGAGGGACCTACTGCTTCCCATTTTTTATTGCTTTTGGTTTTCTCCTTCTCCCCCACTCTCTATTGTGCCGGTTGTTTGCACGGAGTCACTTGATGCATGTTTTTTGCTTGTTTTCATCACACGAAAGTGTGAAGGAATGATTTTTATACCGATCTTTATCCGCGCAATTTGGCACGGTGCTTCTGCCGGATGTTACGGAAGCATATGCAAAGGTGCAACACAACCTGTTATAATTAATGTTTTCAAAACCCGGAAATGGATACGCTGATTTTCATTGTTGCTACTATGTGTGCCTTTTTCCATCTAATCCCTCAAGCATGAAACATGTGATCCTGATGTTGACCATCGCTATGCTTCCCGGTTTTTCCATAGCCCAGAAAAAGCATACCTATGCCCACGTTAATACTGCGGAGATCTTGCCGCATATGACCGAAACCAAAGAAGGTCAGTTGGCTTTACAAAAACTTACCGTCGATTATCAGAAAAATCTGGCCGAAATTGAAGGCCGCTTGCA
Organism: uncultured Flavobacteriales bacterium; assembly: GCA_938010565.1. Lineage (GTDB taxonomy): Bacteria > Bacteroidota > Bacteroidia > Flavobacteriales_D > CALLUQ01 > CALLUQ01. The sequence continues at coordinate 18,348 of CALLUQ010000130.1, forward strand.
ATCGTTGGCCAAAATTGTTCAAAACCCGGCTGCCACTGAGGAAGAACAGGCTAAAAACCAGGCACACTATCAAAAGGTTGCTCAGGAATATGAAGAATTTGCTTACCGGGCAGAACAGGATCTGAGCCAAAAAGAACTGTTGCTCAAAGAAGATGTTTTGAGCATTATCTACAAAGCTGTTGATGAAGTTGCCAAAGCACAGGGGATCCATTACGTTTTTGATACGAATATGACCCGCATCTGGTACTACGAGAAGGCCAACGACATTACCGCTTCGGTACAAAAAATACTGGGCATTGAAGCTCCGGCTCCTACCGGAGGCGGACAATAAATGCCTTTTCCGAAACACACGAAAAACCGGCCTCCGGGGCCGGTAAATACTCCGGCGTTTAGCAGTAAATAAAAAGCATGCCTTCCGAATGGTTTTTTAATTTGGATCCGGTGTACTGAGTTGTCGTATATTATCCTAATCCGAGCGTGCCAGCACCCAACCGGTTGATCGATCTTTTATAAAATGGTTGTTCAAGCAAGCATAATAATGGGTTGTGGTGGCCGTCTTTCGAACTCTTTTTCGGGAGCGATGAATGATGCCCGGAAAACAACGAATGAAGAACAGGTGCATGGGAGAAAAAAACAAAACAATAGCAAAACTCACTCGTAAAAGAATGCGTTTCGTCATATTGTGCCAAAATTCCGAACGATTGACGTGTTACTTATAAAAAAGCAGAAGGGGTGCATCATGATGGGTATGCCAAACCTACGGAAAACATTAGGCAGTTTGTGTATTGGTTTTGTTGTATTTACGCAACCCATTCACAGCCAAGACAGGCCGGCCGTTAACAACAGCAATTATGCAGGTACTTTGGGAGTGGACCTCAATCCTGCTTCCATGATCGATTCCAGGCTGTGGCTCGATGTTCATCTTGCCGGCCTTAACGCCTTTGTACATAACAATTACGCTTACTACCCGGATTCCCGCACGTATGATTTGCTGAAAGGGGTTGACGGAAACCGGATCGGTTTTAACCGGAACCATTTTAAACGCCATGGCTTTTCGGATGTTACGGTTCACGGTCCGGCAGTTATGTTAAGCTTAAATAAACATGCATTTGGTATAGCTACCTCCGTAAGCAGTTATACCCACATTGCCAATGTGCCCGATGAATGGCTGGATGTGTTTCAAAACGGATACACCTGGGCTTCCGACCTGGTAGGCGACCACACCTGGAGAAATATTTCTGTTAAGCACCTCACCTGGGGCGAAACCAGTATTTCTTATGCCCACATGTTCAAAGTAGATCGGGTACACATGTTCAGCGGCGGTTTAACGGTAAAGCGGCTGTTTGGCATCAACAGTGCCAACCTGAACCTTCGGGAACTGAGTGGTACAATGGACCATGAGAATACGGTAATGCTTCATAAAATTGACGGGGATTACTCCTACGTTGAACCGGACCGGATGGTAGGAAAAGGTTGGGGGGTAAGCATCGGCATCAACTACCGCAGGGCGTTAAACGATGCCAACTACGAATACTATACGCCACATGTGCAGAACTGGAAGTGTAAGGGGATGAAGTATAGGTACAAATTCGGTTTATCGTTGGTTGATTTTGGGAGCATTACCATCGATCGGAATGCTACTTTATATACTTATAAGCGCGATTTTACGACGGAAAACAATATAGATTCCCTTGCAATTCAGATTTCTGACTCCCCGACTAAACTGGCCGAAACCATCTTTGAAGATGCCAATTTATCCGATCCCGAAACGGCATGGAAAGCATGGTTACCAACGGCTGTTTCGGGGCAATTCGATTATTACCTGGAATATTATAACATATATTTCAACGCCACGATTATTCAACGGTGGGGCAGAAAACGGATGAATGGCACGGAGCGGGCGAACATCCTCACCCTGACACCGCGTTACGAAACCCGCCACTTCGAAGCCTCTCTGCCTCTTACCCTGCTGGAGTACAGGTACCCTTTGCCGGGAGTGGCTTTACGTTATCGTTTCCTGACCTTAGGAACCGATAACCTGACACCGTGGGTGTATAAAAAGAACCTTTACCGTTCGGATGTGTATTTCCATTTACGCATACCGGTTGCATCGAAAAGGGGGTGCAAAGAAGTACCGGAGAAAGTTCGGAAATCCCGAAAACCGGACAGGAAATACCTAAAAGACAAGGTGACCAAGTGCCCTACTTTTAAGAAGGGCTGATCTTTTCAGCATTGAAAAAATAACCCGGAGTTAACCGGAAACGGTAAGGCAACAAGGCATCTTCGCCGGCATAATCCACACCAATCCGCGGCCCGGTATGGATATGATTTTCCGGGATATAAATGTTCCGGTCTTCCAGCCAGATGCGATCTCCCGTAAGGGAAGTACCGTTTTGTGAAGTATGCAAGCCCAAGCCTTGTGCACTGGTGCCGGGGCCTCCGCAAATGGTCTTATTCAACTTGGGCTTATTGCGCCGTTCCAGGATCTTCTGTATGCCTTCCAAAGGATGTAGGGCCCTGACTAAAACCGCGTGTGGTATGCCGGATTGATGCGTTACGATGTTGAACAAATGATGGATGCCATAACACAAATAAATGTAGGCCACACCTCCTTCCGCATACATGGTTTCGGTACGTTTGGTACGTCTGCCGCCATAGGCATGGCAAGCCCGGTCGGTTTCTCCCCGATAAGCTTCTGTTTCGGTAATAATGCCTCCGGTAAGTTGTCCGTCAAATTGAGTCATCAACACTTTTCCGATCAGCCTTTTGCCAACAGCAACCACATCTTTATCCAAATAAAAGTGATGGGGGATCTTTTGCGATATCATAGTTTAAATCCGGTGGTTATAAGGCGGATCGCCGGTTTTTAATTTTCTTTTTTATCGGGATCTTCTTTGGCCTTGTACCAGTAATAATTTCCATCCGTATTGCATTTTAGCTTTCCGGCTTCCGCCAGCCATCGGATCACCTTTATGGTATGGTCTGTTTTACCGGCTACTTTGTGTACCAGTGTGGTCAGATCCAGTGTACCTTCGGCCAGTATGTTTTTAATTTGTTCCGATACCTCCCCGAATTTCAGGTTCGATAAATCGGATTTGTTGCGCTCCAGGCAAACATCGCAGGTACCACAACGGGGTGGGTCTGGCTCACCAAAGTAACGCAGCAGCATTTGGCTGCGGCATTTGTGGTCCGATTTTACATATTGCAACATGGCGTTCATACGATCGGTTGCCCGTTCTTTCCGTTCGAGGTAATTCATTTTTGAAATGCGGATCTGCGACACATCGGCACGTCCCATGGGAAAGCTGATGCATGGCAAACTGCCTTGCGGGAGATATGTGATCACTTTGTGCCTGGCCAGTTTTTGCAGGTGGTTGGAAATGGAAGATCTCGGAATTCCGGCACGCCGGGCCAGTTTCCATTCGTCGATAGCAATGAGGTTATCGTACAAACCCGGGTAAGAACGAAGCAATAATTTTATGATCCCATCCGATTGGGAGTGGGCAATCTGATAGGAATAAAGTTGGTGGTGGCTCATTTCGATCTGCACTTTTGAAGCCGCATCTACCGGCTCGCTTAAATCCACGTAATTGTCCAGCTTCAATATTTTTATCGCATGAAAAACCTCCAGAATATCGAGGTCGTATTTTTTTGAGAAAACGCTGATATCAAAAGGGTACAACACATTTGCTCCTGCTCCTGTGGCCACCTGTAAATGATTGCAGATGGCTTGGTAGATGCGTTTGATCTTTTCTTTTTCCGGGAACATTTGCTGTACGCTGTTTTGCAATCCGGAGAGGTCGGATGGCATGTACAACAGCATTGCCAGTGCTTTTTTTTCATCTCTTCCGGCCCGCCCTGCTTCCTGAAAATAAGCCTCGGGCGAATCCGGAAGGCCGAGGTGTACCACAAAACGAACATTGGGTTTATCGATCCCCATGCCGAAAGCATTGGTAGCCACCATTATCTGACATCTGTTCCGGATCCAGGCTTGTTGTTTGTCATCACGGCTTTGGGGGTCGAGGCCGGCATGGTAATAATCGGCACTGATTTCCATCCGATGCAGGTAGGCCGTTACTTCTTTGGTTCGCCGCCTGGAACGAACATAAACAATACCTGATCCGTCGGTTTTACGAGCCAGTTGAACAATACGGCCATACGGGTCTTCTTCTTTTACGACTTGGTAGCTTAAATTTTTGCGTTCAAACGACTTCCGGAACGTCCGGAAATTTTTGCGAAAAGCAAGCTTTTGTACAATATCGGTTTCTACCGCAGGTGTGGCCGTAGCGGTGAGGGCAACAAAAGGAACATCTGCCGGAAGCAACTCCCGCAGTTCGGCTATGCGAAGATACGGGGGCCGGAAATCGTAACCCCACTGGCTGATGCAGTGTGCTTCATCAACAGCTACCAAAGTAACCGGCATTTTTTTCAGCCTTTCTCTGAACAAACGGCCCGTTACCCTTTCCGGAGAAACATAAAGGAATTGTACTCCGCCATAAGCGCAATTGTCCAGCGTGATATCGATTTCACGCGGATGCATGCCCGAAACCATTGTTTCGGCTTTTATGCCCCGGCTTTTGAGGTGGGATACCTGGTCTTTCATCAGGGCAATTAAAGGCGAAATGACCAAACAAAGCCCTCCCTTTGCCAGAGCAGGAACCTGAAAACAAATCGATTTTCCTCCGCCGGTGGGCAACAACGCAAGGGTATCTTTCTCATCCATAATGGATTGAATGATATCTTCCTGCAACGGCCTAAACCGGTTGTAGCCCCAGTATTTTGTAAGTATTTGTTGTATATCGGTCATACTGCACTCTTTCCCGGGTTTCTGATATTGGGTGTACGTGTAAAAAAACAAACCACGGACAATCAAGGGGCTAAAAATAACGCTGATGTTACACTTTTGAAATGCATCGTTAATATTTTATCTTCGCGTGGTTTTTATATTTAATCTTTCGAGAACATACGTATGCTGGCAGATACTTTTAAGATAACGATCCAAAATAACCCGAACCCGAACCTTCCTAATGTTGATTTAGATCACATCAGATTTGGTCGCGAATTTTCCGACCACATGTTTGTTGTGGATTATAAAGATGGCGAATGGCAGGATGCCCGGATTGTACCTTACGGCCATTTGCCGATAAGTCCTGCTACTTCTGCACTACACTACGGGCAGAGCATTTTCGAGGGTTTGAAAGCCTACAAGCACGGCCATAATGTTTACCTTTTTCGTCCGGAAGAAAATGCCAAAAGACTGAACCTTAGTGCTGCACGCATGTGTATGCCCGAATTGCCGGTTGCCTATTTTATGGAAGCTCTTTGCGCTTTGGTCCGCCTGGATCACGGATGGATCCCTTCGCAAAGCGAAAGTTCTTTGTACATACGCCCGCTTATGTTTGCTACCGATGAATACATCGGCGTACAAGCTTCCGAAACGTATCGGTTTATGATCTTTACTTGCCCGGTGAATGCCTAATACACTGAGCCGGTAAACGTAAAAATTGAAGAGTATTACAGCCGTTCCAATGAAGGAGGAACGGGGTTTGCCAAAACGGCTGGTAACTATGCAGCCTCCCTTTATCCGGCAAAGTTAGGACAAGAACAAGGTTTTCATCAGCTGATCTGGACCGACGGACAGCGCCATGAGTACATTGAAGAATCCGGAACAATGAATGTGGTATTCCAGATCGGAGATACCTTGATCTCACCACCTGCAAGCAATACCATTCTGGCAGGAATTACCAAACACAGTGTTTTGGAAATTGCCCGCGACTGGGGATGGAAAGTAGAAGAACGCCCCATTAAAGTGAGCGAAGTGATAGAAGCGTTGGAAAACGGTACACTAAAAGAAGCTTTTGGGGCAGGAACCGCTGCCACCATCGCCCACATTCGGATGATTGGTTTCCGGG
>CALLUQ010000131.1 GCA_938010565.1 uncultured Flavobacteriales bacterium
TCAAATTTAGCATAGTGCTCTACAAAGCCCGGAATCTCACGTTTAGCTCGTTCTACAATGGTTTGGGCAGAATTGGGACGATTTGCTCTTTTTTTGTTAGTTTTATTCATAACATCAAATTTTTGTTATGAATCTAACCTCCCGGGCTTTGAAATCCGATCTTTAGCTACCGGAGGTTGGGTTCAACAAAGGCTATAAAACATGCGCCCTAAGGGGCTTGCACGCTTCATAGCCAAACCGTTGTAGCCAATTTAAAACAAACACAATGAAAGATATTTCAGGAATCGATGAAAATGGAAACCCAAAGAATGGTCCATTTAAGTTGTTCTTCAAGAACGGACTTGTATCATGTCAAGGTGAATTCGAGGACGGAAAAAAGTCAGGTACATGGAAATACTTTCTTAATAATGGACAGTTGCAGTCATCCGGCAGCTACAAAAATGGGAAGATTGTTGGTCGGTGGGAATGGTTCTTCAAAAATGGCGAACCTAGGGCTACAGGTAGCTTCGATGATGAAGAGAATAAACATGGTGAATGGAGGCGATATCATACCAATGGTCAACTTTGGGACGAAGGTCACTTCGAACACGGCAAGAAGAAAGGCACTTGGAAAGTCTATAATGAGACTGGTAAACTTCTTAAGGAGCAAGCTTTCAAGTAGTGAAAAGGGTGTCTCGGTCTATTTTCTAAGCTCAATAACAGATGATTCAAGCAATCGGCTTCGATATCCATCCGGAAACCTTATCACTGAGATAAGATTCTAACAGCAAATCAAGATCGTACTCAATGCAAAAGCCTTGATGCGAATTTGCATAGTGGGCCCACAAAAGCTCGTCATTATAAGTTGCCGAAAGCGAGTATATCCCTATCTCCTTTCCTCGGTTTATAACATTATCGAGTGCCTCATGAACCTTTTCTAATTCTTGTTCGGAGTTCTTGCTTACAAGTTTTACAAATGTCTTGGTGATACTCTTAAATTTGTCGGAGGAAATTAAAGTTTCGTAAGGATCATTGAGTTGTTTGAAATTTGAGCCCCAGAAATAGTTTTTTTCAATAGCGAATAGGTCTCTTTTGAAAATTTCCTCATCCCCACCACGATATTTAAAAACTCGCATAAATTTTCGATTTGCTCAATTACCTACAACGGTCCGTATAAGCGGTATTTTTTAGGATATTCCCGGCAAAAAAGATCGCCCTTTGCCGATAGTGCCGCTGCCCAATCGGGTGCTTCCCACTGCAAACCGTAAATGCCACAGGTAGGAATGTTGTCGATGTATTCTTTTCCCAGTTGATTGACAAAATCGGTTAAACCCGGGTTGTGGCCGGCCAGCATAATTTTTTTCACCCTGACAGGCACTTTTTCCATGATAAATTCCTGCAAAAAATCAACCGAAGCATGGTACAAACCCTCATCAAAAACCAGCCCGGAGTTGGGCAGTTCAAATGCTTTATGATAGGCTTCAGCCGTTGCTTTTGCACGGATGGCCGGACTACTCAAAATGAGTTCGGGACGGAGTTTACTGCCGGCCATTATACCAGCCATGCGGGGTAGATCGCGTCGGCCTCTTTTATTCAGAGGCCGGTTAAAATCGCTGAGTTCCGGAAATTTCCAGCTCGATTTGGCATGCCGTGCCACCCATATATACCGCATTACAGTGCGTTTTTTAATTCTTGTAAACGTTGCATGTGATGTGCTTTTTGTGCCGCATACTTGTTACGGGCAAATGAAGTATAATACACGTGTTTCTTTAAAAAAGTAAGGTTGGTCTCAATCCATTCCACCTCGTTATAACACAAATTCAGCGTGTCTTCCCATTCTTTCCGCAATAAATAAATGCGATCAAAAAAACCATCGATCCCCAGGTACGAAAGGTCTGCGTCACATACGATTTGGGCCAGCAGATGGTTGGGTTTCACCCCCACCCGGGTGGCCCGTATACAGGAAACAACTTTATCGGTAAAAGCACCCGAAACCGATTCTTTTTCGAGAAACCTCCGGGCAATTTCCATTCCTTTTCGTTCGTGGCTGAGGTGGTCGTGGTGGTAGCCGGAATCGTGAAACAAGGCAGCGATGCATACCACCAGAATGTCTTCCTCATCCAATTTGCACCCCATCCCGATTTTATGCCCTTCCTCCAACACTTGCATCGTATGCGCAAGGTTGTGATACCGGTATACTTCATCCACTTCGTTTTCAAACAAAGCAGTAATAAAGTCTTTTGCATTGTGGATTAAAGTTGAATTTTTCTGTATCCGGGAGGGCATAATTGGCAATTATATGTTTTTTTCTCCAACCTGATTGGCCTGCCATCAAAATTTCCACCGTGTTTGAAAAACCAGCCCTTTTCCCGCAGGTGTGAAAAACAGGGTAAGTCCCCCGTTTTTCGTCTTTCTTTTGCGATGAAAATGAGGCACACCGTACCCGATAAGACTCCCCGCAAACGCGCCCGCTATCAAATCAGTCGGAAAATGTTTTCCGGCTTCGAAACGCAAATATGCGGTAGTTGTTGCCATCAATAATGATCCGCCCCAAACTAAAAAGCGGCTTTTCCGTGCAGGATGCAGGTCGCTGTAAATTTTAGATAAAAATACGGCCGAACAAAATGCGACAGATGTATGTCCGGACCAAAAAGAGCGAAGGTTGTCCGATCCTCCTTCTAGTTTGATGGCCGCAGTGAGTTGCGGATGGTACAAGATCGGGCGCTTTCTGTCTACTGCATTTTTCACCATCAAAGTAATTCCCGCATTGAAAAGCAAGGCCTCACCATACAGAACCGCCAGGGTAAAGTTTTCTTTGTGGTTTTTCCCGAGCAACAAGGTGGTTGCACCGGCTGCTCCCAATATCGTAAAACCGGTAAAATTGCTAAGACGGGCAGCCAAAGGCGAATGGTTGTAAGCAGCCGAACGGTCGGGTGCCCGGAGCTGATGAGGGGTTAGTCCGGAAAAATGAGCAATCCGTAGAGAGGGCTGGTTCCAATGCAAATACCCTCCTGCCGCCAAAAATACGGCTCCGCTACCTCCCAAAATGGCTTCTTTCTTCAGGGAGAGTTGATAACAAAAGTGATCGTTTGGAAAGGGTTCGTTTTTCCATTCCGGTTGGGCGTTTACAAACGAGGGCAATCCCCACAAAAGAAAAAAAAGCCACCCCGGTCGCATGATAAGCATTATAAATGGTCGTCTGATGTGTCGTCGGCTTTTTTCCGGCATTCGGCCAAAGCAGTACGCAACGTTTCCATTTCCTGATCTTGTACTCCGGAACGGCGCAGCATTTCTTCCTGAGTAACCTGAAGCGCCTCGGCATTTTGGCGCAGCTCCTCTTCCTGAGCAGCAATTTGTTGATGCGAATGTTGTGCTTCTTCCAATAAAGCGCGTGTTTTTTCACGGTTCCGAACCGCCGATACGGTAGAAGCAATGCTTGAGGTGAGTTGTTCTAAAAACTGTACTTCAAAATCTTTGAAAGCACGAAATGCCGCAAGTTCAAGTGCTCCGTAAGCCTCTTCATTGTAAATGAGCGGAACGATCACTACGTTTTGCGGTTTGGCTTTCCCCAGTCCGGATCCGATCTTAATGTAATCTTCCGGAAGGTTTTTCAGGTTTAGCGTAGCCCTTTCCAATACTGCCTGCCCGATCAACCCTTCCTCCAGGCCCAACGTTTTTTCCTGATGTTTTACCCTGTCCCATGCATAACTGGAAATCATTTCGAGGGTACTGTTGCCTTCCTGGTGTTGCACCAGATAAAAGGCAGCCTGGTTGGCATCCAGGTAACCGACCAATTCCACGAGGAGCTTTTTGCCCATGGTTTGCATGTCTTCCTGATGCGCTTGCAACAACTCAACGAATTTGGCCATTCCAACGTTCGACCAGTTTCTTTCTTTTTCGTCTGCACTGATTTTTTTCAGACGGTCCCGCATGTTTGCAAGGGCATTTCCGACAATGTCGTCTTCGCTTAAAGCAGAAAATTCGGCATTTACATCTCCTTCGCCTATACGGAGAGCAAATTCGGCACGGGCTTTCAGGTTTTTTACCAAATGCAGCATCGATGTACGGATGGCCGCAATTTCATCGTATTCCTCTGTCTTTTCAATTTCGGGAAGTTTTCCCGCACCCAAAGCCTCACTTGTTTTTTGCAATCGTTCCAGGGGTACAGCAATAGTATTGGCGGTCCATACGGCCAACACGATGAGGACAACCACAAAAACAAGCATTAACCCGATCAGAACATTGCGGTTGCTGCTGTTTTCCGATCCGCTTTTTTTCAGAAAGTGATCTGCTTCTTCCCGGGCGTATTGTTTGAGTGAAGACAACTTTTTTTCAAGCCTGTTGGCAGCATCCGAACCACGGCCTTCGGCCAGAAGCCTGGCTTGGGCTGGTTCGCCGGATTTCGCCAGACGAATGATTTCTTTCCGGATAGGATCCCAGGAACGGAACCCATGCCGTATTTTTTTTACCAGGCGTTTGCCTTTTTCTCCCGGGATGCGTTCTTCCACAATGTCCAAATGATCGGATGTGGCATTTTCCAGCGTTTCAAGTTGTGAGAGAATGGTCTGACGTTCAAGATCGGTTGAAGCAGCGGCATACGCTTTCAGTGCCCGATGCATACGGATGATGTTTTCGCTGGCCGAAAGGGTATAAACGGAGACCATATGCGGATACTGGTGCATGGATCGCATGGCTTCTCCACAAGCAAACAGAGAAGCAAGTGCATACCCACCCAAAAAGATCAAGATCAGCACACCGGTACCAAAAAAGAAATAAATCCTTTGCCTGATCCTCCATTTTGTCAGAAACATCCTGCTGTTTGAATGATTATGGTCCAATTTAAAGAATAAATGGGAATCACAAGTAAGTTTTCAAAAAGGTTGAAAAGAAGTGGTGCATAGCCTTGTGTTGTGTTCCCGGATAAAAATTCCCGGTCTGACGGATTAATCCTTAAATTGGCCTCGTGGAATTTGAATTAAAAACCGACTACATTGAGTTGATCAAATTGTTGAAACTCCTCAACATGGCCGAAAGCGGTAGTGTAGCCAAAATGTTGGTGGAAAACGGAATGGTCAGGGTAAACGGCAAAGCAGAATGGCGTAAACGGAAAAAACTCCGCATTGGCGATGTGGTTCGGCTGGAAGATCAAACGATAAAAATTATTCCCGAACAAAAATTATAATCAATTATTAATCAAGGGTTTGTTTGAGATCCGTCAAAAAAAAATCATTCTGCCCCGCAATATGGGTTGAAGAAAATAAAAAAAAATGTAGCTGTGCCATCCCGTTTCAAAAAGGAAGTGTTCTTTTGGTTTATTGAAATGCATGAGTTTGAGCAGAAGCGGGCAGGCTCAAAGTTTTGTGATATGGGGAAATACTCAAGCGGTCAACGAGGACAGACTGTAAATCTGTTGGCTACGCCTTCGTAGGTTCGAATCCTGCTTTCCCCACTACCTATTTCAATGTTTCAGGCCGACGTAGCTCAGGGGTAGAGCGTTTCCTTGGTAAGGAAGAGGTCATGGGTTCAAATCCCATCGTTGGCTCAAGCTTTTTGGTATTCTAGTGTTTGTTTTAGGAATACCACGCCAGCTCCCGCCGATTATACAAAAAACATCCGGAAAATCTTACTTTTACATTCCGAAAGCCGATCAATGCCAAGCCATCGGAAAATTTGTGATGGCTTAGACTCCGGACAAACCGGAATCATCCAGGCGCAACGATCTCAATTGAGTTCGAATGCGTTACCCTCCACTTCGGGCAGGTGCATTATATCTGATCGCATTGGCCATTGACGTGGCTCCGGGAGAAACGTTTTGAGAGAGGGTGTTAAGGAGTGAAAATTGGAAAATGATCAACACAGATGTTATCCGGAGAAGAAGTAATCAAAAAACTGAGAGACTTTGATTCTGAACAAATTGAAAGGACCATTTCGATCAAAGAGGATAAAATTGGAGAAGCAGTATGCTCGTTCTCAAACGACTATCCTAATCATAAAAAACCGGGATACATATTCCTGGGAGTAAATGATGATGGTTCTGTTGCAGGAATGACTCTTGGAGACGATCAATTACAAGCAATTGGCGGAGTACGGTCAAATGGTAACATTTTGCCTCAACCGTCTTTGACCATAAGTGAATACCCAACGGAAAAATGGAAACCGGTGGCTATATCGTCATGCAATATACTGCTAAAGAACGAAGGCCCGTAAAATCATATTTAAGATGGGCCAACAGAATACCAAATGTATACCGGGAATACGTACTCAAAGAAAACCCGGCAGATGCTATTCACGTGGAAAATGACACGAATTGTATCGGGCTTCTAAAGCATTACCACAGCCTTGCCCCCATGGCAATGGAAGCAAGGAAACCCATCTTCTTACTAAAACCGGCCGATGGTGCAATCGGAGCCCATTTTCAGGCAGTGAACAGAAGTTATGATGATTTCAAAAAAATTACCTCTGGTATTTTAGAAAAAACAATCGGATAAACGCCTGGTACTCGTAAAATAACACGTGAAACCGTAAAATACCACGGGGTTCCGGATCATGCGTTTGCCTTATCTACAAAGTACAAGATGTAAAAAGCCATTGCCGTTAAATGCATTTAAAATAGTCAAAAGGCTCCAGGCATTGGTTGCATTTGTAGAGTGCCTTGCAAGCGGTAGAACCAAATTGGCTCAACAGCCGGGTATTTTCCGATTTACACTGCGGGCAGCGTACTGTTTTGGGCGAGGCAGTCAGCCCCGATTTGTCCAACGAGCCGCGTTCCGGGGGCGCAATGCCATATTCCAATAATTTCCGGCAGGCTTCATCCGTAATCCAATCCGTTGTCCAAGGCGGAGCAATAACGGTTTCTACGTCAAAGTTGCTCCATCCGGCCTTCCGGAGGCAGGTTTTGATATCTGCTTCTATGGTTTCCATTGCAGGGCACCCGCTGTAGGTTGGAGTAATGGTTACTATCAAACGGTCTCCATCCATACGAACATTCCGCAAAATGCCCATTTCTACGATGTTTAATACCGGTATTTCGGGGTCGTGTACCGCGGCCAGTACTTCGAGAGCAGAAGTTTCGTTATGCATTTCAGGATCAACCATTACAGAAAGGCTACCATTGGTTGCCCGGATAAGCACGTTGCAGGTATTGTAATTCGGCCAGAATAAAACCCAGATGCTCGGTATGTATACCATCTCTGCCCCCTTTTCCCATCCATTGATCGGGCGGGCGGTTCAGGGTAGCTTCTGCCAGCACTGCATTTACGCGGGTGTTCCATTTTTCTTTCAGAACATTCGGATCCGGAGCAATGCCTGTTTCTTGCAATTGTACATCAATGGCATCTCCATCGAACAACTCCGGGATATACATCCACAAACGGTTGAGGGCCGTTTGCAAACGATGGTGGCTTTCTGCGGTTCCATCGCCCAAGCGAACCATCCAATTGGTGCTGTGCCGCAGGTGGTATGTAGCCTCTTTCAAAGCTTTGGCAGCATAACCGGCAAGGTATTCGTCTTTCGAATCGCAAAGCAAAGTAAGCAGCTCGCAGGTGTAGGCAGAATAAAGGAAAAGACGACAGATCGTTACGGCAAAATCGCCATTAGGCACTTCGGCCAGCAGTAAATTCCTGAATTGCCCTACATCGCGCAAATACGCAAGGTCATCTTCCGTACGCCCCTGGCCTTCTGCTTTCGCAGCATAGCTGAGTAAGATGCGCGACTGGCCGATCAGATCAAGAGCAATATTGGTCAGCGCAATGTCTTCTTCCAGAACAGGACCGTGTCCGCAAAGCTCCGAAAGGCGGTGGCCCAGTATCAGATTTGTATCGCCAAGGCGAAGCAGGTATTGAAATAAAACCTCTTGTTGTTTCATAAAGGATATGGCTTACATGTGGCCTACTTCGTCCGGCAGGTCGTAAAAGGTCGGATGGCGGTAAACTTTATCGTTTGCCGGATCGTACAGGGCGGCTCCATCTTCGGGAGCACTGGCGGTAATGGCAGTACTTTCTACCACCCATATACTGATGCCTTCCTGCCGGCGGGTATACACATCGCGGGCATTGTTGATGGCCATTTCGGCATCGGGAGCGTGCAAGCTACCCACGTGCTTGTGATGTAAACCCTGACGGCTGCGGATAAATATTTCCCACAAAGGCCAATTCTTTTTATTGCTCATAATGCTGTTGCATTAAAACTGCTTAAGCAGCATCTTTTTCTTTGTTTTTTTTCTTATCGGCATAAGCTACAGCGGCATCCCGCACCCACCGGCCTTTTTCCCAGGCTGTTTTTCGGGCTTCTACCCGCTGGCGGTTGCAAGGGCCGTTTCCTTTGATCACATTATAGAATTCTTCCCAATCGATGGTACCAAAGTCGTAATGGCCTCGTTCTTCGTTCCATTTCAGATCGGGATCGGGAATGGTGATGCCAAGAATCTTGGCCTGAGGTACGCTGTTGTCTACAAAATCCTGGCGCAACTCATCGTTCGATTTGCGTTTGATCTTCCATTTCATCGACAAAGCACTGTTGGGAGAATCCTTATCGGTAGGGCCGAACATCATCAGAGAAGGCCACCACCAACGGTTCAGGGCATCCTGTGCCATGGCCTTTTGTTCCGGGCTGCCGTTGCAAAGGGTGAGCATCATTTCATATCCCTGGCGTTGGTGAAAACTTTCTTCCTTGCAAATGCGGATCATTGCGCGGGAGTAAGGCCCGTAAGAAGTGCGTTGCAGCATTACCTGGTTGATAATTGCCGCACCATCTACCAACCAGCCAATGGCCCCGATATCGGCCCAAGTTAGGGTAGGGTAGTTAAAAATACTGGAGTATTTGGCCGAGCCATCGTTTAAAGCTTCTACCAGATCGGCCCGTTCGGCACCGAGGGTTTCTGCGGCGCTGTATAAGTAGAGCCCGTGTCCGGCTTCATCCTGCACTTTGGCCAGCAAGGCTACTTTACGGCGCAAAGAAGGAGCCCGGGTAATCCAGTTGGCTTCCGGCAACATGCCTACCACCTCAGAGTGTGCATGTTGGGAGATCTGACGGATTAACGTATTCCGATATTTTTCGGGCATCCAATCCTTCGCCTCTATTTTCTTCTCGGCATCTACATGCTGTTGAAAACCTTTTTCCAGAATACCAATATCCATAGAGTTGTCTGTTTCATTTTTTCAAACTACAAAACTAGCAAAAAACGGCCATATCCGGCAAGGCAAAATGCCGGTCTTCAATGGCCAAACAAAGATAGTATGAAATTTTGCACCATGCGAATTTGGTAAAATGATGTTTGATGAAATACGATTAAATACAGATGAAGGCATTTATAATCGTGTGTTTTGCAGAAAGATATTTTGCAATTGAATTTGCAATCCGGAAAGCGGCTTTTCAGTTGGTATATTTTGGCATATTAATGCTAATTTTGGAGCCTAAAAGCAAAAATTGAACATGCCGGAATTTCACCCCCTAAAAGTAAAGGAAGTTAAACGCGAAACCGCAGATACGGTATCCGTAGCGTTTGATGTACCAAAAGATCTAAAACAGGCATACGCTTTTGAGGCTGGCCAGTACCTCACACTCCGTACACAGATAGAAGGAGAAGAAGTGCGCCGTTCTTATTCCATTTGCACCAGCCCGAAAGAAAACGACCTGCGGGTTGCCGTAAAAAAAGTGGAAGGCGGTTTGTTTTCGACCTTTGCCAACGAGACCTTAAAAGAGGGCGACGAACTGGCAGTGATGACACCGATGGGAAATTTCACGACATCTATCGATGCCAACTCCAAAAAACATTATGTGGGCGTAGCTGCCGGAAGTGGCATTACGCCTGTTATTTCCCTTCTTAAAACCATTTTGGATACCGGGCCGGAACATTCGTTTACGTTGATCTTTGGCAACCGTTCTTTCTCCACCATCATCTTCAGAGAAGAGTTGGAAGCGCTAAAAAACAAGTACCTGGGACGTTTAGCCTTGCACCACATCCTGAGCCGGGAAGATCTGGGAAGCGATATTTTCTGTGGCCGGATCGATGCGGATAAAAGCCGGGATCTGTTTTCCAAACTACTGCCGATCAGCAGCATGGATGAAGTATTTATCTGTGGACCTGAAAACATGATCCACGATGTACGGAATACCCTGGAAACAGCCGGCTTTGATAAAAAGAAGATCCATTTTGAGCTTTTTACTTCTCCTCTGGGAAAATTAAACGGGCGTTCACCCGAAAAGAAAAAAGAAGCCCAAACGGCTCAGGGAGCAGTGGCCAGTTCTGTTCGCGTTATGCTCGATGGCGATTCTTTTGAGTTTGATCTGCATTCGGGCGGCGAAAGCATTCTCGATGCTGCTTTAGCTACCGGAGCCGATTTGCCTTATGCCTGTAAAGGAGGCGTGTGTTGTACTTGCCGTGCCAAACTGGTCAAAGGAAAAGTAGACATGGAGGTCAATTATGCACTCGAAGAAGAGGAAGTGGAAGCCGGTTTCATTTTAACCTGCCAATCGCACCCCAGATCGGAGCATGTTGTGGTCGATTTCGACGAACGTTGATCGACGTTCGTTGATTTTTTCATACCCCTCAAACACCCAACTTCAAGTTGGGTACCTGTTTAGAAGAATCGGGTTTTATGGCTTTGGTGCCCGTTACAGTGTACAGGTTGATGCCATAAAAACGAAGCCTTGAAACGGGCAAAAACAAAGAAGGTTGCCTGAGCTTAAAAAGTAAGTATTGAGTTTAGAATCCTATACTATCTCTTTTCAGCTTACTTGTAAATAGGATGTTATTTATGGAAAAGGCTATATTTTTTTCTTAGGAGTATGAGCGAGGCCAAAAAATGTTTTTAAATCCGGTGTAAAAATCTTTACCTTTGGCTTTGCTAAAGAAATTTATATTTCGATTAAAGTAAACAAGAGTAGTGGTAGGAACCCTTATAAGAATTTACTTTCTCATAAGGGTTTTTCTTTGGGCCGCTTTTGTACATTGGGCACAAATATTTTCCATTCTACACACGGAAATTGATCCGAGCCTGAAGCGTACAAATTATCGTTTGCTCGTTTTTTTTCCGTAAGCGATCCTACCGTTTTAAAAGTTTCCGTTTTGTCGAGATCGCTTATCTCTTCACCTCACCCAAAATTTCCGATGGAAATTTTATGCCTTATCCACCATCTCGTCTATGGCAAGGCCTTCTTCTTTTGCATCCTCCCGAAGAACTTCGGATCCGGGTTTATCAAATACAGCAACCGGTTCAACCCTGTTTTCAGCTTCACCATCGGCTTCAGCTTCAGCCATTGGGCCGGAGGTTGCTTCTTCTCCCGGGATGTATGGGAAAATATCAACAATAGGGCTTTTTGCGATCTGGGTGATCTCAAAGTCAACCAGCATGCTTTTAAGGCTTTCCGTTAAACGATCAAAAGCTTCTTTTACATCCTTGGCGGTAGCGATCATGGTATGATTTACTTTCTTTTCACGCCCACTCTCTTCATCAAAATCAACGTAGCTGACCCTACTTTTGTACCAGACATCCGAATCTTCGTAATGAAAAATTTCGGCAATATTGCTTTTGGTAATATTGGTCACGCTGAAATCGCCTGAGATATACGCTCCGATCTCTTCATGAATACGTGCTTCGGCCTCGGTAAAGTTAACGGCATCTACCAAATAAGGTTCATTCACTTTTTTGACTTTACCGTGTTCGTCAATCTTATGGTATTTGATCTTGCAGGTAAACCAGTTGCGAATATTACTCATTTTGATACAATTTTAAACCGACTAAAGATACGCTTTCAATTGCCGCGAATATGGGCGAAAAGCAGAAATAGTTTTCAACAATCAGCGGTTTCCCGCAGAGAGGCAGGGCCTTTATACAGGGGGCTGGCGTCAAAACGAATTCAGAAGGAACATACAGGGGCGTTTGTGCAGGTCGGGTTTGTTTCGTTTCCAATCTTTTACGGCCATTGTTTTAATGAAGGAAGTGGGTAGGGTAATGTCCGTTGCAATGCACAATTGGGTTTCACCCTGCAGGTTTTTAAGCAACGCTTCCAATACATGGTTGTTTCGGAAAGGGGTATCCATAAAGATCTGCGTTTGGTCTTCGCGGAGCGATTGCTTTTCCAATTGCCGAATGAATTTACTCTTTTCTTTTTGATGGATAGGCAGGTAGCCGTGAAACATAAAACGCTGGCCGTTCATTCCGGAACCCATCAGGGCCAATAAAACGGAGGAAGGGCCAACCAAGGGTTCCACTTCTATGCCTTTATGGTGTGCAAGGCATACCATTTCACTCCCGGGGTCGGCCACAGCCGGACATCCGGCATCTGAGATCAGGCCTATATCTTCTCCTTGCTCTGCCGGATCCAAATAACGCATCATCTCACCGGGATCGGTATGTTTATTCAACGGGTAATACCCGATGGATGATAAATGAATATCGGAAATCCAGGCTTTCAGGAACCTCCGGGCTGCTTTTTCATTTTCTACAATGAAGTGCTTGAGCGCTTTTACCTTTTTGATGTTAACATCAGGGAGTACTTCCCGGGGAGGGATATCTCCAAGTGTACAAGGAATGAGCAAAAGCTTTCCTTTGTGATCCGCCATACCAAAATTCAGTTTTCGATTTCGTCCAGAAAAGCTTCGCAGGCTTTATCGAGTAATTCGTATACCGTAACAAAACCTTGCTCGCCACCAAAATAAGGATCCGGAACAGAAAGGTTGCTTTCCGGATGGCTGAGGTTGAGAATCATGCGTACTTTTTGGGCCTGAGCTTCTCCCTTGGCCATTTCCATTACGTCCGCATAATTGCTGCTGTCCATTACAAAAATATGGTCGAAGCGATCAAAATCGGAATTTGCAAACGGGCGGGAGCGCTGCGCTGAAATATCAATGCCTCTTGTTTCCATTTCGGCAGTGGCTCTCCGGTCAGGTGGTTCCCCTTCATGCCATCCGGAAGTACCGGCAGAATCAACCTCCGGTTTGAGTCCTCTTTGTTGCGCTTTGTGCTGCAAAACGCCCTCTGCCATAGGAGACCGACAAATGTTTCCCAGGCAAACCATCAGTACTTTCATCATCATTTTGTTTCAGGTAGATCTGAAAATTACAAAAAGATCGACAACTTCGGATCACCAAAAAGGCGGCCGTGGTAAATGCGGAACAGCCTTTTTGAATTGGGCATAAGCATTTTTTAATGAATGCTCAATTTCTTTTCCAGGTCTTCCAGGTAACTGCGGAAGGTTTTGTCGGTTTCTTGCAAGTTATTTACGGTCCGGCAGGCATGCAATACGGTTGCATGGTCTTTTCCGCCGCAATGCATTCCGATATTGGCCAAACTGCTTTTGGTCATTTTTTTGGAGAAGAACATGGCGATCTGACGTGCCTGTACCACTTCGCGTTTGCGTGTTTTGGATTTCAACAACTCGATGGGAAGATCGAAATAATCACACACTACCTTTTGGATATAATCGATGGAAACCTCGCGGGCCGTGTTTCTCACAAACTTGTCGATCATTTGCCTGGCAAGATCCAGTGTAATGGCCTTTTTGTTCAGAGAAGATTGTGCGATCAGGGAAATTAAAGCGCCTTCCAGCTCACGAATGTTTGTGATGATGGAATAGGCCAGATATTCTACCACTTCTTTGGGCAACTCAATGCCATCGGCATACATTTTCTTCTGTAGAATGGCAATGCGCGTTTCCAAAACAGGAATTTGCAGATCGGCAGACAATCCCCACTTAAAGCGAGAGAGCAAACGTTGCTCCACGCCCTGCATTTCAACGGGTGGCTTGTCTGAGGTCAGCACCAACTGATTGCCGGATTGATGCAGGTGGTTAAAAATGTGGAAGAACACATCCTGTGTTTTTTGCTTGCCAGCCAAAAACTGCACATCATCAAGGATCAGTACATCGATCATTTGATAGAAGTGAATAAAATCATTGGTGTTGTTGTTTTTAACAGCATCAATGAACTGGTGTGTGAACTTTTCCGAAGACACGTATAATACGGTTTTGCTCGGGAAGCGGTTTTTGATCTCAATGCCAATGGCGTGTACAAGGTGGGTTTTTCCCAATCCTACACCTCCGTAGATCAACAACGGGTTAAAAGCAGTGCCTCCGGGCTTGTTGGCAACCGCATAACCGGCAGAACGAGCCAGCCGGTTACAATCTCCTTCTACAAAGTTTTCAAATGAATAATTGGGGTTCAGATTCGAATCTACATTTACTTTTCGAAGACCGGGGATGATAAAAGGGTTTTTTATCGGGTTGGCGCTGATATCCACAGGCATGGATACTGGGTCATTGCGGAGCGCCTTTCTGTTCGCAGTGGGTACCTTTACCGTATAAGGCGATGCGTTTTTTACGTGATTCTCCATAATGATGCTGTATTCCAGCTTGCCATCGGTTCCCAGCTCCTTTTTAATTGTTTTTTTAAGCAATGTGATGTAATGCTCCTCCAACCACTCATAAAAAAACTGAGAAGGGACCTGGATGGTCAGGATCTTATCTTGCAGTTTTACAGGTCGGATGGGTTCAAACCAGGTTTTGTAACTCTGCAGACTAACGTTATCCTTGATCACAGCAAGACAATTTTGCCAGATCTTCTCAAAATTTTCACTCATGTGCTAAAAGAAATAAACGGTTAATACATTTCCAGACCCGATTCGGGGATCGGGTGGTTCAAACGGATGAAATTTACTGTGAAAACGGTAGGCAAATATGTGCCTAAAAAAGTGAAAAAAAAAACCAGATGTGCCTTGACTTTGTGGAAATTTTTACTCTTGAATAACATTCCGTTTTCATTACAATACTCACCTTCAGTTCTTTGTATATGAGGAGCCTGCGTATTGTCTCCATTGTTTTTGTAACGAAAAAATATACTTTTATTTTATCCGATATGACTTATGAACAACGCTCCGTTGGCCTTGTTTTTTACAATGGTTGGTTTACCGAAAAAAGTAGGGGTATAACCGCCGATCATCGGATCCATTTCGGCAGTTGGTTTGGCAAGTGCAGTATCGCAAACTTTTTGCAGGTGTATGGATACTTCGGGTGGGATAAAAGTGCAGGCAAAAGAAGAATCCCCGTAAAAACATCAACCTACCCAGAATGTGCCAAACGTTTCAATTTTATGGCCCAACAACAATCCCAAAGATGCGACCGGAAAACAAACACCACATCACTCATCACTCATCATTTCTGACTACCGAACATTTTTCCTTTGTTTCCGGATCAGAGCTTTTCCATCAATCTTTTATACAAAGCGACCATGCTGGCAATATCGGCTTTGTGTACTTTTTCATCCGGGCTGTGTACATGGTTTTCCGGTGCCCCGATAAAACACCAATCGAAAGGGTAAGGGCTTCTTTGCAAAGCATTGCCATCGCTTCCTCCCGTGCCTTCTACTTCCAGTTGGAAGGAAATTCCGCTTTCTTCTGCAATGCTTATGATCCGGTTCACATAAGAACGGCGGGGCAAACCGCTATCGCGGATGGAGATCACACATCCGTTTCCATGATGAATGCCTTCCGTAACCCAGGTAATATCGGAAATGAGGGCCTGATGTACGCCAAACTTTTCGTAGATAAAACGTGCGAGGTATTCCACACTTCCTCCGCCATGTTCTTCCCAGCAGGAGAAGCAGATCACTCCGTTTTCCAGTGTTTCCGCAACCTTTAGTGCATTCCATACCCCCAAACGGTTGTCCATATAACAACATTGTACAAATGCATCGGTTTCGCGCCATACGGGTTTAAAAGTAAGGTTGGTTCCTCTCCGAACCGGGCGGCAACCGGTATACTCCAACTGGCCGTGTTTTTTTCCGGGTGCAGCTTGTATTACATTCAGGGTGCATTCCACACTGCCTTCGCGGTCTTCTCCCACCAGAAGGATCCCATCTTTCGAAACCGGCCCTCCTACTTTTATGAGTTCCGCACCGTATTTAACGGTAAACCCAATGCTGTCAATGTGGGCAAAAATGGCCGTTTTGGGCTGGCCGAATTTCAATACGATACAATCCTGAAACCCTTTTCCCGCATACACTTCAGGTTCCGTTTTCCAGTGTTTTTTGTGGTTTTTGATGTAATCGAGCAAAAAACGGGTGAGTTGTACTTCATCTCCCGAGGGAGCATGAATGCTACAGAGAGCCCGGAGCAGAGAAAAATCTGTGGTCATCTTTGATAAGTATAATGAATTTCAACACCATCGAATTTTTCCAACAACCCGATAATCCGTGAAACATCTTTTAAACGAATGGCTACGGTAAGCCGGCATTGCAATTCGAATGCTTGTTTTAAACGAGGGAGTTGTGCTTCTTTCACAAGGTGCATAATATCGTTCATGCGTTCGTATCCAAAGTGAATCTCATACACGTTTTCCACCATGCGCTCTACAATTTCGGCTTGACGGATGGCATCGGCAGCTGCTCCCCTATAAGCGGCTATCAAACCCGGAACACCCAGTTTGGTGCCTCCAAAATAACGCACTACCACAACGAGCACATGGGCCAACTCAAAAGATCGGATCTGACCGAGAATGGGTTTTCCGGCACTGCCGGAAGGTTCTCCGTCATCGTTGACCCGGAAATGTTCCGGATACCGGCCCAAACACCAGGCATAACAATGGTGGCGTGCGGCGCGGTGTTCTTTCCGCAAAAAAGCCAGGTGTTTTTTGATCTCATCTTCCCGATGAACCGGCCAGGCATATGCGTGAAATTTACTACCACGGTCTTTGTAAAGGCCTTCCGACCTTTCCGAGAGAGTACGATATGTATCGGTAATCTCGCTCATATCATAAGGGCACGAAACGGTTGTGAAATGAAATGAGGACAATGGCCAACACCGAAAGCAAAATGCCTACCCAGTTTACAAACGAAAGCCGTTCTCTGAAAATAAGGCGGGCAAAAACGGCAGACAACACCACAACGCTCATGTTATTGATCGGAAAAACAGCAGAACTATCCAAAACATCCAGCTCCAGTGTTTTCACCAGAAAATAGATCGATCCGTAATTGGGAAAGCCTAGTAAAAAACCACCCCAGAGGCTTTTCCACCGGGGTATTTTCTTTTTTCGTACCGCATTTGCCACCATAATCAGCAAACCTATGCTTCCGGCCACTAAAAAAATAGCGGAAGTAAATACGGTACTTTGTCCTTCGGGCAGGTAATATTCCTCGGCAAATTTGATCAGCGTCAAAATGATACCGCTGCCGAAAAAAAGCAAAACCGGAAGGTAAAAGTATTTTCGATTGCCTTGCCGAACCGCCTGGCGTTGGGTTGCGAAATAAATGCTGGCAATGGCCAGTACAATGCCGGTTACTTTGGGCCATGACATGTGTTCTCCAAAAAGAAAAACCGCTGCAATTACAGGGATAACCATGCTCATGTTATTCGCTACCGCAGCAGCAGTAATGCTTACTTTTTGAGTCGTAAGCCCGATCACATTAAAAAGTGAAATAAACAATAGGCCCAAGATCAAAGCGATCCGTATCCAGGGCATTTCTCCACGGCCAATGGCAGGTACATCGAGGTGTTCCCATCCATGCATCAGTCCAAGCGTGGCAGCAACAAAATAGTTGACCACAATGGCGTCAAAATTATCGATGTTCCAGCGTTGAAATTGCTTGAAAACAAGGATAATGGCCGTAGAGGATATGATACAGAGCAGCAAATAAAGCATGGCTTACAAAAGGCGGGTAAAAACGGGCATCTGCGAATCAGTTGAGGGGCTTATACCATAGTATTCGGTCTTTTCCGAACGAAGTGGCAACGGGAACAAGGTCGGGCAGTACAGGTGCTGCCAATCCGGTTTTAAAGTGCGTATGGCCAACAATCACCCGGGCTTCATCCCACAACCCCCGATCGATAAAAGATTGCAGCGTATGTGCACCGCCTTCCACCAATACCGAAAGGATCTCCCGTTGGTAAAGATCATTCATGATCTGAGGCAATACATCTTCTTCGAAATCCAGGGATTTTTTTCGGGTACCATTCAACGAAACATCCGCAATGTTTTCCTGATAAATAAGGGTGGGAGCTTCTCCATCGTAAATGGAAAAGGAAGAAGGAATGATCCCCTTTCGGTCGATGGCTATACGCAGCGGATGGATGCCCCGTATTTTGCGTACCGTTAATTTCGGATTGTCGTTCAGAACGGTTCGTGTACCCACCAATACGGCCTGTTCCCGGTATCTCCATGTGTGTACCAATTGTTGGGTTTCCGGTTGGGAAATCCAGTTGATCTTGGTTTTGGATCCGGTTTCCCGTATGCTGTCGAAAAAACCGTCCTGCGTTTGAGCCCACTTTAAAACAATATAAGGTCTTTTTTTCTCGTGGTAAGTGAAAAAACGTTTGTTCACTTCACGCCCCTCTTCAGCACCTACACCCAATACCACTTCACAGCCCTGTGCTTTGAGTCGGGAAATGCCTTTTCGGTATACTTTTTCGTGAGGGTCGGTATTGGCAATCACTACTTTGGGAATGCCTTTGCCGATGATGAGGTTGCTACACGGTGGTGTTTTTCCCTGATGGGCACATGGCTCAAGATTCACATAAAGCGTGGCCTCTTTCAGGAGCGATGTGTCGTTTACGTTTTTAATGGCATTTACCTCGGCATGAGGCCCTCCGTACTGTTGGTGGTACCCTTCGCCGATGATCTTGTTCCGATGAACAATGACCGAACCTACCATCGGATTAGGAGCCGCTTTCCGGGTGCCTCTGAGGGCGAGTTCGAAACAGCGTTTCATGTATTTTTCGTCGGTGGTCACAGCGGCAAAAGTACAATTTTTGAGGCATACGGATAGGGTTTGATTATCTTTGTTTTATCATGTTTGATCTATCCCATAACAGCATTGGAGAGGTTTGGCGAAAGGCCAGACGTTACGTAGCAGAACGAACCACCGAAAGGGAAGCGGAACAAACCGTTTTGATACTGCTGGAACATTATTTTCAGGCGACCAGAACAAGCATCCTTACCCACGGCAACCGCTTGTTGTCCGAATCGGAAATCGTAACGGTTTACAAAGCATTAAAAAAATTGAGAGCCGGTGTTCCCGTGCAATACATCATCGGTTTTGCGTTTTTTTCAGACCTGAAGTTAAACGTGAATTCCCACGTGTTGATCCCTCGCCCGGAAACGGAAGAGTTGGTGATGCTCATTGTGAAAGACCATCCCGGCAAGGCCATTCGTTTGCTGGATATAGGTACGGGGAGCGGATGCATTCCTTTGGCTGTTAAGCACCTCAACCCCAACACTATTGCAACGGCAACCGATTGTTCCGGATTGGCTTTGGATGTGGCCAAAAGCAATGGAAGGTTACTGAATTTAAACGTGAACTGGGTATTGGCAGATGTATTGAACGAAACCCCGCCATTTGCCGAAAATAGCTTTGAAGTGGTGGTGAGCAACCCGCCTTATATCCCGGAAAAAGAAGCCGTAACAATGCCGGAAGGCGTTACGGCACACGAGCCACATCTGGCGTTGTTTGTACCCGATAACGACCCCTTTGTTTTTTATAAGGAGATTGCCAGACAAGCACAAAAATGGTTGGTTCCGGGTGGCCGTTTATATGTTGAAGTCCATGAGGATTTCGGGCGCGAAATTTTTGATATTTTAGTTGATTTTGGATTTTCCGGAGTTGATTTGCTGAAAGACCTTCAGGGCAAAGACCGGATGATCAGAGGAACATGGCTAAAAAACCAATGCAACTTTTTTCTGCCTGGCTAACCGCAGATCGGTGGGTTTACGGGCAAATGCATGCATGTGTTTTCGACAAAACGGCCAACGGTCGGCCCGATGTTAAAGCGATATAAATAACTTTGATCCAAATAAAAAAACAAAAGAAAAAGAACCCGGAAGTAAAACAACAAGCCTGCAAATCATGACCAAAGAAGAAGCTCGGAAAAGAATGGCCGATCTGGCCAAAGAATTGCACCATCACAACCATTTGTATTATGTGTTGAGTCGGCCTGTAATGACAGACTATGCTTTTGATATGTTGTTAAAAGAACTGGAAGCACTCGAAAAAGCATACCCCGATCTGGTAGATGAGCATTCGCCCACATGCCGGATAGGGGGCGATGTTACGGATGTTTTTAACACCGTGAAACACCAATATCCGATGCTTTCGTTGAGCAACAGTTATTCTTTGGAAGAAATGGCCGATTTTGAAGAGCGGGTTAGGAAATTGCTTGGGGCGGAAGAACCGGAATATGTTTGCGAACTCAAATACGATGGAGTGGCCATCAGCCTTACGTATAAAAACGGAAAATTGTTCCGTGCCGTTACCCGCGGCGACGGAACCCAGGGCGAAGAAATCACCACCAATGTAAAAACCATACGAAGCATTCCGCTCGAACTGAAAGGCGATTATCCGGATCACTTTGAGATCCGGGGAGAAATTTTTTTGCCACTGGCCCAATTTGAACGCCTGAACCAAGAACGTGCAGCCGCCGGAGAAGCCTTATATGCCAACCCCAGGAACACAGCATCCGGAACCCTCAAATCGCAAGATTCAAGCGTGGTGGCGCACCGCCGCCTGGATTGTTACCTATACCACCTGGCAGGAGAAACAGTGCCATTTGCTACCCACTACAACAGCCTAACCGGTGCCGGTGAGTGGGGTTTCAAAGTTCCGGGAACCCAAAACAACCTCATCAGGAAGTGCAACACAATAGCGGAAATTTATGCCTTTATTGCCCATTGGGACAAGGAAAGGGGTCGCCTGCCTTTTGAGATCGATGGCATTGTGATCAAACTGAACAGTTACCAACAACAGGAACGGTTAGGGTATACGGCCAAATCGCCACGCTGGGCCATTGCGTATAAATTTAAAGCAGAATCGGTCCGTACGGTTTTGAATGCGATCGCATTTCAGGTAGGCAGAACCGGATCCATCACTCCGGTAGCCCATCTCGAACCCGTTTTATTGGCCGGAACCGTTGTGAAACGAGCGTCGTTGCACAATGCCGATCAGATCGAAAAACTGGACGTTCGCGAAGGCGATACGGTATACGTGGAAAAAGGAGGGGAGATCATTCCCAAAATTACCGGTGCGGACATTGCTCAAAGAGCCCTGAATTCCAAGCCTTTTCAATACATCACACATTGTCCCGAATGCACAACGGAATTGGTTAGAAAGGAAGGAGAAGCCAACCATTATTGCCCGAATGAAGCCGGCTGCCCGCCACAGATCAAAGGGCGAATAGAACACTACATTTCCCGGAAAGCCATGGATATTGACGGATTGGGAAGCGAAACGACAGACCTGCTTTTTAATGCCGGGCTCATTAAAAATATAGGCGATCTGTATGACCTGCAGGCCGAACAACTGCTCCCTCTGGAACGGATGGCCGAAAAATCGGTGAATAAACTGCTGAATGGCGTGGAGGCTTCGAAAGCAGTACCTTTTGAGCGGGTTCTTTATGCTTTAGGCATCCGGTATGTGGGAGAAACGGTCGCTAAAAAACTGGCCCGGCATTTTAAAAACATAGATGCCTTGATGGCAACCGATGAGGAAACGCTGGTGAATGTGGAAGAAATCGGAGAAAAAATTGCCAAAAGTTTGCTGCTTCACTTTAGTGATAAAAATAATGTGGCGTTAATTGAGCATCTACGGGGCAAAGGAGTTAACTTTGCAGCCGGCCAGGCGGAAGATTCCGGTTCGGTGAAACTTGCCGGTGCTGCTTTTGTGGTTTCGGGCGTTTTTACCCACTTTAGCCGCGATGGAATTAAAGCCGCAGTGGAAACCAACGGAGGCAAAATGTTGAGCAGTGTTTCTTCCAAAACAAATTACCTGATCGCAGGAGATAAAATGGGCCCGGCCAAGCGCAACAAAGCCGAAAAGCTGGGTGTAAAAGTAATTTCCGAAGAAGAATTCATGGCCATGATCGCATGAGTCTGATAAAAAACATAAAGAACAAAGCCGGAATACATTACCTAAAAAAAAAGGCGCAAACCATTTCGCGGTTGGTGCAGGTATGCAACTATGCCAGTGCAACCAAGGTAGGGTTGCTTTATCAGGCAGAAGAAAAAAACGATTACCTCAAAGTAACGCAATGGGTACAGTATTTAAAGGAAGAACAAGGCATACGATGGGTGAAAGCCATGGCCTACCATCCGGCCAAAGAAGTGCCTGATTTTTTATCTGCTGCGTCGGGTCCCAACTTTTTCACCAAAAACGAACTCAACTGGCACATGCGGCCTCGTGGCCATTCCGTTGCCAATTTTGAAAAAGAACCCTTCGATATTCTCATCGATCTCACTACAACGGATGTATTGCCTCTTCAATATTTGCTTGTGTGTTCCAAAGCTACTTTTAAAGTGGGTTTTTTCCGTGAGCACATGACCCCTTATTATGATTTAATGATGGCGATGGAAAACGGACACAGCCAGGAAGAATTTATCAGACAAACCAATCATTTTCTTCAAACTTTAAACAATGAAATAAAACCATGCAAAATAAACTGACAGGCATGGGAGTGGCTTTGGTGACTCCTTTTCAGATGAGTGGCAACATCGATTTTAGCGGATTGCAGAAGTTGGTAGAACTGAACATGAACAACGGTACCGATTTTTTGGTGGTGATGGGAACAACAGGCGAATCGGCTACGCTTACCGCAGATGAAAAACGATCGGTTCTGGATTTTGTTTTGGAAATTAACAAAGGTAGGCTGCCTGTGGTATACGGCCTTGGAGGAAACGATACGGGATCGCTCGTAAAGGAATTGAAGACGTTTAATTTAAGTGGTGCAGATGCAGTACTTTCCGTAAGTCCTTACTACAATAAGCCTACGCAGGAAGGCATTTTCCAACATTATAAAGCCATTGATGCGGCAACGCCTTTGCCCGTTATTATTTACAATGTACCCGGGCGAACGGGCTCCAACATCACGGCAGCCACCACGTTGCGTATGGCACATGAGTTGAAAAACATGGTTGCGATAAAGGAAGCCAGCGGAAACCTCGAACAAGCCATGGATATTATGCATCACAAACCGGATGGTTTTATCGTGCTATCGGGCGATGATGCCATGGCTTTGCCGATGATCGCTGCCGGAGGTGATGGCGTTATTTCAGTACTGGGACAAGCTTTTCCCAAAACTTTTTCTTCCATGGTTGCTGCGGCCCGAAACAACGATTTTCCCAATGCGCGTAAATTTCATTATGCGGTGTACGATATGATCCGCCCTTTGTTTTCGGATGGCAACCCGGCGGGGGTAAAAGAAGTCCTTCGTTTTAGAAACATTTGCCAGAACCATGTTCGGTTGCCCCTGGTAAATGTAAGCGATGCCACCGGCAAAAAGCTGTATGATCTTATGGCAGCTATGGTAGAGGGCGAATTGGTTGAATAAACCGGAAAACGTGAAGGATGAATTGAATGATCCTGCCGAAGCCTGCATGCGTCGCTTACCGAACAACTCCCAACTCATCATCACTCACATCACTCATCATTTCTGGCTACCGAACAATCACCAATTTCTTACTCATGCGCATTTCACCGACATTTACGGATACAAAATAGATGCCCGGGGCCAACGGGTGATCAAATTGGATCAAAAGGTTGAAGCCATCGCCGGAAACATCGGCGTTCTTGCTATACACTTGTTTCCCATAAGCATTCCGTACCATCATACCCACCGTGTGGTAGGATCTGCCCAGGTTTTCGACGGAAAGCAGGATCTCGGATCCTTTATTAGGGTTGGGATAAACGGTCATCCCGGGCTTATCCCCTACCCTATCGGGTTGGAAAGTGCCATCGTTCCGCTCTGCCACCGGGGCAGCACTTCCCTCCATCGACGACTGGAGTCTGCTTTGCATGTAATCCGAATCTGTGGTGATGTAGCAAGTATCACCAAAATTACTCCAGTTACCACCTACCTCAACGCTAACGGTAATGCAATACGTAGTGCTGGGTTGAATATGGCCATTGTCTGCAAGGATGAAAGTCATCACCCATGGGCGTATATTACGTGGTGGTGCATACCTCTGGGTTACGGTATCATCATAACCTTGATCCGTGTTCACAAGCCGGAAACGATATGCCGCAGCACCGGGAATCTGTCGCGCAGCGAAAGACTCGTTGAAGGCCATCGTATCGCCACAGTAACCCGCATGAAGTCCGGGGGTTGGGATACAAAAGGGATCCGGATCGTTACAAGGCGTTACGATGTCACACGGGGGGCCAAAATTGCCCCATACGCCATCCACCCTGGCCCGTACGGTTACCGTATAGGTAGTGCCGTAATGTATCTTATCGAAGGGCATATGAACGATGCTGGAAAGCAATGGATTATGCCAAAGGTCCATCAGGGTTTCATCTACACCCAACGAATCATTAACGCAACGGAATTCGTATGTATCTGCTCCCGAAACAGGATAACATTTAAGGTAAGTGTTCAAAGCGGCAAGGGTATCCGAACAATAGCCGTCTCTCAGCCTTGTGAGGGGGATCAGCAAAGGGCAATCATTCGGATCTTGCGGAGCGACTACGCTGACCGAACCGTTGCAGGTAGCTATATTTCCATGGTTATCGGTTACGGTAAGAGTGATAGTGTTGTTCCCGATGTCTCCACAGTCAAAATCGTTTTGATCGATGGTCATGGAAGCAATACCGCAGGCATCACTGCTCCCATTGTTGATCTCTGCTGCGGTAACGGAAGCCGTACCCGAAGCATCAAGTTGAACAGTGAGACTCCGGCAAAGTGCAGTTGGTGCAATAGTGTCCTGTACGGTTACTATGGCGTTGCAGGAAGCAGTGTTTCCATTGTTATCGGTTACGGTTAAGGTTACCGGATTTGTTCCAACATCAGAACAGGTAAAGGCCGTATCGTTTATACTCAACGTGGCTATACCACAGGTAGCGGTGCTGCCCCTATCTATATCTGCTGCGGTAATGAAAGCAGTACCCGAAGCATCCAGCTGCACAGTAATGTTGCTTTTGCATATCGCCACCGGCAAGCCATGTATGGTAAATAAAGCACTCGAATCTACAGGTCCGCCTGCTTCCGTATCGCTTATTTTAAGCACATAAGCAGCACTTTCCGTGAGGCTGTCCGGTATTATCCAGGCATAAGGTGTGGCCAATATATCTATGCTGTCGGCAATCTGTTCGTAAGTAAGTCCTCCGTTGCCGGAAACGGACAGGTTGATCCGGTCTACTCCCTGGGATGTCCAGGTGACCCACAAGGTATCGCCTATGCAAAACTCCACACCGGCCAGGGAGTTGGTCAGCGCTACGGAATCGAGGCTTTGAATTTCAATGCTTACATCGGGCACAGACTTGAGTGCTTCTTCATTGCCAGTCTTATCGGTGGCAATCGTAAACCAATCGTAAGTGCTACCATAATTCCCCGTAAAGGGGAGTGATGGTACGGTATCAGGGATCAGATCGCGGTAAAGGGTTAAGTTCCCTCCGTTCTCTTTATAATACAAGGCATACGTGCTTATGCCCGAACCGTTGGCATCGTCCTGGCCGCCCCAGGAGATGGTAAATGAAGCCGTATCTATGATGGCCGGCAACGAATCGACGGTACTTACGGGCGGTACGGCATCGATGATGTTGACCCACCGGTTGGTGGCTATGGCATCGTTCACATCAAACACAATGGAGGCTTGTTCCCGGATGCTATCGCCGGTTTGGGCGGTACTTTCGGGTTGTATGTTGAACGTCACAAATCCTTCTCCCGCATGTGTGGCGGTATCGTTAACGGGCAAAAATCCGATGCTGGCATCGGTCGGAGGCAAGCCCGTGGCCGGATCGATGGATTCAAAGATCCAAAAGGCTTCATTTTCGGTTACGTCGATGCCGGCTATAATGTCTACAAAAATGCCCAGGGAGTCTCTCACATCCAAACGATTGGAGTAAAAAGTACTGTTTTGAGGAACCTGGAACACAAAACTGCCAAAGCCAAAATCGCTCAAACGCAGGGAGAAAATATTCAGGTGTTCGTCGATGGGGCAGTTAATGGCTACTTTCTGGGCCGGAGCGGTGGCAAATTCGGGGTCGTTCTCAAAACGGATCTTGTAGGGCAATACATCGTGAACGGATACCCATTGTTCCGGTCCGTAGCCTGCCGATCCGGCAATGTCGTTGGGGTCGAATGAACATAAAATGGGCACAATAACCACTAGCGTGGTTGCACTCTCGGTACACCCATTGCC
>CALLUQ010000132.1 GCA_938010565.1 uncultured Flavobacteriales bacterium
GTAGTTGTGCCT
Organism: uncultured Flavobacteriales bacterium; assembly: GCA_938010565.1. Classification (GTDB taxonomy): domain Bacteria; phylum Bacteroidota; class Bacteroidia; order Flavobacteriales_D; family CALLUQ01; genus CALLUQ01. The sequence continues at coordinate 13 of CALLUQ010000132.1, forward strand.
AACCACAACGAAGGACCGAACATTAAGTGCATCGATTTACCTGCGTTATCTAATTGGCAGTGAAAGCAGCCCATCTTTTTTAAGACTTGAATATGGATGATAGGGGAGAACTCATAGTTTCATTCTAACCTGTTTCATCACCAATGATCGACTAAAACAAAAAGGCTATATTTCATTAACAGAAATGTACTCAAACGGATTATCTACTTAATGAACCGCCCTGTACGGAACCGTACGCAGGGTGGTGTGAGAGGACGGATAGGGAATTAATCCCTATCTTCCTACTCGATGAACAAAAACCGGGTTCGATGGTAAAACGTGGTGTTCCGTTCAGATTTAAACCGGCTGATACCCGATAGTCGGATTCTTTGGGAAAATGGGGTTATAATTATAAGGGAGAACCCTGTGACTGCGGCCGGAATGGGCCAGAAAGGCTTGTGGGCCGTATCTTCAACTATTGCAAAGCTTGCTCTGTAGCTGCAAGTGTTTCTGTAAATCCTCTGATACGTCGCAAAACGGCACCTGAACATATTTTTTCAAAACAGCACAAGCTACAAGGAGATCAAAAAGCACCTTCACCGGTCGCGGTCCAGCCGGCCACCAACAGCATATATTTAAAACCGGTTACCGGTCAAGCCTGGGCCGTTGGGCCTCCCATATTCATCGGAAATCCATCGGAAAGATCCGTGTCGATGATCACATTGTGTGTTGCCTCATATTTTTGTACGTTATCGTGCAAAGCGTGCATCAAACGTTTGGCATGCATGGGGGTCATCACCACCCGCGATTTTACTCTGGCTTTTGGCACACCAGGCATAATGCGGATAAAGTCGAGAATAAACTCGGAATTGGAATGGGTAATTACGGCAAGGTTGGCATAAGTGCCTTCAGCCACTTCTTCCGATAATTCGATATTAATTTGATTTTGATCGTCTGCCATTATACAAAGTCAGTTTAGAAATAAAAAGCCCCGAGATCATCGGGGCTTTTTATGTGTAAAATCAGTTATTCTACAATTTCTTTTTCGCTCTTGGCCTCAAGAAGCATGTCGTAATCTTCTTGCGAACCTACGATCATTCCCTGGTAATCGCGTACTCCCGTACCAGCAGGAATGAGGTGTCCTACAATTACGTTTTCCTTCAATCCGAGGAGCGCATCCATCGCACCGCTCACAGCAGCTTCGTTCAATACTTTGGTGGTTTCCTGGAAGGAAGCAGCCGAGATAAAGCTATCGGTTTGCAATGAAGCACGGGTAATTCCCATGAGGATAGGGCGGGAAGTGGCAGGAACAGCATCGCGTGCTTCTGCGGTTTTGAGGTCTTTACGACGGAGCATGGAGTTTTCATCGCGCAATTTGCGTGCAGTGATGATCTGACCTGCTTTGAGGTTTTTAGAATCGCCCGGTTCTTCTATAACTTTCTTTCCGAAGATGGAATCGTTCTCTTCCATGAAATCGGATTTGTTGACCGATTGTTTCTCAAGGAAACGGGTATCTCCCTGATCTTCGATCATTACTTTCCGCATCATCTGACGCACGATAACTTCGAAGTGTTTGTCGTTAATTTTCACCCCTTGAAGGCGGTATACTTCCTGAATTTCGTTTACCAGGTAAGATTGTACTTTCGTAGGTCCTTCAATGGCGAGAATATCGGCCGGTGTGATGGCGCCGTCGGAAAGCGGAGAACCTGCTTTTACGTAGTCGTTTTCCTGAACAAGGATGTGTTTCGACAACGAAACGAGGTATTTTTTCTTATCTCCGTTTTTCGATTCGACAATTACCTCGCGGTTCCCCCGTTTGATCTTACCAAATGAGGTAATGCCATCAATCTCGGAAACAACAGCAGGGTTAGATGGGTTACGTGCTTCAAAAAGTTCGGTTACTCGTGGAAGCCCTCCTGTGATGTCGCCCGTTTTACCGGCTACACGAGGGATTTTTGCGAGAATGTCTCCTCCTGCTACCCGATCCCCGTCATTGACGTTCAGGTGAGCGCCAACAGGCACGTTGTAGACTTTGAGCACATCGCCCCCTTTTTTTGCAACAATAGAGATACCGGGGATCTTTTTCTTATCCTTGATATCAATCATTACTTTCTCTTTGAAACCGGTTTGTTCATCCACGATTTCACGGTAAGTGGTTCCTTCGATTACGTTTTCGAATTCTACCACACCTTTCACTTCCGAAAGAATAACGGCGTTATAGGGATCCCAGCTACAGATCGTGTCTCCTTTTTTCACCGTATTTCCGTCTTCAACAAAAAGCTTGGAACCGTAAGGGATGTTACTGGTTGCTAAAACCACTCCGGTTTTGAGGTCAACAATTTTCATCTCACCTGCACGTCCGATCACGATGGTTTCCATGCCTTCCTGGCCTTTGTATTGGAGGGTACGAAGTTCTTCAAACTCAATCCGGCCGTCGCCTTTGGCGCTGATGCTCGATTCATCGGCAATATTGCTTGCAGTACCCCCAACGTGGAAGGTACGAAGTGTTAGCTGTGTACCCGGCTCGCCAATCGACTGTGCCGCAATTACACCAACTGCTTCCCCTCGCTGAACCATGCGGTTTCGGGCCAGGTTACGTCCGTAGCATTTGGCACATACTCCCCGTTTTTGTTCACAGGTAAGTACCGAACGGATCTCTACTTCTTCGATCTCTGCATCTTCGATGGCCCGGGCGATGTCTTCTTTAATTTCTTCGCCGGCAGAAACGATCGGTTGGTCTGTTTCAGGACTGTAAATATCGTGAAGCGAAACACGGCCGAGGATACGATCGTACAGCGGTTCAACAATGTCTTCGTTTTTCTTTAACGCCGTAGCTACAAGACCGCGAAGGGTACCACAATCATTGATCGTGATGATCACATCCTGAGCTACATCTACCAGGCGTCGGGTAAGGTAACCGGCATCCGCTGTTTTAAGGGCGGTATCTGCAAGGCCTTTACGTGCACCGTGAGTAGAAATAAAGTATTCAAGGATGGAAAGCCCTTCTTTAAAGTTCGAAAGGATCGGGTTTTCGATAATTTCCTGTGAGGTAGCACCGGATTTTTGTGGTTTGGCCATCAGGCCACGCATACCGGAGAGCTGACGGATTTGCTCTTTGGACCCCCTTGCACCTGAATCGAACATCATGTAAACGGAGTTGAAACCGTTCTGATCGTTTTTCAGTTGATCCATCAGGGTTTTGGTTAAACGAGAGTTGGTATGTGTCCAGATATCGATCACCTGATTGTAGCGTTCGTTATTGGTGATCAGCCCCATGTTATAGTTGGCGGTCACTTCTTCTACTTCATTCGTAGCTTTTGCTACCAGCCCTTCTTTTTCAACCGGAATGATTACATCTGCAAGATTGAACGACAGCCCGCCTTCGAAGGCTTTCCGGAACCCTAATCCTTTAATATCATCGAGGAACTGAGCGGTACGGGCCATTCCGGATACTTTAAGCACGCGGCCAATGATATCGCGAAGTGCCTTTTTGGTAAGTACCTCATTGATATAACCTGCTTCTGTGGGTACAAACTTGTTGAAAAGGATACGTCCGCAGGTGGTGTCGCGCAAAAGATAAATGGACTTGCCGTTTTCATCGATATCGTTCACCTTCACTTTGATGTTTGCGTGAAGATCAAGAATGCCTTCGTTGTGGGCAATGACTACTTCTTCCGAAGCGTAAAAAGTCATTCCTTCTCCCTTTACAACATGGCCTTTGGCGGTGTTTCGTCCTTTGGTCATGTAATAAAGCCCTAAAACCATATCCTGGGATGGTACTGCAATGGGGGCACCGTTAGCAGGGTTCAGGATATTATGAGAAGCCAGCATCAGAATTTGAGCTTCCAGTACTGCCGCATGACCCAAAGGCACGTGTACGGCCATCTGGTCGCCATCAAAATCTGCGTTAAAAGCAGTACAAACCAATGGATGTAGCTGAATTGCCTTGCCTTCGATCAGTTTTGGCTGGAAGGCCTGAATGCCCAAACGGTGGAGGGTTGGAGCACGGTTAAGGAGAACAGGATGGTTTTTTAATACATTTTCAAGAATATCCCAAACCACGGGTTCTTTCTTATCCACGATTTTCTTGGCCGACTTTACGGTTTTCACAATGCCGCGCTCAATCATTTTACGGATAATGAATGGCTTGAAGAGTTCAGCCGCCATTCCTTTTGGAAGGCCACATTCGTGTAAGCCCATTTCCGGGCCTACCACAATAACCGAACGTGCCGAATAGTCTACCCGTTTACCGAGTAGGTTTTGGCGAAAACGTCCTTGTTTGCCTTTCAGGCTATCGGAAAGTGATTTTAGCGGGCGGTTTGATTCTGTTTTAACGGCGCTCGCTTTACGGGAGTTATCAAACAGAGAATCTACGGCTTCCTGCAACATCCGTTTTTCATTCCGGAGAATTACTTCGGGTGCTTTGATCTCGATCAGGCGCTTGAGACGGTTGTTACGGATGATCACACGACGGTAAAGGTCGTTGAGATCAGAAGTAGCAAAACGACCGCCATCCAATGGCACCAACGGACGTAATTCCGGTGGTATTACCGGCACTACTTTGATCACCATCCACTCGGGATTGTTTTCCAGACGGCTTTTGGCATCGCGAAAGCCTTCGGCAACCTGCAAGCGTTTAAGCGCTTCGTTTTTACGTTGTTGAGAGGTTTCGGTATTGGCTTTGTGGCGCAAATGGTAAGAAAGTTCATCCAGATTAAGGCGGTTGAGCAACATGTGCAAAGCATCCGCTCCCATTTTTGCGATGAATTTTTCCTCGTTGTTATCATCGAGGTATTGGTTTTCCTTTGGAAGGCCATCCAATACATCCAAGTATTCTTCCTCGGTTAAGAAGTCCATGTAGTTCAACGGTTCACCGTTTTGGTCCGTTGCTCCACCTGGCTGAACCACTACATATCGTTCATAATAAATAATCTGATCGAGCTTTTTGGTGGGAAGCCCCAAGAGGTAACCAATCTTATTCGGAAGTGAACGGAAGTACCAGATATGTGCTACGGGAACCACCAGAGAGATGTGCCCCATGCGTTCACGTCGAACCTTTTTCTCGGTTACTTCAACACCGCAACGGTCACAAACGATTCCTTTATACCGGATGCGTTTGTATTTACCACAGTGGCATTCCCAGTCCTTCACCGGTCCAAAGATGCGCTCGCAGAAGAGCCCATCGCGTTCCGGTTTATACGTTCGGTAGTTGATGGTTTCTGGTTTGAGCACCTCTCCGGATGATCGTTCAAGGATCATCTCAGGAGACGCAAGGCTGATGGTAATTTTCGAGAAACTACTACGATTCTTTTGCTCTTTATGAAAAGCCATATTTACTAGCTATTGAGGGAAGAAATTGGGTTCGTTAATTAGCTGAGGGTCACATTCAGGCCAAGACCCCGAAGTTCGTGCATCAATACATTAAACGACTCCGGAATGCCTGGTTCGGGAAGGTTATCGCCTTTCACAATGGCCTCATAGGCTTTTGCCCGTCCGATGACATCATCCGACTTAATGGTAAGGATCTCGCGAAGAATGTTTGCTGCACCGAATGCTTCGAGTGCCCAAACTTCCATCTCACCAAAACGCTGACCACCGAACTGGGCCTTACCTCCAAGTGGTTGTTGGGTAATAAGGGAGTATGGTCCGATTGAGCGGGCATGCATTTTATCGTCTACCATGTGGCTCAGTTTCAGCATATAGATAATGCCTACTGTTGCAGGCTGATCGAAACGTATTCCTGTTTCACCGTCGTAGAGATAAGATTTACCATAACGTGGTACACCGGAGATATCGGTTTCCGTATTGATATCATCGATGGAGGCACCGTCGAAAATGGGTGTAGCGTAGGTTTTTCCAAGTTTACGTCCTGCCCATCCGAGTACCGTTTCGTAGATCTGTCCTAAGTTCATACGGGAAGGTACACCCAGTGGGTTGAGTACAATATCCACAGGGGTTCCGTCTTCGAGGAAAGGCATGTCTTCTGCACGTACGATACGTGCTACAATGCCTTTGTTACCATGGCGGCCTGCCATTTTATCGCCTACTTTCAGCTTTCGCTTTTTGGCCAGATAAACTTTGGCCAACTGAACAATTCCGGCTGGCAACTCATCGCCTACTGTAATCTGGAATTTCTTACGTTTATAAATACCAAGATTATCGTTGCGCTTAATGTTGTAATTGTGCATCAGGCGAACAATGAGCGCATTGCTTTCTTCATTTTTGGTCCAACCGCTGGGGTTCACATCAGCAAAATCCATGCTCTCAAGCATTTTTCGGCTGAATTTGGTTCCTTTCTTGGCCAGTTCTTCTTTATAGTGTGTGTAAACTCCCTGGCAGGTTTTGCCTTCGAGGATTTTCATTAAACGATCTATAAGGTCGCCTTTTAATTCGGCCATTGACTTATCGTGGTCGTTGTCCAGTTGCTCCAACAATGGTTTGTCGGCAGATTTGGATTTGCGGTCTTTATAAGCGCGGGAAAAGAGTTTTTTATTGATAATTATACCCGTAACCGATGGAGAAACTTTCAAAGAAGCATCTTTTACATCTCCTGCCTTATCACCAAAAATGGCCCGGAGAAGTTTTTCTTCAGGCGAAGGATCGCTTTCTCCTTTTGGTGTAATCTTACCAATAAGAATATCGCCTTCTTTTACTTCGGCACCGATGCGGATCAGGCCGTTTTCATCCAAATCTCTGGTTGCTTCTTCACTTACGTTTGGAATATCCGGAGTTAATTCCTCCAGACCGCGTTTGGTATCCCGTACTTCGAGGGCATACTCATCGATGTGGATGGAGGTGAAAATATCTTCCCGCACCACTTTTTCGGAGATTACAATTGCATCTTCAAAGTTGTATCCTTTCCAGGGCATGAACGATACAAGCAGGTTTTGGCCAAGGGCCAGTTCTCCGTTGTGTGTAGCATAACCGTCACAAAGTACCTGTCCTTTGGAAACCCGCTGTCCTTTAACTACGATCGGACGCAGGTTCATGGAGGAACCTTGATTGGTTTTCATAAACTTGGTAAGACCGTACGTTTTTTCATCGCCATCAAAGCTTACCAGGCGGTCTTGTTCGGTAGAGTCGTATTTGATCCGGATGTGTCTGGCATCCACATAGGTTACCATGCCTTCGCCTTCGGCATTGATCAGTACGCGGGAATCTTCCGCAACACGCTGCTCAAGTCCGGTACCAACGATGGGTGCATCGGGGCGCAAAAGCGGTACGGCCTGGCGCTGCATGTTGGAACCCATCAAAGCGCGGTTGGCATCATCGTGTTCCAGGAATGGGATCAGCGATGCTGCGATGGATGCGATCTGGTTGGTCCCTACATCCATCAGATCGATTTCGGTAGGAGAAACCACCGGGAAATCGCCTTCAAAACGGGCTTTAATATTTTTAGTGAGGTAGTTGCCCCCTTCATCAATTTGTGCGTTTGCCTGTGCGATAGTTTTGTTATCTTCTTCTTCGGCAGAGAGGTAAATAACATTTTGTTTCAGCTCTACTGTGCCACTTGTTACGGTACGGTAAGGGGTTTCGATGAAGCCCAGGCGGTTCACTTTTGCATACACACACAAGGAAGAGATCAAACCGATGTTGGGCCCTTCAGGCGTTTCGATGGTACAAAGGCGACCATAGTGAGTGTAGTGAACATCGCGCACTTCAAAACCCGCTCTTTCACGGGAAAGACCACCGGGCCCGAGGGCAGACATGCGGCGCTTGTGAGTTACCTCCGCAAGCGGGTTGGTCTGGTCCATGAACTGCGAAAGCTGGTTGGTACCAAAGAAAGAATTAATGACCGAAGACAAGGTCTTGGCATTGATCAGGTCTGTTGGGGTAAATACTTCGTTATCGCGAACATTCATGCGTTCGCGAATGGTACGTGCCATACGTGCCAGGCCCACACCAAACTGGTTATAAAGTTGTTCTCCTACTGTACGTACACGTCGGTTAGAGAGGTGATCGATATCATCGACATCTGCTTTTGAGTTGATCAGCTCTATGAGGTATTTGATGATCTGGATGATGTCTTCCTTGGAAAGGGTACGTACTTCATCGCCGATATCAAGGCCCAATTTTTTATTGATACGGAAACGGCCTACTTCTCCCAGGTCATAACGGGTTTCGGAGAAAAATAGTTTATCGATCACGCCACGGGCGGTTTCCAGATCGGGTGGCTCTGCATTACGAAGCTGGCGGTAGATGTGTTCTACGGCTTCTTTTTCCGAATTGGAAGTATCTTTCTGGAGGGTGTTGTATATGATGGTGAAATCTGCCGAGTTTGCGTTTTCCTTGTGCAGGATCACTGTTTTAGCACCGGACTCCAGAATATCATCCAGGTGTTCCTGCTCAAGAACTGTTTCCCGGTCAATGACTACCTCGTTTCGTTCGATCGATACCACTTCGCCCGTATCTTCATCTACAAAGTCTTCGATCCACGATTTTAGTACGCGGGCAGCCAGTTTACGTCCAACCAGTTTTTTCAGACCGGTTTTGTTCACTTTTACTTCGTCTGCAAGATCAAAAATGCCCAATACATCTTTATCGCTTTCGTAACCGATGGCCCGCAACAGTGTTGTAACAGGAAGCTTTTTCTTCCGGTCGATGTAAGCATACATGACATTATTAATGTCGGTTGCAAACTCGATCCATGACCCTTTAAACGGGATGACACGGGCAGAGTAGAGTTTGGTTCCGTTGGCATGCCTGCTTTGGCCGAAAAACACTCCCGGAGAACGGTGAAGCTGGGAAACAATGGCTCTTTCGGCACCATTCACACAAAACGACCCTTTTGGGGTCATGTAGGGAATGGTACCTAAGTACACATCTTGTACAATGGTTTCAAAATCTTCGTGTTCGGGATCTGTACAGTAGAGTTTGAGTTTTGCTTTCAGAGGAACACTGTAAGTTAACCCACGCTCCAAGCACTCTTCAATGGTATAACGAGGAGGATCGATAAAATAATCGATGAACTCAAGAACAAACTGGTTTCGGGTATCGGTAATCGGAAAGTTTTCGCTGAAAACCTTGAACAATCCTTCCGACTCCCGATTTTCAGGGGTAGTTTCCAGCTGGAAAAACTCCTGAAAGGATTTGAGTTGAATTTCGAGGAAATCCGGGTATTTGAAAATGTTTTTGGCAGAAGCAAAACTGATTCGATTCGGCCCTTTGGTTTTCGATATGGGTATTGCCAAGACTTGACGATTTTAATTTTCTACTTACGAAGAATTGAAAGGTGTCTTTCAACGACAAACAGGACAAAGCAGCCATCCCCTTAGGGACGGTGCTTTATCCTTTTAAAAGCTTTTAAGCAAAGTTTGGACTTACTTCAGTTCCACTTCAGCTCCAGCTTCTTCAAGCTGAGACTTCAGTGCTTCCGCTTCGTCTTTTGTAACCCCTGTTTTGATCGGTGCAGGTGCACTATCAACAAGTCCTTTCGCTTCTTTCAAGCCGATTCCGGTGAGTTCTTTTACAAGCTTAACAACCGCAAGCTTAGATCCCCCCGGAGCTTTGAGTATCACGTCGAACTCAGATTTTTCTTCGGCACCATCCTCACCAGCAGCAGGAGCAGCCATAACGGCAGCAGCAGCAGCAGGTTCGATACCGTGTTCTTCTTTGAGGTATTGAGCAAGTTCGTTAACTTCTTTTACAGTTAAATCTACAAGCTGGTCGCCCAGTTCTTTGATATCAGCCATTTTATATGATATTTAAGAAGATTGACTAATTTGTTTTTTTGAAAAAATTGTTTTGTAATAAGAACCTATCAGGGTGCTTTTTCCGACAAGGTTTTAACCAATCCTGCAAGCGTGTTGCCACCACTCTGAAGAGCAGAAACAACATTTTTGGCAGGTGATTGTAACAGCGCAATAACATCGCCAATGAGTTCTTCTTTCGACTTGATGCTAACCAAGGCTTCAAGATTTTCATCGCCGATGTATACGGATTCTTCGATGTACGCTCCTTTAAGGATGGGCTTATTGTACTTTTTCCGGAATGCCTTAATTACTTTTGCAGGAGCATTTCCGGCTTCTGCGGTCATAATTGAGGTAGGTCCGGAAAGTGTTTCCGCCAAGCCACCGAAGTTTTTGTCGGTCAAACGTTCCATCGCTTTTGCCAGCAACGTATTTTTGACCACCTGCAGTGTAACCTTGTTGTTGAAACAGCTCCTGCGAAGTTCCGTCGTAGCATCGGCAGGTAAAGCAGAAGTATCCGCTAAATAGAATACATTTGCTTCTTCCAGGAGTTCCGATAACTCACCGATGAAAGCCGTTTTTTGTTCTTTGTTCATAATCGCAAGAGTTTTTTTACCCTTTCGGGGATTACGCTATAGACTTTGGTTCGATCTTTACGCCAGGAGACATCGTTGAGCTTAAAGAAATGCTCTGGATGTATGTGCCTTTGGATGATGCAGGTTTCAATTTGATAATGGTGTCGATTAACTCCTTGGTATTGTCAACCAGTTTGTTCGTATCGAAAGACACTTTGCCGATGGCAGCGTGTACAATTCCATACTTATCCACACGAAAATCGATTTTACCTGCTTTGACATCGCGGACGGCATTTCCTACTTCCATGGTAACGGTTCCCGTTTTCGGGTTAGGCATTAGGCCACGAGGCCCAAGGATCCGGCCTAATTGGCCTACTTTGCCCATTACCGATGGCATCGTAATGATAACGTCCACATCTGTCCAACCGCCTTTGATCTTATCGATATACTCGTCAAGACCTACATAGTCGGCACCAGCTTCCTGTGCTTCTGCTTCTTTATCGGAAGAGCAGAGCACCAACACGCGTACGTCCTTACCGGTACCATGTGGCAAAGCCACTGTACCACGGACCATCTGGTTGGCTTTTCTAGGATCAACACCCAGCCTTACAGCGACATCCACTGAAGCATCGAATTTAGCTCTGGAAATATCTTTCACTACCTGAGCACCATCGCTAAGGGTGTAAATGTTTTCCGGATCGTATGTTCCGAGTACTTCTTTTCTGTTTTTACTGATTCTCGCCATGCTTTTAATGTTTAAGCTCAAAAGGGAAGTTCTCCTTTAACCGTAAGTCCCATACTACGGGCTGTACCGGCCACCATCTTCATCGCCGAATCAATCGTAAAGCAATTCAGGTCATCCATTTTGTCTTCTGCGATAGCGCGTACCTGATCCCAGGTTACGTTACCCACTTTCGAGCGGTTGGATTCCGAAGAGCCTTTTTTGATTTTGGCTGCGTCCATCAATTGAACTGCGGCAGGTGGGGTTTTAATGATGAAGTCAAAAGACTTATCGCTGTAAACGGTAATTACTACCGGTAAAACCTTGCCTGCCTTGTCCTGGGTCCTGCCATTAAATTGTTTGCAGAACTCCATGATATTCACCCCCTTGGAGCCGAGGGCGGGACCAACCGGCGGCGATGGATTGGCTGCACCTCCTTTGATCTGCAGTTTGATCAATCCAGCAACTTCTTTCGCCATTTTATTGGTGTTAGAGATTAAAATCCGATGCAGTACGCCGTAAACCTTTCCGATTCCATTGGAAGCCTGGGCAGAAAGCCGGTAGTACAAGCCCCGCTCACATTCGGGGCCGGCATCGGAAAAAATTAATTTTCTTTTTCTACTTGCATATAACTCAATTCCAACGGAGTTTTTCGACCGAAGATCTTCACCATCACCTTTAGTTTTTTCTTCTCTTCGTTGATCTCTTCGATTACTCCGTTGAAGTTGTTGAATGGGCCATCGATCACTTTGACCGCTTCGCCAACAACAAATGGGATGTTCAATTCCTCATCGCTTTCGGCAAGTTCATCCACTTTACCAAGAATGCGGTTTACTTCGGTCTGACGAAGTGGAACAGGATCACCTCCCTTTTTTCCACCCAGGAAACCAATTACATTGGGAATATTTTTAACAATATGTGGAATTTCTCCAACGAGAGCGGCTTCAATAAGCACATATCCGGGAAAGAAACTGCGTTCTTTGGATACCTTTTTTCCGTTGCGGATCTGGTATACCTTTTCAGTCGGGATCAATACTTGGGATAAATAGTCTGTCATGCCCAAACGGCCGATTTCCATTTCCAGGTATTCTTTTACTTTTTTTTCTTTTCCGCTAATGGCACGTACTACATACCATTTTCTATTTACATCGCTCATAGGCCTAATGAAAAAGATTACTGGGTAATTACACCCACCAGTTTGTAGAAGATCCCAAGCGCACCTCTCCACAAAGAGTCGGAGCTATTGATACCAAAAAAGTAATCCATTATCCAAACAGAGAGTGCAATCATCAAAGAAGCAACGAGTACTATAATGGCACTGCTTTGTAACTCAGCCCAGGAAGGCCAGGTTACTTTGTTGACTAATTCATTGTACGTCTCTGCAAAATATCCTTTAATATCTGCCACAGTAATTATCTTTGGCACGGGTGGAGAGACTCGAACTCCCGACACCTGGTTTTGGAGACCAGTGCTCTGCCAACTGAGCTACACCCGTAGTTATTATGGAGGCTGCTGGCCTGGCGGATTATCTCCAAATCAACTTTTTCCATTGAAGGGGCCATCAGTTATTCCGTGTTTCAATTTTTCACATGAACTCCGATGAAAAAATCGTTTTTCGTGTGAAAAGGTGCTCCCAAACAAGGGAACACCTTTTGCATATAATCTCAATCTCTCGGAGATCGATTAGTCGATGATCTCAGTTACCTGACCGGCACCTACGGTACGGCCACCTTCACGAATCGCGAAACGAAGGCCTTTATCCATAGCTACTTCGGTGATCAGTTCAACGGTGATGGTTACATTATCACCCGGCATTACCATTTCACGGCCTTCATCCAAAATAATCTCACCTGTTACATCAAGTGTACGGAGGTAGAACTGCGGGCGGTATTTGTTGTGGAATGGAGTGTGACGGCCACCTTCTTCTTTTTTAAGGATATAAACCTCAGCTTTGAACTTTTTGTGTGGCGTGATGGATCCGGGTTTGGCAATTACCATACCGCGTTTGATCTGGGTTTTTTCGACCCCACGGAGGAGAAGGCCAACGTTTTCACCTGCACGTCCTTCGTCAAGGATCTTACGGAACATTTCAACTCCCGTTACGGTAGAAGTCATTTTCTCATCCTGAAGGCCGATAATATCAACCGGATCGCCTGTGTTGACAATGCCTGTTTCGATCGCACCCGTGGCAACAGTACCACGACCGGTGATGGAGAATACATCCTCCACCGACATCAGGAATGGCTTATCCGTATCACGCTCCGGTGTATCAATCCATTCGTCAACTGTTTTCATGAGTTCTTTAACGCTGTCAGCCCATTTGCCTTCACCGTTTAATGCACCCAGTGCAGAACCGGAACAGATAGGCGTTTCTTCGTAACCGTAAGAATCAAGAAGTTCGGTTAATTCCATCTCAACCAATTCCAGAAGTTCTTCATCGTCAACCATATCCACTTTGTTCATGAATACAACGATCTTAGGAACATTTACCTGGCGGGAAAGCAGGATGTGCTCACGCGTCTGCGGCATAGGCCCGTCAGTTGCGGCACAAACAAGAATGGCACCATCCATCTGAGCGGCACCTGTAACCATATTCTTTACGTAGTCAGCGTGACCGGGACAGTCAACATGGGCATAGTGACGACTATCCGTTTCGTATTCAACGTGTGAAGTATTGATCGTGATGCCGCGCTCTTTTTCTTCCGGAGCGTTATCGATTGTATCGAAATCACGAACTTCAGCGCCACCGGCTTCAGCGAGCACTTTTGTGATCGCGGCAGTCAAAGTAGTCTTACCATGGTCAACGTGACCAATAGTCCCAATATTTACGTGAGGCTTTGTCCGCTCAAATTGTTCTTTAGCCATGTTTCCTCAGGATTTATTTTAAAGTTATTTTATTTATTGTTTTTAACTATACGATGCCGTAGATCAAAAAAAGCCGGAAAAAGATTTGTAACGAACCTTTTCCCGGGTATTTATCAGAGCAGGAGACGAGACTCGAACCCGCGACCGTCAGCTTGGAAGGCTGATGCTCTACCAACTGAGCTACTCCTGCTTTTTTCCATTTGTTTTTAGCAAACGGAAACCAAATCACATGTAGAAAAAATATCCGTTAGTTTCTTCCTTAAGTGGCAAAATAGAGCCACAACATGGGATTATAAATTCATACTAAAAGAACGTTTCCATTCTTGAGCCGATGGAGGGACTCGAACCCACGACCTGCTGATTACAAATCAGCTGCTCTAGCCAACTGAGCTACATCGGCGCATTGAACTAATGTGTGATATATTTCAAAAAAACAGACCTTTCCGCAAAAAGGTCTGCAAATGTATGAAAGATTTAATTTCAGACAAAATAACTCACCTACTTTTTTCGTTTCACAGCCACAACACCATAAAAAAGACATTCGAAGGCAGCGGTGAGTCCGGCATGGATTTAATCCTTCATTTTTCCTTTGTATCGTTTGATTTGACGGCGTAGTGCTTCCACTGCAAGGTCGGTGGCTTCTTCAAAAGATTTGCACTTTCTTTTGGCAAAAATTTCTTTTCCCGGAATGGCCAGTTTTATTTCTGTGATCTTGTTCTCGTTGTTTTCCGACTTATCCAGCCTCAGATAAACATCGCCAATGATGATCTGATCAAAAAACAAGTCGAGTTTGTTTACTTTACCCTGAATAAAATCTACCAACTTTTTGTCGGCGTCAAAGTGAATGGATTGAACGTTTACTTGCATATGCTTTCTTATTGGATCCCATGGTGGGATTTAGCCCTTTGGATGGGCTTGTTCATGAATGTTTTTTAACTGCTCAATGGTGTTGTGGGTGTAGATCTGAGTAGCTGCAAGATTGGTATGCCCAAGTAGTTCCTTTATGGAGTTCAGGTCGGCACCGTTATTCAACATATGAGTGGCAAAGGTGTGACGCAAAACGTGCGGGCTTTTTTTAGTGAGGGTTGTTACCTTACTAAGGTAGGTATTCACCCTTCGATAAACAAACATTCGGGAGAGTTTTTCGCCATTGGACTTCACAAGCAGGTGGGTGTTGTTTACTAGTGAGTTAGAGATGCTATGGGTGTCCGTTTTTATGTTCAGATAGTTTTGGATAATACTTTCCAAACGGTCCGTGATCGGTACCAGTCTTTCCTTTTTCCCCTTGCCTGATACTTTGAGGTGGTGTTCCGATAAGTGTACATCGGACTGTTTCAGTTCCACCAATTCGGATACACGGGCACCTGTTGCATACAGCAACTCCATGATAAGACGATCCCTCACTTCGTTAAAATCTGCCGAGGGCTCCCATTGTGCAAAAAGTTTTTTCATGCTGTCCGGATCCACAAAAACAGGCAGGCGTTTTCCTGCTTTGAGTCCCTGCACTTTTTGCATGGGGTTGTCTTTTAAATGTCCGTTGCGGATCAGATGCTTGAAATAGGTACGAAGTGTGGCTATTTTTCGGTTGACGGACCGGGGGCTGATGCCCTGATCTATGAGGTGAACCATCCAGGAGCGTATTATGGGAAAGGAAACCTTTTGAGGGTCGTGCTCTTCGTAAGCGTGGTTCAGCCAGGAAAAAAATTGGCGCAGATCACGTTGGTAAGCTTCTACCGTGTTCCGGGAGTATCGTTTTTCGTATGAAAGGTAATTCAAAAATTCATCCGTGTACATAGCATAAAAATAAGGAGAAAATCCATCCCGCCAACAGCAGGAAGGTCTTTCTCCTTAACTATAATAATATGTACAAGAAAGGGGTGTTAGTTTTCTTCGCGGTACATTACAGCTTTGTAAACTGCTTTTTCCACCATCTTTTTCTTAACGACAGATGGTTTTGTGTAATGTTTGCGTTCGCGCAATTCGCGCATACGCCCGGTGCGATCAAATTTTTTCTTGAATTTCTTTAAGGCTTTTTCAATGTGATCGCCTTCTTTCATTGGAATAATCAGCATAGCTAATTCTTTTTTCACTTAACTCCGGCCATTTGGCGGGCTACAAATGTAGTACTTTTTCCGATGTGTTCGAATCGCAATATTGTTTTTCTCTTTTGAGGCTTAATTTTTTAAAAGTTCTCTTGAGATCACCAGTTTTTGGATTTCAGAGGTGCCTTCGCCAATGGTACACAATTTGGAGTCCCGGTAGTATTTCTCTGCCGGAAAGTCTTTGGTATAGCCATATCCGCCAAAGATCTGCACTGCTTCGGTGGCAACACGAACGGAAACTTCCGAAGCATAATACTTGGCAATGGCCGATGCCTTGGTTACTTTTTCTCCTTTGTTTTTTAGATCGGCTGCCTGGTACAGCAGTAACTTTGCCGCTTCGATCTCTGTGGCCATGTCGGCCAGTTTAAAGCTGATGCCTTGAAAATGGGCAATGGGTTGGTCGAATTGTTTGCGCTCTTTGGCATATTTTACAGAGGCTTTCAGGGCACCTTGTGCAATTCCAAGTCCGAGTGCTCCGATGGAGATACGGCCACCATCCAACACCTTCATTGCTTGTATAAAGCCTTCCCCTACATTGCCCAGAACCTGATCTTTGTGTACCCGGCAGTTATCAAAAAACAAGGCTGCTGTTTCCGAAGCCCGCATGCCCAGTTTATTCTCTTTCTTGCCTCCTGAAAATCCGGGGGTTCCTTTTTCAATAATGAAAGCGGTCATTCCGTGTGAATCTCCTTTTTCACCGGTTCGGGTAATGACCACGGCAACATCGCCTGAAATGGCATGGGTGATGAAATTCTTGGAACCGTTGATGATCCAGTAGTCGCCATCCGGAACGGCAACGGTGTGCATTCTTCCCGCATCTGATCCGGTACCGGTTTCGGTGAGCCCCCAGGCCCCAATGTATGCTGCAGTTGCCAGTTTGGGAAGGTATTTTTGTTTTTGTTCTTCCGAACCAAACTCCATGATATGGCCGGTACACAAGCTGTTGTGAGCTGCTATCGAAAGGCCTATGGAACCGCACACCTGAGCAATCTCGGAGATGACGGCGATGTATTCGAAATAGCCTAAACCTGCTCCTCCGTAGGATTCCGGAACCAGAACCCCCATAAGGCCAAGTTCACCGGCTTTTTTGAATAATGCAACCGGAAAATCCTGCGATTCGTCCCATTTCATCATGTGAGGGCGAATTTCTTTTTCGGCAAAATCACGCACCATCTGTGCGATCATCTCTTGATTTTCGCTGATAGAAAAATCCATGTTTGTTGAAAGTTACAGTTATGCTCTTACAAATGTCCCCAAATGGAGGCAACAGCATTTTTGGTATTGCTAGTACTCTACTAAATTAATAATATTTTGAGAATACGGCCGGAGTTTTGAGGTTCCGTTCAGGAAAGAAAGCCCGATCAAAAAAGCAAAACCGATCACTTTTCCGCCTTGCATTTGCACCAACTCTGCAGCTGCGGCTGCCGTTCCTCCCGTAGCCAGCAGATCATCGTGAATGAGTACCCGGGATCCGGGGCGGAGTGCATCCGTATGCATTTCTATTTCGGCCGAACCGTATTCGAGGTCGTAGCGATACGAAACCGTATGGTAAGGCAATTTCCCTTTTTTGCGCACAATGATAAAAGGTACCTGTAGTTCCTGTGCCAGCATCATGCCGAATATAAAACCACGGCTTTCCACGCCAACAACGGCATCTGTTTTTTCTCCATTCATTCGTTCCACAAAAGCACTGACCACCTCTTTGCTCAGTGTGGGATCTTCCAAAACAGGAGTAATGTCTTTGAACATGATCCCTGTTTTCGGAAAGTCCGGAACGTCACGGATGGTTGCTTTGATGCGGTCTTCAATCGCCATGTTGCACCTTTAGGTAAGGTGCAATTTTACGGTATATCTGTTCATTAACCAAATCTGATCTCATGAGATCCAAAAGCGTTGTATAAGGTCCATGTGTGCTTCGGATCATTACAATGGAGTTGGCCAGGTTTTTATCGATATACGGATGTTTCACGAGGGTAAAAAAATCGGCCGAATTGATGTCGAGTTGATCCATTTGCGTTTTCCCTTTTTCTGTTAAAACCAATTGTTCTTCGATCTGATAATACGTACTGTCTTTCAAGCCATAAACTTCCTGAAGTTGTCTTGCATCCACAAAGCCACCCAAACGGTTTCGGTAACGGATAATACGACGGGCAAAAACAGGTCCGATGCCTTTGAGTTGAACCCATTCCGTACTATCAGCCAAATTTATTTCAATGATGGGTAACGTTTTATGGGATTTCCAAACGGGATAGCTTTTTTTCTTTTTCTTCCGTTGGGGCCGCCGGAGCTTTTCTTTTCTTTTGTTCCGACGAAATTTTTCAGCGGCATAGCGTGGCAACCGAACGTGATCTTTTAACCGGGCATAAGTCGCCGAATCGATGGCATAGATTTTCCGGAGGTCTTCCACATACCGAAATTGCCCTCCTGCTTTTTCATAATTGCGGATCATTTTGATCTGACGGGATGTTAGTCCTAATCGCTTCCATTGCTCCGCCGGTAAATGGTTGGGATCAAACGGAAAATACTCCAACGCATCGGGTCCTTTTTCTTTTCCGTACGTTTTGGATGTTTTTTCCGGGCCGGAAACACTAAAAAAAGCATGGATCTGGTTTTCAAAAGCAGTAAAGTCGGTTGGGGGAGATACCAACAGATGAGGCTTCAGATAAAGGGCAAATAAAGCCAGTAACAAAAGCGCAAACAGGCAAAAAGTGGCCCGCCGGTCGCGTTTGCTCATCGTAAAATATTCCTGCCAGAATGTTTTCATGAAAAAAGTCGCTCAACAAAAGGTAAGCGACTTTTTCTTACGATGGATAATAGGGTTTCAAAAATACGTTTTTCTGCCTGGTTCAGGCTACTTGAATTTTTGGATCGCACCGGACTTAATACGCGCAAAATAATCCTTCAGGTCGGCTTTTACCTCTCCGGACATGATGATCAGGCCCAGAATATTCGGGAAGGCCATTCCAAGGATCATCAGATCGGAGAAATCCAAAACGGATCCCAGTCCTACCGTAGAACCAACGACGATAAAACCGAGAAAAATCACTTTATAGAGGTAGTTCACACCTTTGGAATGACCAAATACATACGCCCAGGCTTTTTGTCCGTAGTACGACCAGGAGATCATGGTGGAGAATGCAAACAGGAGAATGGCGAACATCAAGACCCATTTGAGCCAGGGGAATACCGAGCTAAAGGCCTGTGATGTAAGGGTGGATCCTCCTAACCCTTCCGGGTTATCTACATAGCCGGTAAAAATGAGTACCAGGGCTGTCATCGTACAAACGAGCACCGTATCAATAAACGGCTCCAACAAAGCCACAATGCCTTCGCTTACCGGTTCATTGGTTTTGGATGCGGCATGCGCAATCGATGCGGAGCCTACACCTGCTTCGTTCGAGAAGGCAGCACGTCGGAATCCCATGATCAATACACCGATAACTCCTCCTTTAATGGCGGGGGCATCAAAGGCTCCTGCGAAAATAGAGGAGAAGGCTTCTCCCACAGAGCCGATATTGAGAACGATGATGATCAGTGCAAAAAGCATATAGATACTGACCATGAACGGCACAATTTTGTCGGTTACTTTCGCGATGCTTTTGATCCCGCCGATGATGACAATGCCTACCAAAGCGGCCAGGATCAATCCAAACCAGAATCCTTGCCCCTCCAATGCCGGAAAAGCACCGGATACCTGATCGAATGCCTGGTTGGCTTGGAACATATTTCCGCCTCCGAAGGAGCCTCCCACACAAAGGATGGCAAAAATGATCGCCAGGGTTTTCCCGAAACCGCTCATGCCTCTTTTGGCCAGGCCTTTGCTCAGATAATACATCGGGCCACCGGAAACTTCGCCGTCTTTGTCGATTTCGCGGTACTTTACCCCGAGGGTACATTCCACAAATTTGGAAGACATGCCCAGTAATCCGGCCACGATCATCCAGAAGGTAGCACCGGCACCGCCAACGCTTACGGCAATGGCTACTCCTGCAATGTTTCCCAAGCCCACCGTAGCAGAAAGTGCTGTGGTTAAAGCTTGGAAGTGAGTAACCTCTCCTTTGTCCTTGGGGTTATTGTATTTGCCGCGGATCAACTCCAGGGCGTGTTTTAATCCGCGAAAGTTAACGAAACGCATTTTCAGGGTAAAGAAAATGGCCCCGATCACCAACCATACGACGATGATCGGAATTCCCTTTGAAACAGGATCGCCATTGGCGGTACGTAGTTTCTGAGGGTTGTTTTCGTTGGTAATGGTTGCCAAAGTGGCTCCTTCCCAACGTTGTTTTTCCTGGTTTCTGATGCGTACGGATGTGCCGACGGGAGCCAATCCGGAAATTTTACCGTTGGCTGTGGCATAAAGGTATATGGTGGTTTCGCCGTCTGTCAGGGCGCCTAAAGGCTGATCGTATTTTACACTGTCGCCTTCGCTGATGTTCCAGCTGCCTACCATGAGGTGGTGGGCGGTATCTGCCCAGAAAGGGGCCTGCAAATGCTGCTCGGGTACGTATACGATGGGGTCGACCATACCGGTGGCTGCAAACGGATCCCAGAACAAAATTTCGGTAAGGTGCTCCACCACCGGTGTAAATACTTTGTTAATGGCTTCGCTGATGGACTCATACGGTATGAGCGGTACAATTTGAGAAGCTGAGGTTGTGGTATCGTAAAGGGCACAGGTATATCCGGTCAGGGTTTGAACAGTGTCTTTTATTTCGGTAACTAGGGTATCTGTTTTTCCGGTTTCCGCATCCGTATGGAAAACCGTATCCATGTGAGTGCTATACGTATAGCTGTATGTAGGAAAAGAGTCCTTCCGGGTTGATTTGGTAAGGGTAAAAATTTGGTAGTTGGCCGCATTGGCGGCTTGCTTTTCTTCTTTGGGGTGAGGGATGTGAAGAGTATCGTTTTGGTTATCAATCACATAAACACTGAAAGGCAAGCCTTCCTTAATGCCATCGGATGTGTTGCTTTGCCAAGGTGTGGCATCCTCCGACCATTTATACCGGTAGGGTGCTTTTCCTCCTTCCACCACAACAGTAGCTTCGGAATCGCCAATTTTTTCGCTGTGGTTTAAGGTATACACTTTGGCTTTCATTTGTTGTGCAAAAGTGGCAGGTGCCACCAACAGAAAGCAGATGGGGAAGAGTATGGAATATATTTTTTTCATAGAAAAATGGATATGGATATGACAGATGCGGGCAAATATAGCCAACCGTGGGAGGGATTCAAATTATTGAAAAGGGGTGTTATTTATTGCCCTGATGCATGGGGGTTCAAGGATGAACCGACTTGGGTTTGTTTGGCCAAAAGGCGTAGGCCTTCTTCAAATGAATGGGGGTTGTACCCGATCTCGCGTCTGGCTTTATCCAGAATAAATCCGGTTTTAAGCGGGCGGGCGGCGGTTTGCCGGAGTTGGTCCGAAGTAACAGGATGTATTTGTTGCCAGGGCAGTTGGTAGGCTGTAGCCACCCGTTTTACCAATTCAAGAATGCTCATGAAGTCTTTTCCCGAAAGGTGGTAAATGCCCTTTGCTTTTTGTAAAGCGATGCGTGCGCAGCCTTCGGCCAGGTCTTCTGCCAGGGTAGGCGTACGAAATTGGTCGTTTACAATACGGATCTCTTTTCCCGATTCCAATGCGGCTTTGGCCCAAAGCACAATGTTGGAGCGGCTCATGGCATCGGCAACGCCGTAAACAATGATGGTCCGAACAATAGACCAATGCGTTAAACCGCTTTTGATTACGATTTTTTCGGAATCGAGTTTGGATTGGCCGTAAAAGCTCAACGGTGCCGGTTCATCTTCTTCTGTGTAGGGTCCGGCTTTTCCATCAAAAACAAAATCGGTGGAAAGGTGAATGAGGTGGGCATCTTCCGGTTTGCAGGCTTCTGTCAAATGTTCCACAGCGGTTACGTTGAGCAGGCGGCACCCGGCTTTTTCCTGTTCGCAGGCATCTACATTGGTCATGGCTGCGGTATTGATAACGGTATCCGGCTTTTCATTGCGAAAAAGTTGCATTACCGCTTCTTTGTCTGTAATGTCCAGAGGGAGATAACGGTATCCTTTTTTCATGGCGATGCGGTTTTCTCCTTTGGAAGTGGCCAATACTTCCACTTGCTTGTTTACAAGATGGTGGACCAGTTTTTGTCCGAGCAATCCGTTCGAACCGGTAATCAGAATTTTTGGAACCATTTTTTGCTTAATGATTTACACCGAGAATGGCATTGAGTTTTTTGATTTGATCGGGGCTGCCCAGTACAAACAGTTTGGAGTTGGGAATGACTTCCGTTTGCGGGGAAGGATTGATAACGTACGCTCCATCCGGTTTCCGGAAGCCGATGATGTTGGCCCCTGTTAAGGGTTGGGCGTTCAGTTCTCCGATGGTTTTGTATTGAAAATTAGCCGGCAATTCGCCGAATGCAATTTCTTTGAGGTTGGTGTCAGCTTCTCCTTGCATTGAAATGTGATCGAGGAACTCCACTACATCCGGTGTAACTACCAACTGGGCCATGTGAGACCCTCCAACGCAATCGGGCATGATCACGTTGTTGGCCCCGGCCATGCGGAGTTTTTTCACGGAACTTTGTTCGGAAGCCCTGCTGATGATGGTTAATCGGGGATTGATCTCGCGGGCAGAAAGCACCACGAACAAATTATCCGAATCACGCGGCAGCGTGGTAATTAAGGCACTTGCACGGGTTATATTGGATCGCAACAGCACTTCGTCGGAAGTTGCATCGCCATTAAAAAAAAGGTGTTTGCTCCATTTCTCACTTTCTTCTTTGAAATGTTGGATGAGCGAGCCGTTTTTTTCCAGGATCACAAACGAGCGTCCGTATGCATTCAGATCTGCAACGGTTTGTCTCCCTACACGTCCGTAGCCGCAAACGATAACGTGGTTATCCAATTTCTCCAACTCTTTGTTCAATTGGTGCTGTTTAAGGTAAGCTTTGTATTCGCCGCCAACCAGATAGCCGGTAATGGCAGATATCGCATAAGCAAAGGTACCAAAACCGGAAATGATCAGACAAGCCGTGAAGATACGTCCTGTGTCTGACAAGGGGTGTACCTCCTGAAAACCTACCGTCGATACGGTAATCACCGTTTGGTAGAAGGAGTCGAGAACGGTAAATTCATCCTCAATGAGAAAAAAACCAATTGTACCGGTAAAGATGATCAGTGCCAACCATGTGAAAGCATAGAAAATCTTGGTAAATAATCTGGAGTTTAATGACACGTAGGCGTTGCTTAATCAAGTTCCCAAATGCTCCTGCGTTTTTTGGGTGTCAAAGAAAAGAGGTCTTTGTGTTCCAACACAAAAGCCATGATGAGGTAGAGGAATAGCGTGGATCCGAATGTAATAAACGACAGGTAGATAAACGACAATCGGATGCTTTGTGTTTTGATCCCTAACTTATTGCCCCACCAGGTACATACGCCAAAGGTCTGGCGTTCAAAATAATCTTGTAGGTGTTGAATGGGTAGATTCATATTTTCAGAAGATATGCGGCAACTTCACAATTTAAGCATTTTTTCTTTTTACAAAAATCATTATGCAATTCAAGCAAAGCTTGTGATTCTGCAGCATGCTGTGCCTGAATGTTTAACCGGTTCCAGGAGCGGATGATGTGATTGGTTTCTGCTTTGAGTTGTTCCGCCAGTATCCGGGCACGGTCGATGTATTTTTGTTCTTGCCGGTACATTCCGTACACATACAAAAAAGGCACCACTGTGTTGATGATGAGGTTGTGGGCCGTGCTTTTGCTTATTTGCTTGATCCGTGGTTTGCTTTCTTTGTCGAGGACGTAATGGGTGGTCCAGTATGTACTGGCTTTTACCGAGAAGAACCCGGAAAGTTGCGTTACATTTTCCAGGTTTTTTATTTGTGCGGTCAATCGTTTTCTACTTTGGAGAAAAGCGGCCAGTTGGGCCAGCCTCACTGCCGGAAAGTTGCTGGGGCGCATTCGGGCTGTTTTCCATACTACGGGCGGAATCGGTGTTAGTTTCCACTTGTGCCGCATGTAGCTGTAATCGCGGAATAACTGCTGCCCGTAAGGATCTTGTAAGTTCGGGTTCAGTAATCCTGCCTGTCCGAAAAGCAGCGCCTCCGCTTTTTCCAGGCTATCGCTAACCCGGTGAATGTATTTGTACGGAAGCGAGGCTGCCAGCATCCTGAATCCGGCATCGTTCACACCAAAACCAAACCTTTCGGTTACTTTGCGATAAAGGCATTCGTCCCAATCGTTATGGGTTTGAAAGAAAACCCGCAACCACTCATCTTTCCGACGTTCGAGCCGCAGTTGCATCAGTTGTTTGAGCCAGGGTTTCCAAACCATTGCGGGCACTTTGTGTATTTGAGGCTGACAAGGGATCCAGGCCTGGTTACGGGTAAGCTTGATGAAACGTGGGTAAGCTTCGGGCAATATGCGGTTTTTGAGTTCAAGCACAGGTAGTTGCCTCCCGCTTAAAGTAAAGGCCTCCCGATCGTGTTGATACACCACATGTAAAATCACATTGTTATAGGCAGGATCGTATTGATGCCCGTGTTGAGACCATTCCGAGGCTTTTATATGCAGTTCTATATTGCCGCTCCATTCCGTTTCGCCCAGTGCTAATCGGGCCGCATGAAAATCCGGACCGGAATGAAAGTTATGCTCACCCGAATGAATGATCTTTATGGGAAGTCCGCAAGTTGTTTTAAGGGGGGTAAGATCAAACAACTTGTGTTTCCATACGTAGTGTAGGAATGCCTCTTGCATGCCTGAAGATAAGGCATTACAACCAATTTTTGGCACTCAGTAACCGGGCCATTTCTTTTTGGATTTTTTCAGCACTTTCCCGCGCTTTTTCTGCGAAATCACGCCCGTTGGATGCATAGATGATCCCGCGGGAAGAGTTGACCAGCAAGCCACAGTCTTTATTCAGACCGTACTCTACTACCTCGGTCAGGCTTCCGCCTTGTGCTCCGATGCCCGGAACCAGAAGAAAACTATCCGGAACGATGGCCCGCACCTTCTGCAACAAGTTGGCTTTGGTAGCACCCACCACGTACATCAGGTTGTCGGCATTGCCCCAACGGGTGGATGTTTTTAATACCTTTTCAAAAACGGCCTCACCGCTTTTCAATTTTTCCGTTTGAAAGTCAGATGCTCCCGGGTTGGAAGTTAACGCCAGCAGAATTACCCATTTGTTTTCAAATTCAAGGAACGGGCTCACCGAATCGATGCCCATGTATGGAGCAACGGTAAGGGAATCAAAAGGGTATTGTTCAAAAAATGTTTTGGCGTAGTATCGGGAGGTATTTCCAATGTCTCCTCGTTTGGCATCGGCAATGGTGAAATGGTTTTCCCCGATCCGGTTCATGGTTTTACCCAGGGTTTTCCATCCTGCTACTCCGTGGCACTCATAAAATGCAAGGTTGGGTTTATAAGCTACGCATAGATCTTCCGTAGCAGCAATGATTTCCCGATTGAAGGCCAAAAGAGGGTCCTCCTGATCCAGAAGGTGTTCCGGAATTTTACGGATATCGGGATCAAGGCCGATACAAAGAAAGGATTGCTTTTGCCGGATTTGTTCTATTAACTTTTTTCTGGTCATTGGCCTTCACTTAATTTTTCAGCGTTTTCTGCTACTTTGAGTGCCTCCAGCATGTCTTCGAGGTCGCCATCCATTACACTTCCAAGCGTATATAATGTGAGGTTGATGCGGTGATCGGTTACCCTACCCTGCGGATAATTATAAGTACGGACTTTTGCACTTCGGTCTCCCGATGAAATCTGGGATCTCCGTTGTTGTGCTCTTTCTTGTTGCTGTTTTTGCAGTTCTGCTTCGTAGAGTCTTGAGCGCAGTACTTGAATGGCTTTGTCTTTGTTTTTATGTTGTGAGCGGCCATCCTGGCACTCCACAACCATTCCGGAGGGCAGGTGGGTTAAACGAACGGCTGATTCGGTTTTGTTTACATGTTGCCCTCCCGCTCCCGAAGCACGAAACGTGTCTACTTTTACATCTTCCATATTGAGATCCACATCCACTTCATCGGCTTCGGGAAGCACGGCTACCGTTGCTGCCGAAGTATGCACCCGGCCCTGCGATTCCGTTGCAGGCACACGTTGCACCCGGTGTACTCCGGATTCAAACTTCATCGTTCCGAATATATCTTCGCCCGACACACCAAAAGAGATCTCTTTAAATCCTCCGGAAGAGCCTTCATTGCTGTTGATGATTTCCAATTTCCATCTGTGTTTCTCAGCATATCGGGTATACATACGAAACAAGTCTCCTGCAAAAATGCTCGCTTCATCTCCGCCGGTACCTGCCCGGATCTCAATGATAACATTTTTCTGATCTGTCGGATCTTTGGGGATGAGAAGCAGTTTGATCTTTTCCTGCATCCGATCCTTCTTTTCTTCGAGTTCCCGAAGTTCTGTTTGTGCCATTTCCAGGAACTCAGGATCTTCTTCCGATTCTAAGATCGCTTTTGAATTCCGAATATTATCCAACACCAATTTATAAGCTGCAAACGCTTTGGTATGCGGTTCCAGATCTTTGTATTCCTTATTGAGCTTTACATAGCGTTGCATGTCCGCAATCACGGAGGGATCGGTGATCTGTTGCGCAATATCTTTCCAACGATCATTGATAGCCGCCAGCTTTTGTAGCAAATTATCCATGGTAAGTACGAATCTTGGTTTTAGTATTCAAATTGTCCGTATGGGCTTGTGATCGTTAACTTCTTTCCATTGTATGCTTCACAATGGCCTACGATTTGTGCTTCTACTCCAAATGAATGCGCAATATCAATGGCTGTTGCGGCATATTTTTCTTCGAGGTATACCTCCATCCGGTGGCCCATGTTAAATACCTGATACATTTCTGCCCAGCTGGTTCCGGATTGTTGGTGAATTAAGTGGAAAAGGGGCGGAATTTCAAAGAGGTTATTTTTGATGATATGCAGTTGGTCTGTAAAATGAAGAATTTTGGTTTGGGCGCCACCGCTGCAATGTACCATTCCATGAATTACAGGCCGCATCTCATGCAACATTTTTACCATTACGGGCGCATAGGTTCGTGTGGGGGAGAGCACAAGCTTTCCTGCATCCAGCGGGGTTTCCGCTACGGCATCGGTCAATGCCATAGAGCCGGTGTATACCAGATCTGCAGGCATCAGCGGGTCGTAACTTTCGGGATAGCGTTCGGCCAGTGCTTTATGAAATACATCATGGCGGGCAGAGGTAAGCCCATTTGAGCCCATCCCCCCGTTGTATTCTTTTTCGTAGTGGGCTTTTCCAAAAGATGAAAGTCCTACAATAACATCGCCCGGGCGAATGTTATCGTTGGAGATCACATCGCTTCGTTTCATTCGGGAAGTCACGGTACTGTCTACGATTATGGTGCGTACCAAATCGCCTACATCGGCTGTTTCTCCACCTGTAGAATGGATTTTCAGACCGTTTTTGCGCATTTCTTCCAGCAACTCTTCGGTCCCTTCGATCAGGGTGGTGATCACTTCTCGGGGAATCCGTTTCTTGTTCCGGCCAATGGTGGAGGACAGCAAGATGTTGCCCGTTGCTCCTACACAGAGCAGATCGTCAATATTCATGACGACCGCATCTTGGGCTACTCCTTTCCAAACCGACAGATCGCCTGTTTCTCTCCAATAGAGGTAGGCGAGGGAAGATTTGGTTCCTGCTCCGTCTGCATGCATAATGATGCAATGCTCGTGGCTACCTGTAAGGTGATCCGGAACAATTTTGCAAAAGGCTTTTGGAAATTCGCCTTTGTCTATGTTTTTAATGGCGGCATGCACATCTTCTTTTGATGCAGATACGCCTCTGAGGTTATATCGGGAATCCACTATTAGGAAATTTTCTACAAAAAAAAGAAAAGCACCCCGAATTGTTCAGGATGCTTTTCCAAATAAAATCTTTCAACAAGCGTTTATTCTCCTGTTGTGTTATCGTTTTCGGGTTTTATTTCATCGCTGAATTTGCCTCCTGCATTTAGAAAGTCATCGGCTTTTTTCTCAAATCCGGCAGCCACTCCCCAGGTATTCTCGGGCTGGAAATCAAATCCGGTTACAATGAATTCGGTACGGCGGTTTTTCTGGTGTGCTGCTTCTTGTTCTTCTTTTGTTTTCATTTGAGCGATATCTTCCGGTGCAAGGCCGGTACGCGGTTTGTCTTCACCGTATCCTTTGGCCGACATTCTTTCAATGGGGATGCCTCTTGAAATCAGGTAATCGACACAAGATTGGGCCCGTGCCTGAGAGAGTTTACGGTTGTAGTCCGCTTTGCCGCGATGATCCGTATGTGAATGCAATTCCACACGGATGGTTGGGTTTTCCACCAATGTTTGGAACAGCACATTGAGGGAATCCTGGGAATTTACTTCTCCCGGAATGATCTGCAGATCGGCAAGGTTATAGGCATAGCGTACCTCGGGCAAACGGATCACTACTTCTTCGGCTGCGTATTGAATATAGAACTCTTTGATAAAGGTGGTCGATTCATCTTTGCCTACGGTAGAGATCTTGTCTTTTGCAACCAGGTAATCCTCCTGATCTACCTGAATGGCGTAAGTGGTATTGGGATTGATATAACGTGTTTCGCCGTTCGATTCAAGATTGAACCCCCCGTTGGCATCGGTAGTTACTTCAAACGATGAATTATCGGTTCCGGCTACTTTGACACGTGCTCCAACCACTGGCTTTCGGGTATCTTTATCATAAACCACACATTGCAAAGTGAAAAGAACCGGTGGCAGGCGAAAGCTCCAGATATCGTCCTTGCCTTTTCCTCCATCGCGGTTTGAGGTGAAGTATCCGCGATCTTCAACGCCATCGAAGGTGATGCCGTAATCGTCGGCTTCCGAGTTCAGAGGAGATTGGAGGTTTTCGACCTCTCCCCATTGCATCTCTCCTGTTTTTGGGGCTTTGAACATGTCCAGACCTCCCATGCCCACATGTCCGTCGGAACTAAAGTAAAGGTTTCCATCCTGATGGACGAACGGAAACATTTCATTCTGACTAGTATTTATTCCGGCTCCGAGGTTTTCGGGTTTGCTCCAGGCTTTTGTTTTTTTGTTAAATCGGGTCATCCAAAGGTCTTTTCCACCGTATCCGCCTGGCATATCGGAAGCAAAAATGAGAAAATTATCGTCGGGACTAATGGCAGGGTGCCCTACGGACATGGTGTCTGCACCATCGCCTTCGGGTTTCAGTTCCATTTTAACGGCTTTGCCAAACCCCTGGCCTACTCTGGATGCGTACCAGATGTTACACCCCAGGTTTTGGTTTTTAACATTGCGGCAACGGGTAAAGTACATGACGGAACGTTTTTTATTAAAGGCAGCAAAACCTTCATGGTGTTCTGAGCCTATAAATTCGCCTTGCAATAAGGTAGGTTCGCTCCATTTTCCCTTTTTATCCCGGGTAGAGGTAAAGAGATCTTGAAAGTTTTCACCCGTACGTTCATCAACTCTGGCGCCCATGGCTCCCTGGCGTGAAGAAGTAAAGATCAATGTTTTGTTGCGTTTGTCTGAAAAAGCCGGAGAGAAATCATACTGTCGGGAGTTGAGAAGAACTTCGGGGTTTACTTCATGACGGGTAGGCTTATCCTTCCATTTCTGCGCTAATTCACATGCTTTTACAGCATCTTCTCCCCGTTTATTGCCAGGAGATTTAGCATTGTATTCCTTGTAAGCTTTAATCGCTTCGGGGTATTTTCCTTGTTCTTTCAAGACCTGGCCTAAGTAAAAGTGAACCAGCGGGTCGTCGTACTTCGATTTGATCGCTTTGGTATACCATACCTGCGCCTGTTTTGCATTGGTCATCAAACGGTAACACTCTGCGATCTTGTAGATAATTCTTGCTTTATCCGCTGGTTTTGGTGTTTTGGGAAAGGCCTTTTTATAGAGATCGGCCGCCCGGTAGTAGGCTTCATTACGAAACTCCAGATCTGCATCTTTAACAAGACCTTTTTGGGCAGATGCTACCGATGAAAAGCCGAAAGCAATTGATAAGCAGATAATTAATCTAAGAACGTTCATGATTTATCTATAGATTGCTCGGGTTAATTTTAGTAGGCGAAATTAAGTAAATTTTCTTTAGGAAAAAAGATGTGAAGAGGCACAAACCCCCTGTGCTTTTTGCCCTTTGGTCCATCATCACCCCAATTTTGTGCTGCTGCCGGTAACAAAAAAACGTTTTCCATCCTTCCAAAACTTTATTTGTGTTTAAAACCGGTTTGATCATTGTATTCTCAAACATACTAAAAGCCCTCCGGTTCACAGCACTTTGTGATTGAAAAAAACGGTTTCACGGGCAAATGGCTTTGTGCGACGGATAACCGAAGCAAAGTCTTTGTAAAAATCGTGCAAATTGCTAAAAATCAATACAATAAAGCAAAGTCGATTTGTTCCTGTTATTCCTTTTTATGGTTTTCGGAATATGGAAAGATCATCCGCGATCAAGAGGAAAAGCTTGCATCCTTTTTTATCCGTTTATCTTAAACGTGCTGTATTTTGGCAACGGAGAGGGCCTTTGAAAATAACGGTGATCTCTTTCGCTTAACGGGTAAAGAGCATCTCACGAAGCTTGGGCAAAGGCCACCGGTCGTCGTCCACCAATTGCTCCAGTTTGTCGGAATGTTTGCGTACCATCTCAAAGTAAGGCTTCACTTTATCGCAATAGGCGATCGATTTATCGCGCACATTTTTTATGGCATTTGCTTTCCGGCGTTCATCCAGCATGTTTTCAATGTTGGTTTTTATGCCATCGATGTGTTCGGCGATCTCCCGGATCAATTGCATTTGAGCCACGGTTCCTTTTTTAGCCTCTGTTCCCAAAAGTGTATTCAATGCATTGACGTTGTTCGCCAAATCTGTCTGATACTGAATGGCAGCAGGAAGGATCATCGTTTGGGCAATGTCAAATATCATTCTGGATTCGATCTGAAGCTTCATCACATAGTTCTCCAATTCGATCGTATGGCGTGCATGCATTTCTACTTTGCTCAACACCCCGACTTCTTCAAAAAGGGCCATGTTCTTTTTGTCGATCAAGGCATCGAGGGCGCGGGGGGTATCTTTTAAGTTTGGAAGACCGCGTTTCCGGGCTTCTTCCACCCATTCTTCTCCGTATCCGTTGCCTTCGAAACGAATGTTTTCAGAGGCAACCGTGTAGTCACGCAATACTTTCAGGATGGCTTCGTCTTTCCGGTTCCCTTTTTCGATAAGGTGGTCTACATCATTCTTGAAGATGCGCAATTGGGAAGCCATGATGGTGTTCAGTGCGATCATGGCGGATGCGCAGTTGGCACTGGCCCCAACGGCACGGAATTCAAATTTATTTCCGGTAAAAGCAAAAGGGGAGGTCCGGTTTCTGTCGGTATTGTCCAACAAGATCTGTGGGATCTTACCCATATTGAGTTGCAATTCCATTTTGTCTTCGGGTGTCATTTCCTCCGACTTCACGTTGGCTACCAACCGGTCTAATACCTGGGTTAACTGGCTTCCGATGAATGCGGAAATGATGGCTGGCGGTGCTTCGTTTGCACCCAGTCGGTGATCGTTGCCGGAAGATGCAATGCTGGCACGAAGGATATCGGCGTGGTCGTGAATGGCCTTTAAGGTATTGATGAAGAAGGCCAGGAACATCATGTTGGTTTTTGGTGTTTTGCCCGGACTCAACAGGTTGTGGCCGGTATTGGTGGCCAAAGACCAGTTGTTGTGTTTGCCCGATCCGTTCAACCCCGCAAAGGGCTTCTCGTGGAACAGTACTCTGAAATCGTGTTTCCGTGCTGTTTTTTCAAGAACATCCATCAACAAAAGGTTGTGGTCGTTGGCCAGGTTCGTTTCTTCGAAAACCGGGGCACATTCGAACTGGTTAGGGGCTACTTCGTTGTGGCGTGTGGTAACCGGAATGCCCAGGCGCAATGCTTCCGTTTCGAAATCGCGCATGAAAGCGGTAATGCGTTCCGGAATGGATCCGAAATAGTGGTCGTCCAACTGCTGGCCTTTTGCCGGAGCGTGTCCGAACAAGGCACGACCGGTCATGGCCAGATCAGGGCGTACGGCCACCAGTGCTTTGTCTACCAGAAAGTATTCTTGTTCCCAACCAAGGGTGGCATTTACTTTGGTTACGTTTTTATCGAAGAATTGCATTACCTCGGTGGCGGCCTGATCTACAGCGTGTAATGCTTTCAGTAAAGGCATTTTATAATCGAGTGCTTCTCCGGTATAGGCAATGAATATGGTTGGAATGCAAAGTGTTTTTCCAATGACATAGGCGGGAGAAGAAGGGTCCCATGCCGTATAGCCACGTGCTTCAAAGGTATTTCTGATCCCGCCGTTTGGAAAGCTGGAGGCATCCGGTTCCTGTTGTACCAACATGCTGCCTTCAAAACGCTCGATGGCACGCCCTCCTTCGATAGGAAAGAAAAAGGCATCGTGCTTTTCGGCTGTGGAGCCGGTAAGGGGCTGAAACCAATGGCAGTAATGGGATGCCTTCTTCGAAATGGCCCATTCTTTCATTGCCGAAGCTACCTGATCTGCAATTTTACGATCGAGGCGTTTGCCTTCTACCATAGCGTCCTGAACTCCACGATATGCTTCGTCTGTAAGGTATTCCTGCATGGTGTTGTGGTTGAATACCATTTCGCCGTAGAAATTGGAAATTTTATCTGAAGGAGCGGACGTATGTTTTGCTTTCCGGTCTAAAACATTTTCTAAAGCCTGGAATCTGTTTGTTGCCATATTTTTGTTTTGTTATCCGTGAATGGTTGTAAATGTAAGTCAAAACACGTTTAAAGTGGTGTAGCTTTCAAAATACAAAAGCGTAAAATTTTGCTTAAAATAAGAATCCAGACCGTGTTGAACGGGACGAAATGATTTGGCGGTTTCCTGAAAAAGGATGTTAACGGAATAAAAGGCTTCTTACCCCAGATCTGCTACCGTAAGGCAGATGTAAACCGTATACGATGAGATCAGGAATACTCCTTTCCATCTGCC
Source organism: uncultured Flavobacteriales bacterium (assembly GCA_938010565.1). Classification (GTDB taxonomy): domain Bacteria; phylum Bacteroidota; class Bacteroidia; order Flavobacteriales_D; family CALLUQ01; genus CALLUQ01. The sequence goes on from CALLUQ010000132.1 coordinate 32,948, forward strand.
CAGTTTTTTCCCGATGAGCATCAAGGGGAATACGGCAGCGGAAATGGCAATCATCCACCAGATATCGTTGGTTAATATTTGCGGGGCATCGGTTGCGATATCGATCGGTTGAATAGCGGCAGTCAGGCCCAAAACGGTACAGATGTTAAATAGGTTGGAGCCAATGAGGTTTCCTACTGATATGTTGGTTTCTTTTCGAAAAGCGGCAACTGCCGAGGCAACCAACTCCGGTACGGAAGTGCCAAAGGCTACCACGGTTACTCCTATTATGGCATCGTCCATTCCGGTTATTTTGGCAATATCAACCGCGCCTTTCAAAAACCAGTCGGCTCCAAAAAACAGCCCTGTTGCCCCCAACGCTAAAAACGCCAGTGTGATCCAAATGGCTTTGGAGTGCCGAACAGTGGTTTCCGTTTCGGTTACCATGGTTCCGGTTTGCTTTTGGATTGCTTTTCGGGAACTAACAATGAGGTAAATGGTAAATACCACCACCCATACAAAAAGAACAATGCCATCGATACGCGACAAGGTTCCATCCCACATCATACCCAGCAGCAATAAAGAGGCGGCCATCATTACCGGCCAATCCAATCGTTTGGTGTTCCGATCCACCACTATGGGAAAAATAAGTATGGTAATGGCCAGTACCAGTGCCAGGTTGGCTATATTGGACCCCACCACGTTCCCAACGGCAATAGCTGCATGGGGTGGGGTTCCTGTGGCGGCTTGCAAGCTCACCAGCAACTCGGGAGCAGAGGTGCCAAAAGAAACCACAGTCATTCCAATTACCAGGGTGGAGACCTGCATTTTTTTTGCAATACTTACGGCTCCTCTCACCAACAATTCTCCTCCGAGGATGAGCAAACCCAACCCTCCTGCCAACCACAACAGTGCAACGAACATCTATTTCGGGTTGTTGTTTTCGATCTCTTTACGAATGTCCATGTGTTCTTTGAACTCATTGATCTGCCCTTTGATCTCTTCATCGGTTCCGCTTTCACGGATCTCACGACGAATTTCATCGCTGGCAGTTTTGAATTCACGCATGCCTTTTCCTAAGGTGTTGGCAATCTTTGGAATATTTTTGGACCCAAAAAAAATGAGGATGACTGCCACAATGAGTAGCATTTCTCCCGGTCCCATGTTTAAAAATAGTAGAATGCCGTTGGTCATGCATTAAGAAGATTTTCGCAAAAGTAATAAAAAGCTCCGGTTTACCGGTCAGTTGCTTTGGGAACAGAACATAAAAAAAGACCGTCTGCGATGGGTATCGGAGACGGTCTTTTTTTATGTTATTTTAACTTCAGGCGGTGGGAGATGGGGCTCCGCCATCGCGAAGTGATTTGCTCAGATCTACTGCCGTGGGGGTGGCAATGCATAGCGAAGAGTAAGTTCCTGCTACAACCCCGATCATCAGCGCGAAAGTAAACCCTTTAATGGCTTCTCCTCCAAAAAGGAAGATGATTAGCAATACCATGAAGGTACTTAAGGAAGTATTGACCGTTCGGCTCAGGGTGCTGTTCAATGCACGGTTTACCACAATTACTCCGTTTTCTCTTTTGTACAATCCGGTGAACTCACGGATGCGGTCGAATACAACCACTGTATCGTTAATGGAGTATCCTACAACGGTAAGGATGGCCGCAATAAAGGCCTGATCTACTTCCATGGAAAATGGAAGGATGCCGTATAACATGGAGAACAATCCGAGTACAATAGCAACATCGTGCAGCATGGCCACCAATGCGCCCAGGCCGTATTGCCATTTTCTGAAGCGGATAATAATGTAAAGGAAAATGATGATGAGGGATACGCTAACAGCCCAGCCTGCGGAGGCTTTGATATCATCCGAAATGGTGGGATCCACGGTTCTCGATTCTTCTACCTTAAAAACGGGTTGAACATCGTTGCACAGCTTCTTTACCAAGGCATCCACTTCGTTGTTTACCTCTGTTCCTTTTTCGCCGCTGCGGAAGTTGGTGGTAATTTTGACCTTATTGCTTTGTTCAATTGTTTTTACTTCAATGTCTACGGCTCCTGCTTGTGAAGCGTCGACCAAGCCTTCATCGAGTGATTTTTTGATGTTATCGACCTGGGCTTTATCTACAAATGCGATGCGCCAGGTACGGCCTCCTGTAAAATCCACTCCTGTGTTCAATCCCCGAACAGCGAGTGAAGCAATGCCTCCCGCTACAATTAACCCGGAAATAACGTAATAGAACTTGCGTTTTTGGATGAAACCAATGTTTATTTTGGTGAAAGCATCTTTGGTTAAGGAAGTGGAGAAACGGATGTTTTTCTTGCGATCAAGCTGCCATATAAACAAGAGGCGAGTAATGAAGATCGCAGAGAAAAGAGACGTAAAAATACCAATGATCAAGGTGGTGGCGAAACCTTTAATGGGGCCCGATCCGAA
>CALLUQ010000133.1 GCA_938010565.1 uncultured Flavobacteriales bacterium
TACTTTTTTTTGGGGGGCTCCTAAAACTACAATAGGGCATTCAATGCCAGTGCTTAAGACGATCTCAATTGCGCATGCCTACTAATTTAACATCTGCTTTTGATAAACAGAATAAAATACATCCAAATCACACAAGGTTGGAACAGACTCTCAACTACGCACTGCCATTCATGTATTCTGTCCAAAAGAAAGGGGCCGCCGTCCGTTGTGGGACTACCCAATACCTATTGATTCCCAGATAGTTTTGTTACAAGATCCGAATCTATAGGTGCAGGCATCTAATGTGTACCGCACCATCGGATACATCGCTGGTGGGTATTACTCCAACTGCCATCATCCGGTGGAAGATCTTGCTAGGGGGCGCCAGTACGCATGATCCGGTATTTGGTAAGGGGCTTACTTGGCTCCTTCCCATTTTATTACTGCTGTCATTGCAGGTTTTCTGTTCAATACTTCCACCAATAATAAAAAAGTTTGATGTATTCGTTGTTGACCATGATGAGGCCCTCTTCGCTTTTCCACCATTCGGCTTCATCGTATTTTAAACCGGAGGCTCCGCAAAAGCGCGTTTCAATTCCGGCATTCGTAAAACGGTCTTCAAACACAAACCGAACGCGCTTGAGGTGCAATTTACTGGATACGATGATGACTTTATTCCAGTTTCGTTCCTGGCAAAGCTTTTCAAGGTATACCGCTTCTTCCATGGTAGATGTTCCTACACAATGGGGCTCTACAACAGTCGGATCACAGCCCGTTGCGGTAATTTGTATTTGTGCCAGCCGGGCTTCACAGATCACCGTATCCATCAGTTTGAGTATGGAAGGTACTGCATTACCGGTGGTCACAATTAACGGTGCATACCCTTCCTGATACAGTTTGGCGGCAGCCATACCACGTTCCACCGAACCTCCGCCCAGCACCAGAATAACATCGCTTTTTTCGGGTGTATCTTCCGCTATGAGTACATTCCCCATACCACGCATGATGGGATAGCGAAAAAAGTAGATCAGCAACAAAAAAAAGAGGGCGATCCCCAAGCATTTTATCCATTTGTTCTGGACAAAAGCACGAAGGAGGTCGCCCCAAGGTTTTTTCGATGTGGTCTGGATCATTTATTACCACCCAGGATCAGAGGTAAACCGTTTTTACCGCTACCTACAATGACTACTTTTGAGTTTTTCGACTGGCTCAATTCCAGTGTCGCTTCAATGCCTCTCATTCTCAAAAGGTTATCGGTAAGCGAACGATCCAGAATGGAGTTGGCAAGTGCTGCCCCGCTGGCTTCGATCTTTTTGCGTTCCGCTTCTTTTTGTTCTTTTTGAAGCACGTATTTGTAACGCAGTGCATTTTGTTCTTCTTTCAGTTTGATCTCAATGGAATTGACCAACTCGTCCGGAAGTTTGATCGACTTCAGAAGCAATTCTTCCATGATCACATCATTTACCAAAAGCTTGGTGACCATAATCTCTTTGATCTCGCTTTCTATTTCAATTCTTTTGGTCGAGTACAATTCTTCGGGTTTGTAGTTTCCAACTACGTTACGTACTGCGGAGCGCAACTCAGGGATCACAAAACGGTCTTTGTAATCCTTACGAAAACGCTGATACAGTTTTCCGATGTTGTCTGCTACCGGACGAAAACGGATGGAAACGTCCACATCAATGTTCAAACCATCCTGCGAGAGTACCTGCATGGTCTCTTCTTCTTGTGCTTCCGATACATCAAAACGGTACATATCGTTCCAGGGAGCCATGACGGTCATGCCTTCGCTGTATACGTTCTCAACGTCAAGGCCATTGCCGTATTTGTAAAAGATCACGCCTCTTTCGGTCGGCTCCAGAATTACAAAGGAGTTTTTAAGGATAAAAAATAGGACAATAAGGGCAATAACGGTAATGATGATCGGACGGAACTTTCTGAGGTTGATCTCCGGGGCTCCGCTGTTGTTGTAATCGAATTGATTCATAATCTAGGTGCTTTTCTCTGTATCGGTTATCAGAATCCAAATGTACGAAGCTTTGGGACACTTTAGATCATGCAGATGGGAAAAGACTAGGGAAAACGCATTTAAGATCATCCCGTTTTATCTGCAAAAGGCCCGTTGATGGCGGTTTGAAAAAGAGTTTTTTTACCATTTTTTCATTGGATAGCGGCTTTTGGATGATAAAGCCATAAGAGCAGCTAAAGCGAAAGGGGTTTTATTCACCCACCTAGTGTTAAGTCAAGCCTACTTTAGCCGCACCAAGTTTTGATCTTTTTATCCCGGACTTTTTTGATTTCTATACCGATGCTAGTTTAAGGGAAAAATAATCCCTTAGCTACACTAGGCTCCTATTTTTCGCATGGTCCGGAACAAAAATATTGGCAACTTATACGACACAGTATACCTGACTTAACACTAATAGGTATCGGGGCCTGTGCGAAAGCTAATCGTGAAAGCTGTAACGGAAAAGGGCACACGGTTCAAAATTTTTCACGGATCCGTAAAATTGCATCCAACCTTACGCAACAAGAGCAAATGGGTAGAATGGCTTATAAGCATCCCAACGAAAAAGGGTAACAGGGGAGGCCTCTGCCAAATGCGTTTGCCCCCGATCGCGCCAAACTTTATGGCTTTATCGTACGCTAATTTTTGGTTACCTTTGCAACATGAAATTGATGTTTTTGGCCATTGGTCTTCTTGCCCTTGCTTTTGCAGGAATTGCCATAAAAATCCTTGTAAAAAAAGAGGGGAGATTTGCAGGTACATGTGCCAGCAACAATCCTATGCTTCGGGAAGAAGGTGCTTCGTGTGGATTATGCGGAGCACGACCGGAAGAACAGTGCCGCAACGAGGATGAACCGTCTCAACCGGGCTAACGCATCCGGGTTTCTTCCTTTATCATGGTTTTCATACCGGGGGTACTCCAGGTATACAATGTTCCGTTTTCATCCTGGTAAATAAAATAAGCCTCCATATCCGGAAGGAGATCACTCGTAACCAATGCTTTGGCACGTTCGGGGCCCGCTACCATAAAAGCTGTGGCATAAGCATCTGCGGTAGCACAATCGTCTGCCACCAGCGTAACACTTAACAACGAATGCATTACCGGAAAGCCCGTTTTCGGATGGATGGTGTGGGAATATTTCCGGCCGTTTACCGTTCTCACCTTCCGGTAGTTTCCGGAGGTGGCAATGGCTTTATTGCGGATCGAAACCACAGCCATTTGTTCGTGTTCCGAAGAGCCTTCAACGGGTTTGTCAATTTGTATCCGCCAATCGTTTCCGGCATCATTTTTTCCCGAACAACGCACTTCTCCTCCAATTTCCACCAGAAAATTTTTAACCCCGTTGGTTGCCAGGAAATCACAGATCACATCGACCGAAAAGCCTTGGGCAATGGCATTAAAATCCAGCTGAGCCCGGGCATCTTTTTTCACAAAAACGGTTCGGTTGTTGGTGCCGGCCGAAGGCTCAATGCAGGAAAACCGATCCAACCCGATAAACTCCAACATGGAATCTACGGCGCGTTTGTCGGGCAGGGTTCCTTCTTTATATCCGTACCCCCAGGCATTTACCAGGGGCATCACCGTTGGGTCAAAATCGCCATTGGTAAGCTCCCATACCTTTTCCGACATGTGGAACATATCGGAGAGGTAATGAAACGTATCTTTTATTTCCACCCGCACGGATGCAGGATCATTGATCTGGCGCAGGAGGCTCCCTTCCACCCAGTTCGATAAGGACTGATCGATGTGCATCAGTATTTCGGAGATCTGAGGCTGGTAATTTACCCGGTTGGGGCTGATGTAGGTAATGTGGTAACGAGTGCCTTGTGCCTCTCCTGCAATTTGAAAAACAGGTACTCTGGCTTCATCGGTCGGATCCGGGGTAACCTCTTTTCCCGAGCAGGCCAGCAAAACCACAGGCAAAAAAGCAAAGAGCATTGTTTTACGCATGCGACCTGTTTTTAGCATCCGGTACTTTTTGATCAAAAGGGATCGATTAAAAAAAGAAAGGGTGAACGCTTTGTCCACCCTGTTCGATATATATCTGCCGGCTGTTTAACCTCCGAAATCATCAAATGCTACATTTTCGGGAGGAATGCCCCAATCGTCGCACATTTTAAGCACCGCCTGGTTCATCAAAGGAGGGCCACAGAAGTAAAACTCAATATCTTCGGGTGCATCATGGCCTTCGAGGTGGTGTTTGATCACTGCATTGTGTACAAAACCGAGGAAACCATCGCCATCGTCATCCACGCTTTTCTTTTCCACCCAATGGTCTTCTTCGGCCGGTTCGGAAAGTACCATGTGGAATTTGAAGTTTGGAAACTCCTTTTCAATTTTGCGGAAGTGATCGATGTAAAACAATTCGCGGCGAGAACGGCCACCGTAGAAGTAGGTTACTTTACGACCGGTTTTTAACGTATGGAAAAGATGAAAAAGGTGCGAGCGCATGGGTGCCATGCCTGCACCACCGCCGATGTACAACATTTCCGATCCGGTATCTTTGATGAAGAACTCACCGTAAGGTCCTGAAATGGTTACTTTATCGCCGGGTTTGCATCCGAATACATAGGAGGAACAAACACCCGGGTTTACCTGCATCCACGCATTTCGTTTTCTGTCCCACGGTGGGGTGGCCACCCGTATATTCAGCATCACAATGTTTCCTTCTGCCGGATGGCTGGCCATGGAGTAGGCGCGAACAATTTCTTCGTCGTTTTTCATCACCAGATCCCACAACCCAAACTTATCCCATTCCGACTGAAAGGTATTGGGATCGGCATGGTCTTCCGGATGGGCGGTAACGTCTATATCGGAGAATTTCACCGTAATATTTGGTACATCGATCTGGATGTATCCGCCGGCTTCGAACTCCATTTCTTCTCCCTCTGGCAAACTTACAACGAACTCTTTAATAAAAGAAGCTACGTTATAATTGGAGACCACTTCGCATTCCCACTTTTTAATTCCAAAAACTTCTTCCGGAACTTTGATCTCCATATCTTCCTTTACTTTCACCTGGCATCCCAGGCGCCAGTTGGCGGCAATTTCTTTGCGAGAAAAGTGGGGTTCTTCGGTAGGAAGGATATTACCGCCACCACTTACAACCTGGCAGGTACACTGTACACAAGTACCGCCTCCGCCACAAGCCGACGGGAGGAAAATGCCCGAATTGCTGAGGGTGGATAATAAGGTATCTCCTCCGTCTACTTCGATCGGGTCTTCTCCATTGATGGTGATCTTGATCTTTCCGGAGGGGCTCAGTTTAGCCTTTGCATACAAAAGAAGGCTTACCAACAATAAAACCACCAGCAGGAACACTACTACCGAAATGACAATAGAAAGTCCGATGGATTGCTCAACTAAAAACAGGGTAAGTGGTATCATATACTGTTAATGATTTCGGGTTCGTATCAAAATTCAATTCCCATAAAGGCCATAAATGCAATGCCCATCAATCCGGTTATGATGAAGGTAATGCCCAATCCGCGAAGCGGAGCCGGCACATTGGAATAACGGATCTTTTCGCGGATGGCAGCAATGGCCACAATGGCCAGGAACCATCCGATCCCTGATCCAAACGCAAATGCAGTGGCTTCGCCAATGGTACTGTACTGGCGTTCCTGCATAAAGAGTGCACCACCAAGAATGGAACAGTTTACAGCGATCAGCGGGAGGAAAATGCCCAGTGCGCCATAAAGTGCCGGAGCAAATTTTTCCACGATCATCTCGACCAACTGAACAATGGAAGCAATGACTGCGATAAACATAATGAAACTCAGAAAGCTCAGATCGTAACCGGCAAATTCATCGCCGAGCCAGACCAAGGCACCTTGTTTCAATACAAAGTTCTCCAGCAAGTAATTGATCGGAACGGTAACCACCAATACAAAAATGACGGCCATTCCGAGACCTGCGGCCGTTTTCACTGTTTTTGAAACAGCGAGGTAGGAACACATGCCCAGGAAATAGGCAAAGATCATGTTCTCACTGAAAATGGCTTTTACAATTATACTTAGCGTATCCATACTAAATTAGGATTCAGAGGTTCAATTAATGATCTTCAATTAAGGCTTTGTTGCGCATCCGTTGTACCCAAATGATGACGCCCACTACCACCAGGGCCATAGGCGGAAGTATCATCATGTTGTTGTGCAGATAGAATCCGCCTTCACCGGTCATCAGCCAGGCTTCCGGAATGAATTTCATCTGGCCCGCTCCGGGTATGCTTATTGCTCCCGAGCCAAATACTTCACGCACCAGCGATACCGCGATCAGAATCCAGCCGTAGCCTACCGCGTTTCCTACCGCATCCATAATGGATGGCCATGGTTTGTTGGCCATGGCAAAGGCTTCAAAACGGCCCATAATGATACAGTTGGTGATGATCAACCCCACAAATACCGAAAGTTTTTCGGCAATATCGGGCTGAAATGCTTTTAAGGTTTGATCGACAATAATGACCAGTGAAGCCACCACCACCAACTGAACGATGATCCGGATGCGCGAAGGAATGAGGCTGCGCATAACGGAGATGGTAAGGTTGCCCATCACCATTACAAAGAGTACGGAAACGAACATAATGATCGCCTGCTGTGTTTGTACCGTAATTGCGAGGGCGGAACAAATGCCCAATACCTGAATGGTGATCGGGTTGTTATCGCTGAGGGGATCAGTGATGAGCTTTTTATTCTTTTTGGAGAACAAGGGCTCTTTGGATTTCATTGCAGTTTGCATTTCGCTCATGGTGCAATTGTTTATGGTTTGGGACGAAGGTAGTTCCGGTAAATACCGAGGGTTCTTTTCGCCATTTCGTCAACTCCGTTGGAGGTAATGGTACCACCGGTAATTGCGTTTACCTCGTGGTCGCCACTTCCGCCGCCTTTTTTTACCCTTACGGAAACAAATCGGCCGTTGTCGGTAAAGATCTTTTTATCTTTCCATGGCGATTCAAAAAAGGCTTCTTTGATCTCTGCTCCGAGGCCCGGTGTTTCGCTTTTATGATCGAAAGATGCTCCGGCAATGGTTATGTTGTCGTCCAGCAGGGCTATATATCCCCATATCGGTCCCCAGAGTCCTTTTCCTACCATCGGGATCACATGAAAGGTAGTATCTCCGCCGGCGTTTTTCGCAATGAACAAAGGATAGTACTTATCGCTGTTGGCCAATTTTTTGTCGCGGAAATCTTTTTTCACATCGATTTCAAATGCGGTAAGGGTGTCTGTAATCACCTTGCCTGTTGCATCTTTCACCGAATCGATGATGAGGGTATCTCTGCCATCGTAGGTTAGCACTTTAGAGCCAATTACGTGTTGTTGATAGAGACCGGCGGCATTGGTGCGGGTTACCTCTTCCACTCCGATTGCTGCCAGAATGTCCATCTTCTTTTTATCCGCATCGTTTTTATTCTGGAAAGGTTTTAATGCCAGGGAAATAAACGTGAGGAGCGACCCGACCAGTACGACCATCGCAATGGAGAAGAGGAAGGTATAACTGTTGCTTTCTTTATTTACAGCCATGTTTACGTCTTTTCAGTTTCGGCAGTTCAGGCGGCATGCGCTAAGGCATGTTTTTTCGCTCGTTCTGCTCTGCGGTTAATATTCGCTTTCACCACATAATGATCGATCATGGGTGCCATAACGTTCATGAATAAAATGGCCAGCATTACGCCTTCCGGGTATGCCGGATTAAATACCCGTATGGATATGGCAAACACGCCGGCAAAAAAGCCGTAGATGTATTTGCCTGTGGTCGTTTGCGCGGCTGTAACCGGGTCGGTGGCCATAAAAACCAATCCAAACATAAAACCGCCGAGCATCATTTGTTCGTGTGCCGGCAGGGCCATGTAGGGGTTCAGTGCAATGGCGTTAAAGATCAAGCCCATAAAATACCCGCCTGCCAACATGGAGAGCATGATCCTCCAGCTTCCGATCTTGGTCATCACCAACAAACCGGCTCCGATCAAGCAGGCCAGAGCAGATGTTTCTCCGACCGATCCCGGAATAGCACCAAAGAACATATCTGCGGTATCGGGCAGTTTGCTGACAGCCACATCCACGTTATGTTGCATGGTGGCAATGGTAGCGTTCAGTTCGTCTACTTTTTCGCCCGCATAGGTTCCGGCTTCGTTTAAGGTTTGGAGGGCTTTATCGGCTGCACGTTGTGTTTGGGCCATGCTCACGGTATTGAACATGTAACCAAGGGGGGTTTCACCGGTAAAGGCATCCACTCCGTTTTGTAGCAAACCGTTTTCCATTTGGCCGATTGCGGTAACACTGTCCGAGGCCAGAACGTCGCCGGTAAAGGTAACAGGGTCTACTTTGGCACCGTTGGAGGCCAGAAAGGAGGTTCCGTTCTCTGTGCCTGCGATCCAGACGCGGTTGCCGGTCATTTGCGTAGGATAAGCAAAGAAGGCAAATGCACGTGCCGTTAACGCCACATTGAGGATGTTCATTCCGGTTCCGCCAAATACTTCTTTACCGATAATAACGGCAAAAATGACCGAAACAGCAACGATCCAGAGGGGTACGTCCACCGGCATGATCAGGGGGATCAACATCCCCGATACAAGGTATCCTTCATTGATCTCATGGCCTTTTACGGTACAAAAGATGAATTCAACCAGTAAGCCTACTCCGTAGGAGATGACGATCAGCGGGAGGATCTTAACGAACCCCCAGGCCAACTTGCTCCAGAGGGCATCAAAATACCCGAGGTTGATGCCGGCTGCTACATCGGCTTGGTGTCCGATATTCCAGGCTCCCACGATCAGGCATGGCATCATGGCCATGATGACCATCATCATCGTTCTTTTCAGGTCGATGCTGTCTTTGATGTGTACTCCTTTTCGGGTAACGTGGTTGGGAGTAAAGGCGAACGTTTCGAGGGAGTCGTGGAGCCAGTAAATTAAACCGGGTTTTTTACCTTCCCTGACCTTTGGTTTCGTCTTATCCAGGAGATTTCTTACAAACTTCAATTTCCGGTGTTTTGGTTATCAATTATCTTTTTCCGAACGGAGGCTCAGAAACATTCTTTTTTACAAAGCTCAAGTCCTGCACGAATGTAGGCCATTGCATCTGTTTTCGAAGTACAAACGAATTCGCAAAGCGCAAAATCTTCTGCATCCACTTCATAGATTCCGAGCTTTTCCATGGCATCAATGTTTTCCGTAATGCAGGCTTTCACCAGCAATTGCGGATAAATATCCAGCGGGAATACTTCCTCGTATTGTCCGGTTATCACAAAGGCTCTTTTTTCGCCGTTGGTATTGGTATCCAAACGCCAGCGGCGATCGGCCGATCCCGGAATGGCGGCTGACATGAAAGACGGGTTGGCACTGAATTTGTTAAAACCGGGCGACATCCAACCTTCGGTGGCTACAAATTTGTATTGGTTGCCTTCGGGCAGAACGGTAACCTGTGTATCGTAGAAGCCCACATATCCTTTCTCCGATATTTGTTCTCCGGTGAGGGGATTGCCGCTTATGTAGCGTACATTATCGTGGGTAATGTTATCCCGGATCATGGGAGCAACGGGTGCTCCGAGTATGGTTTGGTAATATTGGGGGGTGGCCACTTCGGAACCGGTTAAGGCTACGGTACGGCGGGCATCAAACTTTCCGGAAAGGAATAGCCGGCCTATCACCAATACATCCTGCGGATACAGGTACCAAACAAATTCTCCTTTGTTGATCGGGTCGATGTGGTGGATCTGTGTGCCTACGTTTCCGGCAGGGTGAGGACCGGAAAAGCCATGTTTTACTACATTTTTTGCTTCGAGAAAAGCTTTTGACCGACGTTCTCCGGCAACCATGGTAAGGTGAACTTTGCCCGCTGTCAGTTTTGTTAATACATCCAGCCCTGCCTGAAATTCCGCTTCCTGCCCGTTTACAATAAAATCGTTGTAAGGGGCCAGCGGATGGGTATCGGTAGCAGAGACCACAATGGCTTTTGGCGCCACATTGGGATCGGCTACACAGGAAAACGGACGTTGGCGGATAAACGGCCAGACACCGCTTTTGAGCAACTTCTCTTTTACATCTTCGCTACTCATCTTATCCGGGTCGCCTGCTCCGAAGTTTTCGTAGCTGATCTGTTTGTCAGCTTGGATCTTCACCTCCAGAATCCGGCGTCTTTCGCCCCGTACCAATTCCAAAACTTCACCGCTCACAGGGGAAGTAAATTGTATACGGGGGTTGTACTTATCGTGAAATAACGTACTGCCTGCCTTCACCTTATCTCCAGCCTTAACCACCATTTTAGGCGTAAGGCCCTGGAAATTCGTAGGACGAATAGCAACGGTATCGGATGGACGGCTCGCACCAAACTGCTCAAGTGCTTTACCTTGGAGACGAATGTCCAAGCCTTTTCTGATCCTGATGGCTTTCGACATTTTCTGCGTTTTAAATTTAGCTGCGCAAAATTATAATTTTGTTTGGGAGGTCAAACATTTTTCCCGATTTATTCGTTGTTCTTTTTTGGAAGGCTATTAGTTTTATGGCATGGATTCGAATAAAAGGTACTGGTTACCGTTGCATTTTGTCTTTAAAGTGGCGCTGTTCATCACAGGAGTATGCCTTTTCGGTAGTTGTACCGAAAAAATAGGGGCCGTATCGCGTGTTACGGATGGTAAGGAAGCAGATGGGGCCAACCACCGGAAAGAACAGGAGGACTACTACGATGAAAAGCACCTGAGGTACGAAGACCACATTTACCAGTCAAATATTTATACGGTGAAGATGCATAAAAAGGGGTTTGGCCTGAATCCGCCTGTTTTTATGCTAAACCAGGCAAACGACGGGATAGAAATGTCTTTTGATGATCTGGATAACGATTTGAAAGATTACCAATATTCTTTTATCCATTGCAATGCCGACTGGCAACCTTCCGGTTTGGTTGCCAATGAATTTCTGGAAGGTTTTTTTACCAACCCGATCTCCGATTATGGTTATTCCATCGGGGTGCGTATTCCTTATACGCATTATGCGTTAACCTTGCCCAACTCCAACGTCAGGTTCACCAAAAGCGGCAATTATTTGCTTTTGATCCATCTGGATGATCCTGAAGAGCCTGTGATCACAAGAAGGTTTATGATCTATGAGAAGAGCCTCCGCATTGATACCCAGGTGAAGCCTTCTTCGGTGGTCAACGAACGCACCCAGAGGCAGGAGGTTGGTTTTACTTTGTATCCCGGAGTATTGGGGGTGAAAGACCCCATGGCCGAATTGCAGGTGATGTTGTTGCAAAACAACCGTTGGGACAATATGGTTTCGGACCTCCAACCTGTTTTTATTCGTGAAAATGTGCTGGTTTACGACCACAACGAGGCCAATGTGTTCGATGGCGGGA
>CALLUQ010000134.1 GCA_938010565.1 uncultured Flavobacteriales bacterium
GCCTGTTTTATTAAACAAGGAATGTCAGTGCAAATTAATGCCAACCAAATTTTAATTGGCTCCGATGTAATAATTGATATGAGCGATATTACTATTTGGAGTCCGGAATTAATATTGGATTTTAGCGGGTTAAAAAATAAATTAATCCGTTTAAACAATCTAATAAGCTCTACCCCATATCTTTCTACATTTTTGAGGGATTCTTTTAACTTTTTTAATTCACACAATAAAAGTAATGTTTCATCAAAATATGTTACGAATAAGATCATTGTGTTTTTACATTCTTTCTTTGTTAAAGATAAGGAATATTCGCCCAAAGGCCTTAAGTTCGCGGCAACTGATTTAATTGGCCTTGGTTCCGGACTGACTCCATCCGGAGATGATTTTTTGGCAGGATTGGTGGGTACGCTTAATTGCTTTGCTAAAAATAACAATGTTTGTCCTATTTTAGATCAACAAATGATTACTTTAAATGAGGTTGTATTTTCAACACTAGGAACCTCAAAAACAACTTTAGTGAGTGAAACCATTCTGAAGAGTGCAACAAATGGCTTTTTTCCACAAATAATAGGCGACTTCTTACTCGCTTTATTAAAAAATCATCCTCATTCAAAAACAAGCCTAAATCAAAGGGTAAAAAATGTTTTATCCATTGGACATTCTTCCGGAGCTGATTTGTTAGCCGGGGTTTATATCGCTATCGTAAAAATACAAAACCAAATGCCCCAATTATGATTACCATCATTGTGAAAGAAAATGCTTATTTTGATTCTATTACTTTAATGAAAGTTTCTCAGGAATTAAGAAAGATAAAAGCCCTTCGGGAAGTGCAAGTAGTCATGGGAACAGATCATAATAGATCTTTACTTAAAAATTCCAATTTGTGGTCGGATGAAGCCAAAAATGCAAAAGCTAACGATTTATGCATCGCTTTTTCCAGTAAGATCGGTTTTAATAAACAAGAAGTATTAAAGATCGTTGAAGATGTGCTATATGGTCATCAGGAGGCTAAAAAGTCTGCTTTCCCTTTGGAAAACAGACCAAAAACAATTGCCAATGCCGTTGCTCAAAATGCAAACATCAATTTAGCTTTCATTTCCGTACCCGGAGAATATGCTGCTTATGAAGCTAAATGTGCCTTAAACAAGAATATAAATGTTATGATGTTTAGTGATAATGTTTCAATAGCAGATGAAAAAAAATTGAAACAAATTGCTGCAAAGAAAAATCTTTTAATGATGGGGCCTGATTGCGGGACGGCTATTATTAACGGTATTGGTCTTGGTTTTTCCAATAAAGTCAGGTCCGGAAATATTGGGATTGTTGGCGCAAGTGGCACTGGGATACAAGAAATATCCATCTTATTGGATCGTTTAGGCTTGGGTATATCGCAAGCTATAGGTACCGGAAGTCGTGATCTAAAAAAAGAAATAGGTGCATTAAGCATGAAGCAAGGGCTAAAACTTTTAGCCGGTGATGTTCAAACTGAAATTATTATCATTGTATCAAAACCACCTGATGATCAAGTAGCAAAAGATATTTTGCAGCAAGCGGTTGCAATTAAAAAACCAATTGTTGTTTGCTTTCTTGGGAAGGAGGAAGATTCAAATATGATGGATCATCATATTTCATTTGCAGGTAATTTAACACAATCTGCTTCGAAAGCAGCCCGTTTGGCCGGAGTTTCTGATCATTTATTTGATTTCCCTAAAATCCCTGATTATTTCCTGCAAAAATCACAGAAAAAGATCTACGGATTATTTTGCGGTGGAACCCTCTGTATTGAGGCACAAAATATGATTGGGCCGCAACATACATGCATTGATTTCGGGGATGATAAATACACGAGAGGCAAACCGCACCCGATGATTGATCCTACACCAAGAAATGAGGCATTTATGGAGTTGGCAGCCAAGGACGATACTGCAATTATATTATTTGATATTGTACTGGGTTTTGGAAGTCATGAAGACCCCGCCTCAAATCTTTCTCCCATTATCCAAAAAATAAATGACCGCAAAAAAATCATTTTCATTGCCTCGGTATGTGGGTGCGAAAAGGATCCTCAATGTTATTCGGATCAGGTCAATAAATTAAAATCTGTAGGAGTAATCGTAGCACCGAGTAATGCAATTGCCGCTCAAATTGCGCAGTCAATAATAAATAATAAATCTTTGGCCAAACATAAAGTATAACTCTTCTCAATCATGATCTTACCAACCAAACTGGATATATTAAATATAGGAAATCCTTTATTTAAAGATGATTTAGAGGCTCAGGGTGCAAAAGTAACCCATCTCGATTGGAAACCGGCTGCCGGAGGAAATCGTGAATTTATTCCTTATTTGGAATCGCTAGAAAATGACCCTAAGATCAAACAGGCTAATAAATTGGCCGTAGAAAAATTACTCTCTTCACAAGCCTTCTTAACCGACATGATGTTAGCCGGCGAAGCCATTCCTGATTTTAATAAAAATACAATCCTTCATGCCGGACCACCCATTTCATGGGGTAAAATGTCTGGCCCGCTACGAGCAGCTATCCTGGGTGCTATTGTATTTGAAGGTTTGGCAAATAATCTAAACGAAGCAGAACAAAAGGTTACAGATCATGAGTTTATATTTGATTCTTGTCACAACCACAACACTGTGGGTCCTATGGCAGGAGTTACTAGCTATTCAATGCCTGTATTCATTGTTGAAAATAAAACCCATAATAACAAAGCCTTTTGTAACGTGAATGAGGGCTTGGGAAAAGTGCTGCGTTATGGTGCCAATTCCAAAGAAGTAATAACAAAGCTACAATGGATTAAAAATACGTTATATCCAATATTAAAAAAGGCCATAAGGCAAGGGCCACCAATTAATTTAAACACTTTAATTTCTCAATCTCTTCATATGGGAGATGAATGTCACAATAGAAATAAAGCAGCAACTTCTTTATTTACAAGGATCATAGTACCTTCTTTATTGGAAGTAGAAACCGACAATAAAAAAATAAAAGAAGTAATTGATTTCTTAAATTCAAACGACCACTTTTTTCTGAACCTTTCTATGGCAACAGCAAAGGCATGTTTGGATGCCGCTCATAATATTCCCTACTCAACATTAGTAACAACGATGTCCAGAAACGGCACCGAATTTGGTATTAAAGTCAGCGGCTTAAAAGATCAGTGGTTTACGGGCCCGGCGAATTATGTAAAAGGACTCTTATTTTCAGGGTACACAGATGATGATTGCAACCCTGATATTGGAGATAGTGCAATAACGGAAACGTTTGGAGTGGGTGGCTTTGCCATGGCCGCAGCTCCGGCAATTGTGCAATTTGTAGGCGGATCTGTTAAAGATGCATTAAATTATAGTAATTCAATGTATGACATCACCTTAACTGAAAACATTGCCTTTTCAATTCCAAATTTGAATTTTAGAGGTACTCCAACCGGTATTGATCTAAAAAAAGTAATAGAGCTTGATAGATTACCCGTTATTAATACTGGAATTGCTCACAAACATCCGGGAATTGGTATGATTGGAGCAGGCGTGGTTTATCCGCCTAAAGTGTGTTTTGAAAAAGCATTTAAAGCATTTGTAAAAATGCAATAACATCACACTCAAGAATCCGAATTTGGAAGCATCATGGAGTTATGAGCCAAGGGTTATGAGTATATACATGGTGGCCAGATCCAATTTATTAGCCGGTCAATTGGAAGCAAAGTTCAGAAAATTTTCCGATGGCCTTGGCTTTATTTCTAGCCGATATCTATCATAAAAAGCACAGGAGGCCGGTGGCCTCAACGTAGAGATAGCCTCCGGAGCGAATCTTGAGGATCCGGTTTACGTGGCCTAACTTTTTCTCCGTTTCAAGAAAAAGGCTTTACGCAATATGGCAATGGAACATTCGGGTATGATGTATCAGATATATAAACAATAAAAGCTACTCCAAAATTCATCGGAATAGCTTTTTAATGAAAAACCGATCGTTTTACTTTATGGAAGTATCTTTCATTTTCCTGAGGCACTTTTGTACCGCATCTTTATGAATGGTAATGGTCATCATTTTCAGTTTTACATAGTCTTCATGAAAAAAATAGTATCCGAACGATTTGCAATCCGTTCCACAGTTGCGGGAACCGGAACCGGAATCTTTTAACAAAAACCAGGTAACGCCATCTATTTCTTTGTAGCCTACCATGTGCATGGCATGATCATCCGTGGTGGATTTGTTGGCAAAACGAAAGTAACGGGCATCTTCGTTGATGTGGGATGACGGAATGTCGAAATCGGGTACCATGGCTACATTTTTCCGGGAAACGAAACCCGCTTCGGAAATATCGCCGCCAATGGAAATGGTGTATCCTTCTTTTACAGCACTTTTAATGGCTGTTATAAAATCGTTGAGCGGAATGTTTTTATAGTCTTCGGAATACCACCAATTGTCCGGAACTTTGTATTCGGCGTGTTTCCAATAGTCATTTTTACTGAGCGACATAAAGTTCACGTAGTCTTTCATATTCATATTCAGGTAATCGTTCAGATATTCCTTTGGTGTCATGGCGGTACCGTCAACGGTTACCTCGGAAGGTATTTTACCCATGTGATGCTCCAGAATGCTTCGGGTGGTTTTGACCACCTCTTCTTCGTTCCAGGCGTTATTGGCTTTAACGCCTTTCAGGTAAGCATCCAACTCTTTCGCCATGGCTTTGTGCGAATGGAACTTTTGTCCTTTTTTCAAACCCGTATAATCCGACCAAGGTACCGAGCCATATAACTCCATCATCCGGGCAACGGCATTGGTTTCCGAACCTTCGCCCCAATGCATTTTACCGCGTTGCTTTACAAAAAACCGGGCACGTTCCACATATTCCCAATAAACGGTATACATTTCGGAAAGCCTCACCTCTTTCCCTGAAAGGCGCTTCACTTCACTTTCGTAAAAAGAAACGGTGCTGAAACACCAGCATGTTCCTGTTCCTCCCTGAGAAACAGGAGGATTGTGCCAGGAAGACGTATACTCCTCAGGATCGGTAGGAAGTTCTTTCTTACTGAGATCGATCTTAAAGCTGTAGTATTTTTTCTCTTCCGATTGTTGGCTTTTGAAATCGTTGATGCCTTTTAAAATGTGATTCTGATAATAGCCAGGCGTGTATTCCAAAAATATGCCTTTATCGGATTGTGCAAAAGCAACGGAAGATAAAGTGAATGCGGTAAAGAAAAGAAATGCTTTTTTCATGCTAAGTGCTTAATTTTTAGTATTTCCGGAGAAGCGCGAATTTAGCATTTTTTTATCGGATCTGAAAAAAATGATCACCGGAATAGTGCATGCAACTCCACAACCTTTCGCAGAATTAAATTACCGCTAGTCAGCCTCCCGACCTGTTCATCGAAATTTTGACAGGAAACGAAAAGTATCCCACTAGATTTATGAGCATTTAATGGGGGAAAAATGCATCGCTTTCTTATCGTTGGCCTTTTTGTTGCCGCTACGCTCCATCTGAGTTTTCGGCATGCTTTTTATGTAAGCATTTGTCAGATAGAGCATAACACTGCCTCATCCGGTTTGGAAATTACCCACCAGTTTTTTATCGATGATCTGGAAAAAGGGTTGGAAAGTTTGGGGACCGGAAAATTAAAAATAGGAACTACAGAGGAGTTGGCCAAAGCCAATGTTTACCTCAAAAAATATTTAAAAAAACATTTTAACATTTGGGTGGATGGCCATGCGACCGACTGGGAGTTCATTGGAAAAGAAACGGAAGACGATCTGATTTGGATCTACCTCGAAATAACAGATGTAAAAACAGTACAACACCTTAAGGTACAAAACAGTATGCTGACCGATGTTTACGACCGGCAAACCAATATGGTGCACGTGCGTTCGGGCAACGATCAGCAAACACTTTTGCTTTCGAAAGATAAAATGAGTGGCGATCTGGTACTTTAAATTATGACTGCTTTTGCTGCATTTTTTGAATTGGGGTTTCAACACATAACCGGCCCGGATGGTCTCGATCATATCGTTTTTTTAGTGGTTTTGTGTGCGGCATGTCAGCTTTGGCAATGGAAAAAACTTCTGGTTCTGGTGAGTGCTTTTACCGTGGGGCATTCGATTTCAATGGCTTTGGCCCTGACGGGTGTGATTGTACTCAAAACCAAATGGATAGAATGGTTAATTCCGGTCACTATTTTGCTTACGGCAATAGGTAACTTGAAATGGGAACAGAAAGAACAATCGAAAAAACGGATCTGGCAAATATTTGGGGTAGTTTTGTTCTTTGGATGCATACATGGCATGGGGTTTTCAAACTACCTGAAAAGCCTTTTGATGAATAACGAAGGATTAACAACATCGCTTCTGGCTTTTAATATAGGGTTGGAAGCAGGCCAGTTCATTGTGATAGGAGTGTTACTTTTGTTGGCTTTTTTGGCCACTGGTTTGGGGAAAATACCTCCCCGAGTATGGAGCCGGATACTCAACGGAACAGCAGGTATCCTGGCCATTTTTTGGGTAATTGGGAAATTTTTGGAAGAATGATAAGAACATTGATCTTTACTGTGGTAATGTGTTTACCGGTTTTTGCTGTTGCGCAGTCAAATACAAACCAAAGTAAATTTAAACAACTGATAGAGGAGTTGCCCACTCCCAACGTATACCGTACCGCTTCGGGAGCACCCGGACATCAGTATTACCAGCAACGCGCCGATTACGATATGAACGTTGAGATCGATGATGAAAAGCAGCGCTTGTACGGAGAAGAAAGCATTACTTATTTTAATAACTCGCCCGACCCACTCACCTACTTGTGGGTTCAGCTGGATCAGAATATACGTGCTAAGAATAGCGACTATAAAAAAATAAGGACACAAGCCATCAACGGGCAGGGCATGAGTTTTGAACAGATGGAACACATGCACAACGATTTTGATGGCGGCTTTAAGATTGATTGGGTTAGAGATGTTTCCGGTAAAGAGATGAAGTATACCATCAACCAAACCATGATGCGGATAGATCTGCCAAAAGCATTAATGCCCGGAGACAACATTACATTTCAAATCAAATGGTGGTACAACATTAACGACAGAGCCCAGATCGGAGGCCGTTCCGGCATGGAATATTTCCCTGAAAATGCCAACTACCTCTATACCATTGCCCAGTTTTTTCCGCGTATGGCCGTGTATAACGAAGTAGAAGGGTGGCAAAACAAACCGTTTCTTGGTTCGGGTGAGTTTGCCCTAACTTTTGGAAACTATAAAGTAGCAATTACTGCTCCTGCCGACCACATTGTTGGAGCTACCGGTGTACTGCAAAACCCAACCAACGTGCTAACCACGGAACAACGCAACCGTTTAAAAAAAGCCCGTACGGCAAAAGAACCGGTATGGATTGTAACACCTCAGGAGGCACAGGCTGCGGAAAAAGAAAAATCAAGCGAAAAAAAAACCTGGATCTTCAAAGCCGAAAACGTTCGCGATTATGGTTTTTGCTCTTCGCGTAAATTCATTTGGGATGCACAAGGCGTAAAACAAAACGACGGAATCACCGTAATGGCCATGTCCTACTACCCAAAAGAAGGCAATCCCTTATGGGAGCGGTATTCTACCAAAATAATAGTGCATACCCTGAAAACCTATTCCAAATTCACTTTCCCTTATCCTTATCCGGTTGCCATTTCAGTACACACCGATCGCATTGGAATGGAATATCCCATGATCTCTTTCAACGGAGGTCGTCCGGAACCGGACGGAACGTATTCCCAGGGAACCAAATACGGTATGCTTAGCGTGATCATCCATGAAATAGGCCACAACTACTTTCCTATGATCGTGAACTCCGATGAACGGCAGTGGACCTGGATGGATGAAGGGTTGAATACTTTTCTGCAATACCTTACCGAACAAGAGTGGGAAAGGGGTTATCCGTCCCGGCGTGGTGCGGCTTATAAAATTACGAATTACATGAAAGGAGACAAATCAAATATCTCTGCCATCATGACCAATTCCGAAACCGTTAAACAACTAGGAAACAATGCTTACGGAAAACCGGCAGCCGCATTGAATATTTTACGCGAAACGGTAATGGGGCGTGAGCTTTTCGATTTTGCTTTTAAAGAATATTCCAACCGGTGGATGTTTAAGCACCCGACCCCGGCAGATTTTTTCCGCACCATGGAAGATGCCTCCGGTGTTGACTTGGATTGGTTTTGGAGGGGGTGGTTCTATTCTACCGACCATGTAGATGTTTCACTGGACCATGTGAGTTGGTACCGCATCAATAGCCAAAACCCGGATGTGGAATTTCCGCTGATGGCTGAAAAAACAGCAGAACGCGAAAACCGTTTCATTAGCAATCAACGAAACATCAAAGAAATCAAAACTACGGCTGAAGAGGCGGATACCAGCATCAGCGATTTTTACAATTTGGTAAGCCCGTTTGAGGTAACCTATCTCGACCGGAAAGATTATGAACGTTACATGGAAATGCTAACCCCGGAGCAAAAGGAATTGCTGAAATCCGGTTACAACTATTACCAGCTTGATTTTAGCAACAAAGGAGGGTTAATAATGCCGATCATCCTTGAATTTACCTTTAAAGATGGTAGCAAACAAACAGAGCGCCTTCCGGCAGAAATTTGGGTAAACAATGAGAAGGAGGCCCACAAAGTATTTTTCTTTAAGAAAGAAGTAACCCAAATTGTATTGGATCCCTTTCTTGAAACGGCAGACTGTGACGAAAGCAATAATTACTGGCCGGCACGTCAGGTACCTTCCCGCTTTCAATTGTTTAAGGAAAAAGAAAGAAACAGCAACCGGGGTGGCAGAAAGAATCTGATGCAACGCCACGAATTATCCAAAAAACTGGAAGAACGCCAGAAAAGGGATTAAGCATAAAGGCCATAAGCGCATAAAAAATTCGTATTGCATGAGCCTCCATGCCTTATAAGTATACTGAGGGGGCAGTTTGCAATGCCATTCAACCCTTTTACCCCTTGTTTGAATAGCATTCTTGCGCTTCATACGCCGAGGGGAGTTTGATGGTGTGGGATAGATTTAAAACGAAAAAGATCATCAAAAAAACGCACAGGGCCCTTTCTTAAGGCACGACAGGGAGTGTAGCGGGTGTAGGGTTCAATTCAAGATGATAACCATACCTTATGGTACGTCATTCCGGTTTCTTTATTCAAAACTTTCTCCCGGTGGGTAATGCCCCATTTATTCAAAACGGCTAAGGAACGTTGGTTATCCGGACTTACAGTAGCAATGATCTTACGTTGCCACACGTGTTGTTGCGCTTTCAGAAAAGAGAGAACATCCGTCATCAGTCCACGGTTTCGGGCTTTGGGATGAACCATGTATACCATTTCCAGTTCATCTGCACGGGTATGTTCGGAATCTTTCAGCTCCAGATGACCACAAAGTTCATTGCCTGAAGAAATGCCCCAGATCCAGAACCAGCGTTCGGATTCGCCGTTGGCATAAATGCCGAAACATTTTTTGAACAGTTGCCGTTCTTTTGCTTCAATACCGGTAGCACCACCCATATACCGGACAGAAAGAGCATCCAGTGCCATTTCAACAAAACGATCTTCATCGGATGTACAATAGGCCCGGAGCGTA
This sequence comes from uncultured Flavobacteriales bacterium, assembly GCA_938010565.1. Lineage (GTDB taxonomy): Bacteria > Bacteroidota > Bacteroidia > Flavobacteriales_D > CALLUQ01 > CALLUQ01. Next base: position 9,612 of record CALLUQ010000134.1, read on the forward strand.
AATTTTTTGGTACAATAGATTGGAGGGTACATGTTCTGTCAGAATCGGGAACCGGTACCTGAGTACGGATCTTTTTTAAAAGCGGATTGCGGAGACTGCGATCGGAGTTATTATTCTTTTCAATCAAGAAAAAGCGATACCTTTTGTGCATCCGGGGCCGGAAAAAACGGATCTACCGGAGAATAAGCCTTGTATCGTTCTCCATTTGGAGGAACATCCATCCTTTCTTTCAAACTTCTGTTCCCATGCACTACCGAAATTTGATCACGTATGGCATTCTGGCCTGAATGCCTTTCATTTTCAGTAAACTACGAAACTCTTTGTATTCGTTGTAGTAAACGGCATACTCGCCTAACATTTTCTTGCTTATCAAGTCATCTTCGCCTGTAATTTCTTCGAGAATTTCTTGCAATTTATTTTTTTGCTCCGGCAAAGAAACAATGCGGTACCCTCCCTCTGGAAGGTTTACCATCTGAGCAGCACCGGCAATGGCTGCATTTAAACCACCCAACTCATCTACCAAGCCAATGCGTTTTGCATCCGTACCACTCCAAACCCGACCTTGTCCGATCTCGTTCACTGCTTCCGGGGTCATTCCCCGGCCATCGGCTACCGTTTGTAAAAAAGTATGGTATACCTTTTCTATCTTTTCCTGAATTACATCGTGCTCCTTTTGGGTCAACGGGCGGCTTATCGATATCAGATCCGAATGTGCATTGGTTTTCACACGGTCTATATTCAACCTAAGGTGATCTTCCAAGGTGCTTTCTAAGTTGGGTATCATACTATAAACTCCGATGGAACCTGTAATGGTCGTTCGGTTGGCATAAATCTTATCGGCCACAGCAGAAATATAATACCCTCCCGAAGCAGCTAAATCGCCCATTGAAACGATGACGGGTTTTTCGACTTTACAAAGCTCCACCTCTTTCCGGATCACATCCGAGGCCAAAAAATCCCCTCCCGGGCTGTTAACACGGAGAACAATGGCTTTAATGGCAGGGTCTTTACGGGCTACACGGAGGGCACCCGCAATGCGGTCGGAGCCAATGGTAAATTCTTCTCCTTTTCCGCTTTCAATCTCGCCCTGAGCAAATACGACCCCAATGCCCGGTGTTTCCGGGTCTTCATCCATTTCAATGTCCGATACTTTGACATAGTTCTTTAGGGTCATATAATTGATCTGATCATCGGTATCTACCCCCAATTTATCACAGAGCATTGCAATCATTTCACTGCGGCATTTCAAACCATCCACAAAGTTCAGATCAAGCGCAGCCTGACCATCTTTTAAAAAGACGAACATACTATCGGCAACCCGATTCAGTTGTTCCTCGGAAATACCACGAGATGCCGAAACCCCGGCTACCATATCTCCCCACATCGAATTCAGGAGCGACATGATTTGTTTTCTGCTGGAAGGGCTCATGGAATCAAGCATAAACGGTTCCACGGCACTTTTAAATTTGTTGTTCTTTCCACGGATCACCTGCATGTCGACCCCCCATTTTGACAACATTTCTTTATAGAACATCACTTCTCCGCCAATCCCCTTAAACTCTACAAAACCCTGCGGATAAATGTAAACCTCATCGGCAACGGAAGCGATATAATAAGCTCCCTGGGTATAGTTTTCGGAGTAAGCAACCATGAATTTCCCACTGGCTTTGAATGCTTCGAGGGCCTGCCGGATCTCATATCCCGTTGCCGCTCTCGCAGAGATGGAACCAAAATCGAGAAAAATTCCTTTGATCCGCGGATCCAGCGCCGCATTGTGAATACATCTGAGCACGTCGTGTAATCCAAGCTTTCCGTTATCTCCCTGAAATACATCCACAAAATCTGAGTGCTTTGGTGCTCTGTCTACAATGGCTTTATTTATCTTAATGTGCAACAGGCTGTTTTCTTTCACCTCTACTTCCTCAATACTTTCTTTGGCCAGGGAACCAATGATGCTGAAAGCAATAAGGAAGATGAGCAAAGCTCCTCCCACCAAAACCCCAAGAACGGAACTGAATACGTTTTTAAAGAATTCCTTCATAATTGTGATGCGATTTAGTAAGGCGAATTTCATTCAAAAGAAAACTATTCTCAAGCTGTTTGTACATCAAATACATGAATGGCAGAAATAAAGGATAAGGTGTAAGGAAACCTTCTGATCGGCCCTGTTTTGCACGTCATTTTTCCACTTTTTAATTTTTCCTGATGTAAAATTCTGTTTTACTTTTTCTGTTTTACTTTTGTGCTTGCATGGAAAATAGGCCCATAAAAGAACTATACCTGCTTACCGGTAGTAACCGGGGAAACCGTTTGGGGTTGTTGCTATCGGCGGTGCAGGAACTGGAAATTCATTTCGGACCATTGCAGCACTGTTCCGAAATTTATGAAACTGCTCCCTGGGGGTTTGAAGATCCTTTGTCTTTCTTTAACCAGGTACTTGTTTTTAAAACCCACCTCCCCCCCTTACAGATATTGCAAACCTGCCTGGCGATTGAAAAAAAAATGGGCCGGACACGCTCTGCCAAACCCCAAACACCGTACGAAGGCCGGTTGATCGACATCGATTTGCTGCTATACGGCGATGAAGTACTGGAAGAACCGGAACTCACCCTTCCTCATCCCCGGATGACCCAAAGGCGGTTTACCATGATCCCGCTTGCACAGGTAGCGCCCGAAACCCTTCATCCTGTCCTGAAAAGCAGCATGAAAACATTGTTGCAAAATTGCCCGGATCATTCTGCGGTAAACCGGTTGCTCTATGACTTTGCCCTATGACTTTGGATGTACAGCAGGCAACCGGTACGGCAAACCGCTCCGGATAAACGCATTGCAAAAGGCCATAACCGAAAACGTATTCCTGGAACAAAACAGCCAGGAGCGAGGAAGAGCACAACCGGAAATACAACATTCCGGATCACTCCCGCATCCGGAAAGGGCATCCGCAATTTACCGCCTATACATTGAGGCCCCTTCATTGTTGATCCAAATGAACATGGGTTTCGTTCGCAATGGGAAGGGCTGTAAAAAGTTGGGGGAAGTTTCCGCTATCCATTATGATCGCGGCTTACGCAAACTTGTTCCGTAAGCAGTCGTGTACATCGCTATTTTTACAGATTAAAATACCTTATCTTTTCTTAAAATTACCTATTATTGCAGCCAAACAGCTAATATAAATTTGACTTGTAATGGGAATGCATAACCTGAAATATTTTGCGATTGCAGCTACACTTGGTACTGCTCTTACCGGATGTAAAGTACTTGATGAAATGGTTTACACGGTTACTCCATGTCCGGTAGAGATGCATGCCGACAGTGTAGCCTTTACGGTATCTGCCGTTGTACCTGAAAACGGTCTTCATAAAAAAGCCTCTGCAGAGATCACGGCCAAAATGGTATGGGATGGTGGCGAAAAAGCACTTAAGCCCCTCACCATTAAAGGCCCAAAAGCGGCCGGAAACGGTATCGTGATCGATAAAGCCGGTAAAACCGTTAAGCTTACCGATCGGGTTGCTTACGAAGCCGGAATGGAGAATTGCTCCATTATCCTCACCGCCACCGGAACCAAAGGCAGTACCACCAAAACGTATACTTCCGATGAGATCTGTAAAGGAACCATCATTACGCCTTACTTGTTAATGGACGACGACAAGGCCATTCTTGGTAAAGACAATTTCCAGCGTGTTGTTGCAAAAAAGAAAGAGGCCATTGTACATTATTCAAAAAATAATTCGGGAGTAAAAAACAGCGAAATGAGAGACCAGGACATCAAAGACCTGAAAGCTTTTGCTGTTGTGGCTGCTGCGGATCCAAAAATCACCCTTAAATCGGTTGATGTTCCGGCTTACGCTTCTCCTGAAGGTGAAATTTCTTTGAACAACAACCTGGCGAACGAACGTGCTGCTTCTGCTGCAAAGGCCATCGCCAAAATTTTTACCTCCAACAACGAAGAACTTGCGTTTAACGAACAAGGTAAAGGAGAAGACTGGAACGGTTTCAAAAAATTGGTTGAAGCTTCTGATATTAAAGACAGGCAATTAATAATCAGTGTTCTTGAGCAATACCCAAGCGGCGAAAAACGGGAAGCTGAAATTCGTAACCTGAGCAAAACATTTACAGAGCTGGATAAAAAGATCCTGCCTCAGCTTCGTCGTTCTCTGATCGCGGTGAACTATGAACAAACGGGTTTCAGCGATGAAGAGTTGATGAACTACGTAAAAACCAACCCTGATACGCTGAATGTGGAAGAAATGCTTTTTGCAGCTACTCTTTTTAACGACCTCGAAGAAAAAATGGCCATCTACCAGCAAGTGGCAAGCCAATTCGAAAACGACTGGAGAGGCCCCAATAATGTGGGTTACATTTTGCTGCTTCAGGGAAAAGTAGCGGAAGCCAAAACCCATTTTGCCAAAGCTGCCAGCATCAATGAAACCGCTGAGGTAAGCAACAACCTTGGCGTTTGTGCCCGCCTGAACGGCGATAACAAAACGGCAATGGAACATTACGGTAAAGCTGCCGGTGCTGATCCGGAAGTTGCATACAACGAAGGCATCGTAGCGATCAAAAAAGGAAATTATTCTGCTGCTGTCGGTAAAATGAGCCATTTCCGGACTTTCAACAGAGCACTCGCCGAAATGCTCAGCGGTAACCCTGATGGTGCTGCCAATACGTTGGATGCTTCGGCCGATAAAGACAGCGCGATGGGATATTACCTGAAAGCTGTGATCGGTGCCCGCACCAAGAACAATGAAATGGTGATCAACGGCCTTCGCAGTGCAATCGAAAAAGAGGCCAGCATGAAAGCAAAAGCAAAAAAAGATCTTGAGTTTCTTGAGTACAGAAGCCAGTCTGATTTTCAGGGCCTGACCAATTGACAAAAAATTTTCCAATCACGATAAAAGAACTCTCCGGCAAATGTCGGGGAGTTTTTTTTTGGAGAGTGGTACGGGCATCACTTTAGGGTTAGATCCGCACACCTGGCAATTACAGCTTACACGCTAACATACGGTGCGTACATCTCAAAAGAAGTTGTTACCTTTGGTTATCAACCATAAGAACTTATCATGAACAAAGGGCAGTTTATCATCGCATCAAGGTGGTTTTAGCTGAGTAAGGAAAGACGAACAATTCGGTTTGTCGATCAATTGGAAACAGATCGAACAACAGTTTCGAAGTGGTGTAGAAATGGGGTGTGGTCAAGAGTTGGGTCTTTATTCCGGATTTTCGGAGTATGAAGAACTGATGTAAGAGAACTTCCGGTGATCAACAAAGGTTCAACAAAATTAGAATTTGCCACACATGAGTAATTTACATCAAAATGTTGAAATTGAAGAAGAAGACCTAGGCCAGGAAGTCATTCCCAAACCCTACGACCCGGAAAAGATTAAAATTGATCATCAAAGCGTCAATTTAGGTTTCTTGTTAGAGAAGCTTGAATATAAAGAAATTGACCTGATGCCTGATTTTCAAAGAGAAGGAGACCTATGGGACAACATAAAAAAGAGCCAGCTGATAGAGTCTATCCTTTTAGGACTTCCTCTACCCTCGTTTTACTTTAGTGTAGACCTTAAAACGGAGAAATGGCAAGTGGTTGACGGATTACAAAGACTGTCTACATTTCAGGCTTTTTGGGTAGATAAAACCCTAAAACTGGAAGGCCTGGAATTTTTAGAAAATTACGAAGGCAAAGCTCGCCAAGATCTAACCCGTGCAGATCTAAGAAAGATCAGCGGATTCAAAGTCAATTTATATGTAATCGAAAAAGAAACCCCAAAAGAAGCAAAATTCCTTATCTTCAAACGGGTTAATACCGGAGGGCTAATTTTAACTGCTCAAGAGATGCGACATGCCCTGAACCAAGGTATCCCTGCCGAATTTATAAAGGAGCTTTCCCAATTGGATGCTTTCAAAAAAGCTACCGACGGAAAAATCCCTTCCAAACGACAAGAAGACAGGGATTTCGTTAATAGGTTTATTGCATTTCATTTATTGGGACATGAGGAGAATTACAAAGGCGAAATAGATTCTTTCTTGAATGATGGCATGGAGATGCTCGAAAAGATATCTGAAGATGATAGAAAAAGCGTAAAAAACGATTTTGAAGCATCGATGAATGCGTCGCATCAAATTTTTGGTAACGATGCATTTAGAAGAAGATACAGCCCCGAAGACAGACGTAAACCCATTTCAAAGGCTCTCTATGATACAATAAGTGTGAATATCGCCAAACGGAACGGCAACGAAAAAAAAGATTTGATCAACAAAAAAGAAACGTTTAAAAAACAACTTATAGCCCTTCTTAATGAAGATGATAAGTTCAATAGGGCCATTACAACCGGTACAGGACAAAAAACCAATGTAGTTTATCGTTTCGATAAAATGAATGCGGTCATTGAGGAAGTACTACGATCATGATAAATAAAATTCACCTCAAAAATTTCAAGTCTCATGAGGATACTTCTCTTGAGTTATCGAATATAAACCTGCTCACGGGTATGAACGGTTTGGGAAAATCCTCCATCATTCAGGCATTGCTACTTTTAAGACAAAGCCAGGCCAAAGGCTTGCTCTCAAAAGGACTGGATTTAAATGGGGACCTTTGTTCAATTGGATCCGTCAGTGATTGTTTATATCAATATGCTACTTCCGATAATATCGATATTGAGATATCAAATGACGAAGCAACCAGATCATGGTCTTTTAAATCAGAACTTACCAACCTGTCAGATACCTTTATTCCGCTTGAAAATGGGAAAGCACCACAAGAAATTGAACAAAATGACGTAATTTTTGGTGAGGATTTTCAATACATAAGTGCATTTAGAAACGGTCCGGTTAACAACTATGACAAAGACACCTCTTCGGTTGAATTATTAAATCAGATATCAAGAAAAGAAGGGAGGTGTGAATTGGTTGCGCATTTCTTTCATTATTTCAAAGACAACATTGTTGCCGATGATTTAAAAAGGAGCCCCACTTCCGATTCTTCTCTTGCGGCACAAGTTGAAGCTTGGATGAGGGAAATTAGCCCTAACATAAATGTGCATGTTCAGCCAAACGACACCTCTTTCAAGATAAACTACAGTTATAATAGTGGCACCGGAAAATTTAAAACCAACGTATTCAAAGCTTCAAATATTGGGTTTGGGGTGTCGTATGCTCTTCCCATAGTTATAGCAGCATTACAAGCCTGTTCCACTAAACCCAAGACTAAAAAAACAACCTCAAAAGATCGGTTTATCATTGTTGAAAACCCGGAAGCTCACATACATCCCAGTGGTCAGTCAAAACTCATGGAACTTCTATGTTTAGCAGCAAAAAACGGAGTTCAGTTTCTCATCGAAACACACAGCGACCACATAACAAACGGTTTACTCGTTGCAACAAAAAAAGGAGTAATTGAACCTGAAAATTCAAGTGTTTATTATTTTGATCGTGAAGAAAATTCACATGCAACTAAATCTTATCGGCTTCCGGTTCTGCATGGTGGTAAAATTAAAGGAGCCCCTAAAGGTTTTTTCGATCAATTGGATATTGACATGACTACTTTGATGGGTTTCTAGTTATGGTCAACCTCTTTTTAATTATACCTGAATCTAATCCTCAGTACAATTGGATGCAGTCAAATGACAGGTTTCAGGATGAAAATCAAATTGTCATATTTGTTCAGGAGTTGGAGTCAAAATTGGAGACTATTAAATTAGAGTCATTCGTTGGGTTCTACGACAGTGAAAATATGCTGAACTTTCTATCTGATTTTAAAGATGTGGAAGATTATTATCCTAACCCTGCATTTCGTTCGTTAAGGGCCCAACTCAGGAATTGGAACAATTGGCGAGATCAAATGGTACAAGAATCAGGGAACGGATACTTAATTTATAACCAAAGAGTAGAAAGTCACACGTTTTGTGAATGCTTTCAACGGAGCATTGCAAACGAACAATTAAAAGCTAGTATCCTTAATCATCACGGGCATTCTTTAGGAAATAAGATCCATGTTTTATCCAATGCAAAAAACAAAGCATTTGATAGTATTGAGACCGGTCAGGAACTAACCAATTGGTTTGCCAGGGAGCGTGTACCTGCCAGAAATTTTCAAGCAATTCCCAAACACGGTGAAAATAGGCCGGACCAAAGATCAATAAAGGGCGAATTAATCAGCCCTTTAAGGTGCTCACAAGAACAAGCTCAGATCTTATTGAATACTGCAATTGGCGGCCATATTAGTGAATTGTATAATTTTGATGCTGATCACAATCATTATATCGTATTTAAATTTGAAGGAAATAATCCGCAAAATATGTATCATGGTTACCATGTTCCAATGGATACAACGGAAGTTCCAAACGATATTAAAACAAAATTGAGGAGCCAACACGGTATAAAATGACCATACCTCCTACAAAGTGTGATTTGCCAAATCGGGCAATGAACGGATAAAAGAAACCGAATACTCCAAACGGTCCGGTACTCATTTTAGAACGAAGTTACCCATTTATTCCAGCACCAACTTCCGAAACAGATCCCACAACACCACTCCCGTACAAACCGATACGTTCAGTGAATGCTTGGTTCCGTATTGGGGAATTTCAATGCAAACATCTGCCACATCCACCACGGCCTGAGCAACCCCTTCCACTTCGTTGCCCATCACGAGCGCCAGCTTGTTTCCTTTTTCAGGGAAATAGGCATGCAATGCAGTAGCTTGAACAGCTTGTTCCACTGCCAGAACGGTATACCCATCCTCACGCAAAACATTTACGGCGTCGAGGGTGGTTTCAAACGTTTTCCAATGCACACTCTCTTCGGCACCAATGGCTGTTTTCCGGATTTCCCGATGAGGCGGTTTTGGGGTAATGCCACACAAGTATACCGCTTCCAGGCAGAAGGCATCTGCCGTGCGAAAAACGGCGCCAACATTGTGCATACTCCTGATGTTATCCAATACTACCACCAGAGGTGTTTTGTCAGCTTCCTTATATGCTGCCACACTCAGCCGGTTCAGTTCCGTTAAGCGCAATTTCCGGTTCATCCGGCAAAGGTAAGGTTTCAGGCCTCCATCCACGCACTTGTTGCCCGAATATCATTTGCAGCCCCCTGTATGCCTGCTTAAAATAGTAATAAAGTATCCCCTGAACATGGTAAGTCACAACCCGATAAATTACCACGCAGAAAAAAAACCGGCCACCGGTGTGTATTCAATGGAAACGGAAAGGATAACAAAATCCCCACCGGAAAACATGAAAAAACGGGGCTTCGAGCATTTGATTTTCAATACCATTACGATGAATATAATTCACTGATAAAGAATCTCTTAAAAATTTTGGGAGAAACAAATAATTTCCCAAAGGCCCCCTGTTTTTTTAGAACAATCCGGCTGGCATGTGCGGTATATACTGACAAGCACGACATTTGTTTTACGTTTGGTATTGTTTGTACATGCTTAATTTGTTAATTTTGCGCCGTCCGGAACTAATTATTCTATAATAAATTATTTCTAGCATGAAGAAATTAGTTCTACCACTTGTTCTGATCAGTGCTTACGCGTTCGGACAAGACAACAACACAAACACAGGCGTAAGTTTTTTGGAAATCAATAGCGATTTCTCTTATAAAATGCTCGAACCAAACGAGGATCTCAGAAAGGTTCGCATTTTAATGGAGGAACGGAAAAAGGGTGTCTTAAACGATCGGAAACTGATCATTGGGGGGGCCCTTATTGCCTTAGCCGATTATCAGGTGTCCAACATCGATTCCAAATTCGGTTACCTGATGCGGCACCCGACCGCTACCAACCAGATCGGCAAGGAAGTGAGCGAGGCGGTACTCCATTCTTTTCAAACTTCCTTTACTTACAGTGCCAACAACTGGATTGCAGCACACGCAGAATTGCTTTACAATCCGCAACAAAGTTTTGGTAGCGGAGTGATTACCGACCTTCAACGCAACCTCATTCAATTGCGTAAAGCCTATGTTGCCTTTGGCGATCTGAACAAATTTCCCGTTTATGGTGCTCTGGGGAAAATGGATGCCCCTTTCGGGCAGATGGGAAGCGTTAGCCCGTTTACCAACTCTACCATGTGGCATACGTTTGGCGGATTGGGCTACGGAGCACAAGTCAGCTTTCAAAAATGGGGCCTGCATGCTACGGTAATGGCCGTACAGGGCGGTGCACAATTCAGGGCCTTGAATACTCCTGTCGGAGATTCTACTTCCGTACCTTCCAAAATCAACAACTTTACCGCGGATGTAAATTACACCATTCACATGGGCAATGAAATGCGGTTGGTAGCAGGCGGTTCTTACGTACATGGCAGTGCATATTGCCATACGTTTCCCGTTTTCCATTTTAATCCCTGTCCTTCCGAAAACCCGGCCTCTACTTTCTACGGGCGGTTCATCATCCAAGATCGTTTGCTTTTACAAGGAAGTTATGGCATCACTGCCGAGGTTTGGCAAGGCACCCACAACCCTGCTCCGCCACTCGATGTTTTTGAGGCACACAAAGTTTCATCGATGGATGTAGGCGCAAAATATTTCCTCAATAAAACGGGGAAAGTCATTTATGCTGCTTCCGCCGAATTTTCCAATTTCAGAGCCGGGCCCGATGGCTCGCCATGGGAACGCCAGAATCAGATTGTAGTAGGCTTTCAGGGTAAAATGCAAAACGCAACCAAATTGTTCCTTGAGTTGTTCAGAACCGAGGGTTTCGCCCCTCTTAACTGGATTTCGGGCAGTTCGGATTTTGCACCTTTCCCTCCGGGAGTTACACACAGCGAAAGAGATGCATTCAGCCACGGCATTGTGTTGGGTGCACAAGTAACCTTCTGAGCCAGCAGCTCCGAAAGAAAAATATATTCACCACAACATTAAGGATCCTGCACCAATAAAACCGGTGCAGGATTTTTTTTCACCGGATCTTTCCAAATTTTTGGATCTTTTTTGTTCAATTAAAAAAAGAAAGCATCCGCTTCGGCATGCTTTTTACCACCTGCCGGAACAGCACTGAAGAGGGTACAAATCGGTGCAGTGGAATGGCTTGATAAAACAACATCGGTGTTGCTGCATCCCAATGGGATCGGAAAACGCGTAAAACCCGATTTCCGGCAGAGACACCCCATCCGTAACGGGTGTTCTGTTGCTAGTGTTAAGTCAAGCCTACTTTAGCCGCACCAAGTTTTGATCTTTT
>CALLUQ010000135.1 GCA_938010565.1 uncultured Flavobacteriales bacterium
CAATGATCTTTTCTTGCGCGATCAGAGACCGTTGTGATTTGATTTAAAAGATGGAATAACGATATTTGGAATGTTTAGAACAGCATGTATTCTTGTGTTGTGATTTGATTTAAAAGATGGAATAACGATATTAGTTGATGCTACTATCTTCTAATTATCAGTGAAATACAAGGAAATATCGTTGCAAAAACGGAAGCCCGATGGTGTAACAACATGCATTGGGCTTCCGTTTTTTACATCCTGGCCCTTTAAAACAGTTCCAGCTGATGAGGGGCTTCCCGCATGGCTTCCTTTTTGTTTCCCCACAAATTGATGATCCGGCCGTACTGTTTGTCGGTGATCTGAACAATGCTTATCTGCCCCTTGGGCGGCAACCAACCCATCACCCTTCTGATGTGTACCTGCCCGCTTTCGGCACTGGCACAATGCCGGATGTATACACTGTATTGCATCATGGTAAACCCGTCTTTTTTCAGGTTTTTTCTGAACCGGGTATATATTTGTTTTTCCTTTTTGGTTTTGGTAGGCAGGTCGAATAAAACAAATAACCACATGATCTGATAAGCGTTGAGCCGGGTATGCGTATTGCGATTGGGCATGATGAATACTTTTTTTATTCCAATACGGGGTATCGGATGTTTTTTCCTTCGCCCGCAAAACAACGGGCCAGCGAGGCCGTGGTTTCCGACAAGCCCACCATAAGCGGGCGCTGCCGTTGGTGGATCCGAACATCGGTGGTCAGTACCTGAAGCAGCGCCGCCTTTTGTTGCGTATCCAACTGTTCGCAATCCATTTTTTCTTCCAACATTCCGAGTACCAGCCGGTCTACGTAAGGCCGGTAGGGCTCCATTACATCATCGGCCAGGCAAAATGCATTGTAGCGGTTGTGGTGGTGAATGCCCAGGGTGGGCAGCAACCCCGATCCGGTTAATGCCCGGGCCACCGCAGCACGGAGCACCGTATACCCGTAATTTAACGCCGGATTGGGCGCTGCTCCAAAGCGCTCCCTTGTAAACTGCTTTCCGAACAATGCGGGCCAGTATTTCCGCGCGGCCTGTGCCTCCTCGTTGGTCACATCGCCGCTCTGCACTTGTGTGGCTTTGTAGCGCAGTGCTTCCCCGCTTTTACAAATGCTTTCCAACACCCTGGCCTGGTTGCTTATCTTTGCTTTTACGGTTTGTTTCCACAGCTGCTTTTTAAGGGGCTCGGTGGCATCCAGCTGAAAACGGAACCGTTCGTTTTGCACCTGGTGCCCATCGAGGTGCAGCAGCATGGAACACGGCAAAAAGTTTTCGCCGCAAAAAACAACCGCCACATTGTTTTCGGCCAACAACGCAATTACCCCCTGGGTAAAGGTGATCATCGGGTGTTCCAACACCACAAAGCCCAGATCCTCAACGGGCATGGTTTTTTTATGCCCATTGGGCTTATCGGTTACCACCAGTTGCCGCTCCTTAGCACTGAGGTGGTACGGGTTGCTGAAAAAAAGAGTTCGTTTGAGCATTGTATGTTGTAATTGCGCCACTGCCGGTAATGGCTATCTTGATGCCCTGAAAGGTGCTTGTACGGATAGCTTTGCGGATAATCCCAGTGTTGCCGCGATGAGATTTATGTTTTCCGAAGTCAAGGTTCGCCACCAGATGGTGGGTAAATGTATAGTCTTTTGATGATAGCTTTTGCACCCGATACAAATGATCCGACAAATAAACACGGTCGGGGTTTTCCCAGTTGATTGCTGCCGCATCCACTCCTATCAGAAACAAATCGTTTTTTTGCAAAGTGGCGATTATTTCCACTCCGCCTTCCGGCAAAAGGTAAAGGGCAAGGCCCTTGCGTTTTCGCTCCACCGCCTGCCAGAAAGTCACCACATCTTCTTTTATTTTTCCGTGTATATCTTTGTAGATCAGAACATGATGGTTGTTTCGTGGATTTACCCACTGATTGGATCCTTCTTTTAATTCCACCGCATTGCCTATGTTGTTCCGGATCCTTACCTTTTTAACCGGTACCGGATTGCCCCGTTGGTTGGGCAACCACAAAGGGGTGGAAAATGCCCGTTTAAAAGCCGCATTTTCTTCTTTGCCCTTTACCATGGGTTTGTTGGTTGTTGCATCCGCTAAAATGCCGTGCTCCCGCAACCTTACCAAAGCCAGTTCCCGGATGCCCGCATCTGCAATCTTAGAAATTTCGGCCACGGTGAGGTTTTGCAACGGTTTCCGGATGTGAAATGCTGCCTTCCGGTCGGCATCGAAACGTTTGCCGTATACACTTTCCTCGTGCAGCGCATCGCGTGCCGCCACTCCTTTGTTGGTGTACACGTTGCCGTTCTTTTTGCATTGGTAATTTCGCGTGGTCAGCACACGCCGCTGGCCTTTGTGTGCCACCAGAATGCCGGCCACCGAGGCTTTGGCATCCTGCCAGAAATCCGGCCAGGGCCGCTCCACCGGTACCTGGTCTGCTTGCCGATAATATCGGTGGGTTTCGGCAAGCTGCCTGAGGTGTTTTTCCTCCGTGCATGCCATTACGATGGCATCTACGGCATGGTGGCGGTGGTCGTCGCGTGTTTTGGCATTTTCATCCGGGTTCAAAATTTTATTCAACCCCCAATGGTGCCGGATGTGCGCCGTAACCTGCCCCGGAGCAACCCGTACATCTGCACACACTTGTTCCAGATAGGCTTTGGCCTGTGTGGAGATGTACCGGGTATCGTTCAATTGCCGCGAAACAAAACCGGATTCGATTTTTTCGGATACAAAACGTAAAAACTTATTGTACCGTTGCGGAAACTCTTTTGAATTTTTAAACAACCGGAGTGCACGGTCTTTTACCGTTTGCCATGCTGCATCGCCCTGTGCGGAGTAATATTCATAAGGCGTTTTGTTGCCTTTGTTCCGGTTTTCATCCGCAAAACAAAGGGTTTTATTCCCAAAACTATCGTTTAAAGAAACACTCCAGGGTACAATGTGTTCAATTTGAACCTCGCCCGAAAACAACTGTTCCACGGAGATCTCTTTGCCCGTATACGGGCACTCGTGTTGGCACTCTTCCCACAGTTTGTACTTTAACATGTTTTCATGGGTGGGCGGCAGATCGTACTTTTCTAAGGTTGCCACCACTTTGGCATTGTAGGCCTCATTTCGTTTGTTCTGCCGTTGTATATCAGCCCGGGCAGTTGGCGAGTTTTTCAGATCGCGTGCCAGCTCCACTCTGATCTTATCGAACGAGCCATACATATCCATCAGTTCGTTTACCAGCTTTCTCAACTCAAAAAGTGCTTGCGAAACCATGGGGTTGCGCAGGTTGAGGATCTGCGTGTCTGCTTCTTTCCCCAGAGGAAGCCGGGCCAATGTTTTTCCCTTGTGCAGGTTTACACTGTGGTGGTACAATTTTTTCAGCCGGTTGGGTTGGAGCTTGTAATCATCGGCCAGAAATTTTTTTACCGTGTCAATATAATTGGTATCGTTGGATACGATATCGAGAATGGCGTTGATGAGGGGGTCTTTCTGTTGGGGCTCCATGCCATCCCAGGCGGCTCCAAAGGCGTTTTTTACTCCGGCCAATACTACGGCCTCGTGGTAAGTATAATCTTCCAGGAACGGCAAAATATGGTGGAGGGCCTTTCTGCTTAAAGCCGCGTATTGGGTGGAAAACCGGAATTTTAAAAGGGTTTCGGTTGCTTTTGCATCAAAGCCCCACTCCCGTGCGGCATAACGGCGAAGCCAATCCGCATCGTCGCACGAAAAAAGAACGTGCCAGATCGCTTCTTTTTCTGCTTCGTTTAAGGTTTTCCATGTTTTTCCAAATTGTTTGGCAAGGAAATAATGGGTGGGACTGCCGGGGGTTTTCGTTTCCACATCGTAATTGCACGAACTGCCCGACAGTTTTAGCGTTTTCAAAAGGGCACTGATCTGAATGCCTCCTTTGGTACCCAGTATTTTATCTACAACGACCTGCCGTTGGGCCTTGGTGAGTTTTTGGTCGTTGCACCTCAGCGTATGCGACCACTGCCAGGCCCTGAAACGTTCAAACGGCAAAGCCGTAACGGAGCATCTTGGCTTTTTGGGCTCAAACGTACATTTGCCGATCAGGTATTTTTGCGAGCGCAACGGGCGTTGATGAAAAATGATGCCCTGCGCTTTGGAATCGTCCGAAATTCCCAGTTTTACTTTCAGGTCGTCCGTTAATTCCGGGTGGTGCTTTTGTTGTTCTTTCCATATCGCACGGAACTCTTCGATATACATATCACGTGCGGTATACCGGTTGCGGATGCGGTCTTGATGGGGGTCGAGGCCGGCAAAATATGCTCCCAACGTACTTTTTCCGCTTTCTTCCATTTTTTGGCTCAACTCCAAAATGCCGGATTTTACTGTTCCCTCGTCGTCGCCTTCCTGCTTTCGGTTGCTTTTAAACCCGCGCCTTTGCGCCAGATGATAAAAAACACGCCCCAGCTCCGATAATGTAAGGCCTTGGGTAAGGGCCCGTTTGCGCAATT
>CALLUQ010000136.1 GCA_938010565.1 uncultured Flavobacteriales bacterium
TTAATAGTTGCTTCGGTTTTTAATAGCGGATGGTGTGTGTGGTGGTATCAAACGGTGTGCAAAATACCGAATCGATAACGCTGTTTATGTTGCCTGCTTTGGTAACGAAATATTGAAACGTTGTGTACCGGCCACCAAAAAGCAGACAAGTTGCGGAAGTGTCGGTGGTTTGGCCGGTATAAATAACGACGGAGCTGTTGCAACAGCCGGAACAGTTATTTACGCCGCTCAATTGTTGGTAGCGCAATTCGTCTAAGCTATCAACCGGACTGATGTTCCTGAGATCGGTTTTTAGCCATGCCTTGCTGTGTAAATGGTGATGGGAAACAAATGTTTCGTTGGGGTTTAAGGCATCGGAACGGATGAAGACCTCCTGACCGAAATAGGCATCTTTACGGACCTCAATGCGGTATTGAACGGCATTGGTTTTTTCGAAGGTAAAAGAATAATTACCACTTTCCGGGGAGGTTGCCGAACCAATGGTCCGGTAGCCGGAAGACCAAACTCCGCCTTCGATCTCCTGTACGGAAAGGGTTGTGGTAGCACCGGCCAATCCTCCTGGCTGGTAGGGGTCGGAAATGATGCCTGAGATGGTGTAATGCACTTTTGGGGGAGGCTTTTTACAAGAGCCGAGAGCGAGAAGAGCAAGCAATGCCAGTGTGAATGATGCACGGTTAAACATGTTTTAAAGGTACAACTTTCCGGGAATAGCTTAAGGACTTTTGCAGTGCAGGTAGGTTGCGTTTTGTGATCCGGATCATGGCTTGCACACAAAGTTATTTGCAGGTGAAATGCTCTGAGCAATAAGGGTTGCAGGAGCAAGACAGACAAGTTCGTTCCAAGTTGACACACTCCGAAGGAAAAAGGCATGAAAATTCGCGGCTTCGGGGGCATTTTTTTTAATAAATGCCGTTCTTTATTTCTTGTTGAATTTCTCGGTAACGGCATCGTAATTCATATAGTAGGTTCCTTTTTTAAGGTTTTCTACTTTCATATTGCGGCCAAAACCGCGTTTTTTGATCTGGCCATACTTGTCGTACAACTCATAGGCTGTTTCATCGCTGAAAGCTACGGCTTCTTTTCTTTTATTGTACGTCCAGTTAACCCGCTGTTTTGCGGAGTATACCCGTGCAGAAGGCGAAGCTTTTATTGCTTGATCGTTGCCTTTTTGAACGACACGCACTTTGTTATCGCCGGATACCAGATCCAGGGTGTAGGAATATTCGTGAACCCCCGGTGTGCCGATGCCCTGTACTTCCGTGATGTTGATCCACTTGTTCCATTTATATATTTGGATGATGAAAGGCAGTGCGCCACTTTCGTTAGATGATGTCCATTTCAGGTGTCCGTCTTTATTCAGGTGGATGGATTCGGTATGGAAAGTGGGGCGTGGTAAGACCACTTTGGGGTTGATCACCTTTGGAGAGCATCCGTTTTTGTATTTGATCTCAATAAAAACCGCATCGCCTTGTTGCAGGCCCAGGTTATCCAGGCAGACTTCAAAGGCACTGGAATTCCATTCATCGGTGGTCAGTTTTCCATTTACCCTTACTTCATAAGTACAAAAGCCCACACCACCGGGCAATACGGGGTTTAAAACGTAAATGTTTTTCTGTTGATAGGTTCCTTCAACGATCAATATGCCATCGCTGTTATGGTGGTGGTTATCCAAACTGCGGGCATTTGCAACGAAACCGAGAACAAAGGTGAAAGAAGTGATGAGTAAACGTTTCATAGGGTGCAACTGGCAATTGAACAAAGAAAAGTACAGCTAAATCAAAAATAGGAAAGAATTTCGATTAACATGAGATCGGAACGCGTAAAAATCCGATTTCCGTCTTTCCTTTTCACAAAGGTCTTTTTGGTTTTTAATCAGCTTATTACAGAAGGAAGCTGCCCGGAAATTTAACGGAAGCGATCGAAATAAACGAGGTGTTGAAGCAACTTCCGGAATGCATAACGAGGCACTTATTCCGGCTTCGGAAAATCCGGGCAAAAAGCGGAAAGGAGAAAAATACAACCGGTGGATTCAGCTGCGCAGTTCAACTTGTTTTTCCCGGCTTCTTTTTACCAAAACAGGGAAAAAGGAATTGAACTCATTTTGAAAGGCATGGTAATGAAGGCGAAGTTGTTGGGTTGCGGTTTCCATTCCGGATGGAAAAGAAGTGCGTCTGGACAAACCTCTCAAAGTACGTTCAATGCCTTCCGGTTTTTGGTATTGCAACAGCCAGTTATCTCTGATCATATAACGCAACATAAAAGCAGTGCGTTCCGGAAGTTCGTGTTGCCTTGTTTTTAGTATTTTATACCTGTCGGCTACATATTCCTCCAACGGAACCTCCGACCACTCCGGCCAGTTCCTCGCCAGAAAATGGTCGTAAAATACATCTACGGCCACACCGGCGTATTTGTGGATGTGGGGGTGAAGGCGTTTTTTAGAAGCGGCCACTACTGCATGCGTATCGGTAAAATGATCGATAAAACGGTGCAGCAAGATGCCCCTCCGGATCCCGGGGCGGTAATGCTTGTATTGTTTGCCTTTGATGGCATCGCCCATAAAGTTGCCCAAAAGAACATCATGGTCGTCGCCGGATAAATAGATGTGTGCAAGAAAATTCATTGCCGCATTTACATTTAAATGGAAGTAGCAGTTACTAAGGCCTTCCATTTGTTTTTGTACTTTTTTATCAGCCCTGCGACTATAAAGTTTTGCAAAAAGGCAATGCCGCCTTTTACCCTGGCAAATTCCCTTTGATGTAATTAAAAAAGAGAAGCCGGAACAGATGCATTAGCTTTGGAGTAAAAGCAGAGTATACCCATTTCATGAAGCTCAAAAATAAAAAATTCCTCTATTGGATCATTCAGGTGAGTGGGTGGACGTTGTATGTGGCATTGGCCGCTACTTACAATTATTTGCAAGACCGGCTCACCGATGATTCGGTGATCATCATGGTCCTGATATTTTTGTTGGGGATTACCCTTACCCACATTTATAGAAATGTGATAGTAAGACTAAAGTGGCTGGAGTTGAGCATTCAACGTATGCTGCCCCGTATTTTTTTGGCTGCCATTCTTTACGGGTTGGTTTTTTATCTGGTGGAAGCCTCTGTGATTAAGATTGCCTTGCAATCGAGCATTTTTTATCTGGAAGGCTTCTTGTCGCAGTTGCTGAACTGGTTTCTGATTTGTTGTTTATGGTCTTTCTCTTACCTTGCATTTCATTTTTTTAACATTTACCGGAAAGAGGAAATTAAAAACCTCCGGTGGGAAGCCACAAGCAATGAAGTTGAACTCAGCAATCTGAAATCGCAACTCAATCCGCATTTCATGTTCAACAGCATGAACAGCATCAGAGCACTCATTGATGAAAACCCCGAAGCGGCGAAAAAAGCCATTACCCGGCTTTCAAACATCTTACGCTCCACTTTGTTGATGGGGAAAAAGAAATTTGTATGGTTGAAGGAGGAAATGCATGTAGTGGGCGATTACCTTTTACTGGAAGGCGTACGCCATGAAGAACGGCTGCGGGTACATTACGATCTGGAAGAGGGAGCTTTACAATGTTTCATTCCTCCGCTTATGGTGCAAACCATTGTAGAAAACGCGATTAAACATGGCATTTCTCAACTTCCTCAGGGTGGAGATCTGAGGGTGGAGGCCGTGATCAGGAACGAAAACCTGATCATCACGATTTCCAACAGCGGGAAATTACAGTGCAATGCCAGCGAAACGGGAATAGGGTTGAGCAATACCCGAAAGCGTTTGCAACTGTTGTATTCCGGTCAGGCCAAATTGAAAATTTTTGAAAAAGATGCCATGGTCATCACCAAAGTTGAATTACCAAAACAGATCGAACATGAAGGTCATTATCATTGACGACGAGCGACTTGCCCGAAGAGAGTTGCGAAACCTGCTAAAAAAGTTTGATTCCCTCGAAATTCTCGATGAATGTGTCAATGCGGATGAGGCCATTGCGAGCATCAAAAAGAATGAACCGGATCTGATATTTCTCGATATTCAAATGCCGGGGAAAAACGGATTCGAAATGTTGCACCACCTTGAAAAAGTACCCAAAGTGATCTTTGTTACGGCTTACGATGAGTTTGCGATCAAAGCATTCGATGTAAATGCCCTCGATTATCTGCTGAAACCGGTAGACCCAAAACGACTGGAAGAGGCGATCAATAAGCTGGATGAAAAAAATGCCTCTTCGGCAAAGGAGCCCAGGGGGGGGGCGTCGGGCCGGTTGAACGAAAACGACCAGATCTTTCTCAAGGATGGCGAAAAATGTTGGTTTGTGACTTTAAAGAATGTTCGCATGTTTGAATCGGAAGGGAATTATGTGCGGGTTTATTTCGGACAGGACAAGCCACTTATTCTCAAATCGCTGAACAACCTCGAAAACCGTTTGGATGAAAGGGTTTTTTTTCGGGCCAATCGAAAATACATTATAAACCTGCGTTGGGTGGAAGGGATTGAAAACTGGTTTAACGGCGGGCTACAAGTGCGGTTAAAAGAAGATGAAAAAGTTGAAATTTCCCGTCGTCAAGCATCGCGTTTTAAAGACCTGATGAGCCTCTGATCGTTTTTAAAGGACTTTCGGATGCTTCATGCATGAAGTGAAAATATAAAACGCAGGGCCGGTCAAAGCAGGGGCTTTGTTTTCGGAGTTTCATCTGTATCGATATAAAAGGCCACACACCAGTACTTTGGGTTGGTCTTTATGGGAGTGTGCGGAAAGAAAAAACAGGATATCGGACAAAAAGGGAGGCGATTTTCCGGTGGGGTTCTGCTATTTCCCGCCAAGGTTAAAAATCCTTATCCGCAAATTCACAAAATTGAACAGCCATTTATCCGTGTTGGTAGAATTTTATTTTTCGCCGAATAAATTTTATGGATATTAATGGGAAGTAGAGTATAGATAAGTGCGTATGAAACCCCTTGTAATTGAAGCAACAGATAAAACTCCGTTGGTTATTTTAAATCCGGAAAAAGGAAGATTTGAAATATCGGGCAAATCTGTTCCCAACGATGCAGAGGCATTCTATCGGCCTATTCTCGACTGGATGGATGCATACAGTATCAGACCATCTACTGATCACATGGTCATTCGTTTTCATCTCGAATTTTTCAACATTTCCTCCTCTAAACGCATCCTGTTTATACTGTATCGCCTCAACGAAATGATTGAGCAAGGACAGAAAGTAAATGTGAAATGGTATTACCGGGAAAGCGATGATGATATGTTGGAGGTAGGGCAGGATTACGCCTTTATGGTGAAGGTTCCTTTCGAATTTATTGCTGCATCCCACACAGATAACTTTCTTTCGGTAGCCTGATCTGACTTTTTTGCAGGATGCCCGACTTTCGGTATGGCCCGGGTTATTTTTCTGAGAGCGAACATTTCAACCAACCTTCAGGAGCTGGCAGATATTGGATCGTGCTGTTATTTTCGTTGGCCTGAAGGTAAAGCATGCTTGTGGGTTGCGATCCGGAAAAAACAAGCCATTCGGCCGTATCGTTTCAGAGGCTCATTTTTTTATCGCTGTTGTGAAATGCTTATCTTTGCCCGAAATCTGTAAAATGAGGGTTGTAGCCGAAATACCACATCACCGGTTTAAGATCACGGTTTTTTCGTGGAACGGGAAATATATCCTGCGCATCGGAATAGATGCATTCGAGCAAACTTTCAAAGTAAAAGAAGATGACATTGCAGGTGTGGATGGGGTAAAAGCGCTGGTGGATGATGCATTTCTGGATGCGTGTATGCAGTGTTTTCTTTCCATGCGGAGCAATTTTTTGAATGCTTATAAATCCGTAAGTAACTGATTATGAATAAAGGAATGATGGCGCTTAATGTGCTTGTTCTGATAGCCGTTATCTGGCTTTTTGCAGACCGTTATGGCGGCGGAAAACATGCCGAAATGCCCCATTCGCCTACAGATACGGCAACACACGGAATGCCTGCCGGTCCGGTAGTACGGATGGCTCCGGCTGCCGACACATCGCAGGTAAAAGTGGTTATTCCCGATGCCGCAGCCATCATTGCTTACATCAATACCGATTCGGTTACCGAGCATTATCTCTACATTCAGGATGTGAATAAGCAACTGAACCTGGATCGGGCTAAAATTGAAAAAGGCTGGGAAGCCAGAACGCGCGAATTCGAGAGGAAAATGATTGCAGCGCAAAACGATCCGGAAATTTTATCCGACAAAGCCAAATACGAGGAAACAGCGGCCAGATTACAAAAAGAGGAACAGGAGATTTTGGCTTACCGCGAGTCGAAAGCAGCGGCTCTGATGAAAAAAGAATCGGATGCCGGAAAAAAAATGTACGATCAGATCAAAACCCTGATAGGCAGTTATTGTGAAGTGCATGGGATCGATTATGTATTGGGATATTCCGGCAGTGTTCCCATCGTTACCTATGCCAATCCGAAATACGACATCACGAAAATTGTTCTGCATCAATTAAACGAGGCTTACAAAGCACAAAAAAATACCCAATAACCCAATAGCATCGTATATGCTCATATCCCGTGAAAAAAAGCAAAGCAATATTGCCGAGTATGTATTGTACTGTTGGCAGGTAGAAGATATGATCCGTGCATATGCATTCGACCTCGAAGAAATTGTCAACGATGTGGTGTATCCGGCAACAGACGATGTGGCCCTGAGGGCAGAATGGAAAGCCTGGTACCAGGATCTGATAGCACGAATGCAACACGAAAAGTTGCAGGAAAAAGGACATTTACAATCGGTCAACGATGTAGTGGTGGAATTGTATTACCTCCACAACACATTGCTCAACATACACAGCGATAAAACGTATATGGGCCTTTTTGAAAAGGCTGCGCCTAATATTAAGGAATTCAAAGCGTTGAGCAATCTCTCTGTTTTTAACGACATCGAAACGTGTTTCAATGCCATGTATGCCAAACTGCTTATGCGGCTTCAAAAACGCGAGATTTCAAACGAAACCGAAGAAGCAATGAATACCTTTCGGGATGTTTTGGCTTACCTTGCTACAGCCTATCGCAAGATGAAAACCGGCGATCTGCATTACCATTTCAACTGATCGGCCACGGATCGGTCCAAGGTTTCATCTTTCCGACTTCCGATGCGGATATTACATTCATCTCCGGGCAAAACAGGAGTGCGGCTCCAAAACCGGTGCCGCATTGCGTTTGCACTTAAGTCAGGTAACGAAAATCATGTTGGTCTTTGATGTTCTTTAAACACTCCAAGATCAATCGGATTACATTTTCAACATCATCTCGGTGTACCATTTCTACGGTGGTGTGCATGTACCGCAAAGGCAAAGATATCAATGCGGAGGGCACTCCGCTGTTGGAATAAGCAAAAGCATCCGTATCCGTTCCGGTTGCGCGGGATGCGGCAATGCGCTGTATTTCAATTTTATGTTTTTGAGCCGTATCCACCAGGAGTTGATACAATTTATTGTGAACAGCAGGGCTGCGGGTAATTACAGGGCCTTTGCCCGAAGAGATATCACCCTGAGCGATTTTACTGATCATTGGTGTGTGCGTATCATGGCAAACATCGGTTACAATGGCCACATCCGGAGAGATCCGTTCTGCGATCATCTGAGCCCCCCGCAATCCTACCTCTTCCTGAACGGCATTTACGATATACAACCCAAAAGGAAGTTTGGTCTTGCTTTCTTTCAGCAAACGGGCTACTTCGGCAATCATAAAACCACCAATGCGGTTGTCAATAGCACGGCCTACAAAGAAATTTTTATTCAACACCATAAACTCATCCTTGTAGGTAATTACATCCCCTACCTGGATTCCCAGTTCTTCCACTTCCTCTTTGGAGGAACACCCGCAATCGAGAAAAATGTTGTTGGTGTTTGGAGTCGGCTCTTTATCTCCTTTGCGGATATGGATGGCAGGCCATCCGAATACCGCACTAACAATGCCACTGTCGGTATGAATGTTTACCCTTTTGGAGGGAGCAATCAGATGATCTACCCCTCCGTTTCTGCGTACATAAATAAAACCTTCTTTGCTGATGTAGTGTACAAACCACGAAATTTCATCCGAATGGGCTTCCAGGACCACTTTGTACGGGGCTTCCGGATTCACCACTCCCACTACCGTACCATAAGCATCCACAAAATAATCTTCAACATAAGGTTGGATATACTTCAGCCAAAGCTTTTGGCCTTCCGCTTCAAAACCGGTAGGAGAAGCGTTGTTTACATATTTTTCGAGGAACTCCAGTCCTTTTTTATTCAGAATTTTCTTCGTAGCCATGCCGTGTGGAAATGATATTTGATTTGCGAGCCCGAAAGTAGTGAAAATTGTAGGAATGAGGTGAAGAAATAAAACTCGGAGAGTCTGTGAACAGAATTTATGTTCGACGGAAAATAAGATGGGCTCTATCACGTCTACCCGATTGTTACTCGGAATTTAAAGGCAAAAAACGATAAAATTCGAAAGGCATGGATTCGTTAACACAAATTGTGCTGGGGGCAGCCGCAGGCGAGGCAGCCCTCGGGAAAAAAGCAGGCAATAAAGCCATGCTGTGGGGGGCCATAGCGGGCACCATTCCCGATCTTGATGTGATCTTCAAATACACCCACGGTTTTGTATCGTCGATTGATCTGCACCGTGGGTTTTCTCACAGTTTTGTGTTTTCTTTCCTATTTGCACCGGTATTGGGTTGGATCATTTCCAGGGCACACCGCAAAATGGAGATCGGTTGGCGCGATTGGACCAAGTTGGCTTTCTGGGGCTTGGTAACCCATCCTCTGCTGGATAATTTCACGACCTGGGGAGTGGAGTTTTTCTGGCCTTTCAGCGAGTACCGGATCGCCTTCAACACCGTATTTGTGATCGATCCGCTTTACACGGTTCCCTTTCTCATTCTGATGATCTGGATGATGTTTGTAAAACGAGGCACCAAAAGGCGGGCCAGGTTGTTGCAATGGGGAATAGGGCTGAGTACGTTTTACCTCCTGTTGGCGGTCGGGTTTAAATTCATGACCATTTCTCGGTTTGAAAAAGCTTTCGCAGAAAATAACATTGAAGTAAACCGGTTTATCACACGTCCCACACCGGTCAATACCATTGTCTGGATGGCTATAGCAGAATCGGATTCCGGATATTTTATCGGTTATTCTGCTCTGACAGATCATAGCCGTTATAAAATTCCTTTTCGCTTTTATCCTCATCATAAACACAAAATTGCTCACCTGAAAGACGATCCGGATCTGGCAACGTTGATCCGGCTTTCCAAAGGATATTACATGGTGGAAGAAGTGAATGAAAAAGAGTGGATATTTAAAGACCTACGCTTTGGCCAGAACAATGTTGTATTGGATGACAATGCTCGCTTTTTGTTCTCGTATCGTTTAAAAGAGGAAAATGGGAAAGCAGTGGTTTCCCGTATTCGCCCGACGGTTGAAAACTTTTCTACCGTTATAGCTGCCCTCTGGCAAAGGATAAAAGGCCGTAAATCTGATGTGCCTTAGTTCCGGGTTGGTTTTTGCATCGCAAATTTGTTGTTGTACGCCACTTTATCGGAACATTCCGGTGGTAAATCAACTGCGGAAAAGGCCATCGGATAGCGTTTGGAAAGATCGAATAAGGCAAATGTATTTGTAAAACCGCATGCCTTCATAGGAGCTTTCGACCGGATACAAGCAAATGCGTTTAAATCTCCCGTCCCTGTAAATCAATTGTTTATGCTTCCTAATGCATCATGTTTAAACGATGCCGAATGCTTAAGGCTCTGAAAAAGAGTGTGAGTCTGTTTTAAATGCGTTTGCCCTGCGACCAGACATAATTTAATTTGCGATCTAAAAAAAATAATTAAATTGCAATAGATAAGTTGAATAGCCTGAAAATACCGTTTGTAAAACAAATTTTTCAGAGGCGTTGTACGGAGCAGAAGAAATCTCGCTTAGATAATTAAACCAAACTAACAAAGAATATGCCCATTACAGCAACCGTAGGAAGAAGAGAGTACCAAAGCACCGATAGGTACCACGCAGAAGAAGTGATGTTCAGCTCCGGAAGATACGATGCAGGCGATTTTGAAGTTGAAATGAACGGGTGGCCATGTACCGGTGAAAGGCATCACAATTGCCATGAGCTCTTTATCAGGAAATCTGCCGGCCGAACCATAACGGTGATCGTTGAGGCCGATCACGGTGGTTATGCCGCAAATCATGGTTTGCGTTTTGGATCAACCGGACAGATCGTTTATGCGGATGGGGTTCCTGAAGTTATAGCGTAATTCCGTTGTCTGAAAAACAAATTTTTGTTCAAAATAACACGAGGTTTACGGATAAAGCACTGCGTTTTTTCAGATCAGGTCTAAAAAAGCCGCAAAGCATAAAAAAGCGTACAATTGTGCCTCATACATGGGTTCGCTTGGTGTGCTAAGCGCCTAACGGTACCCCTCTTTACTCCATTCGTTTCGTAGGGTTCCTTTTTGCAACTTCGGGTAACACAACAAGGTGTATTTTTTATGGATGATGAACAGTATCTTCATGCCTTCAATGGCTTTACGACATCCTTTGACTGTGCGGGTTAGAATTTAACCCTGCACTTATGCTTGGTTCCGTTACCTGGAGCCGGATCACAGCACATCACCCTTCAGTAACTTACAAGCTTATTTTGTCGGAATAATCGATCGGGATCTTTTTGCCAATGCCAAAAGCTTTGGCTTTGATCCATCCGCTGGTTTCAAACACTATTTTTCCACCGGTGAATAACGTTACCAGACTACCGACCCCTCCTGCCAGTTCCGAAAAATTGCAAGCAATGATAAAGCTATGGCTCATATCGGATTGCCTGGGCATTACGATCTTTTTTTTGATGGTGGCTTTTCCTGCCGGTTTGCCATTGAGGTAGAGATCAAGATCGGAATGGGTGACCTTAATTTTGTAGGCATTGGGATTGGCTACCCGAACCACCACCTCGATCTCCGCACCTCTGGCATCAAAACGTTCGATCTTATACGATTCTACACCTGTCATTTCCACTTCTTTATAGGTAATGCAGGAAGACAAGGTGGCCATCAACAACCACAAGCAGATCTTACTTTTTAAAAACATCGGTTATGCGTTGTTGAACAGCTGGCTGTAGTAGTGATAGAACAACGGAATGGTTTCGATGCCTTTGAAATAGTTGAAAACGCCGTAGTGTTCATTGGGAGAATGAATGGCATCGGAATCAAGACCAAACCCCATCAGAATGGTTTTTAAACCTAACGCCTCCTCGAACATTGCCACAATAGGAATACTCCCCCCACCACGAACGGGAATGGGTTTTTTGCCAAATGTATCTTCCATGGCTTTGCTGGCCGCAATGTAAGCAGGGAAGTTGGTGGGGATGGCCACTGCTTCTCCACCGTGATGCGGGGTTACTTTTACGGTTACGGAAGGCGGTGCGATGGCTTCAAAATGTTTCTGGAACAATGCGGTAATTTTATCGGAGCTCTGGTGGGGAACCAGGCGCATGGAGATCTTGGCGTATGCTTTGGAAGGCAATACCGTTTTGGCTCCTTCGCCGATATATCCGCCCCAAATGCCATTTATATCACACGTTGGCCGGATGCTTGTGCGTTCGAGGGTGCTGTACCCGTTTTCCCCTTCGGTGGATTTGAGGTCAAGTGCCTTTTTGTACGCTTCCTCACTGAAAGGGGCTTCGGCCATAGCGGCACGATTTTCTGCACTAAGCTCTTCTACATCATCATAAAAACCCGGAATGGTGATGTGTTTGTTTTCATCGCGCAAAGAAGCGATCATCTCACACAAAACGTTGATAGGGTTGGCTACCGCACCGCCGTAGAGGCCGGAGTGCAGATCGCGGTTCGGACCGGTTACTTCCACCTCACAATAGCTCAAACCACGCAATCCGACGGTAATTGCCGGAGTGTCGTTGCTGATGATCCCGGTGTCTGATACCAACACAATATCCGCCGCCAGGCGATCGGTATTGGCACGAACAAACGCCGCGAGGTTCTCGGAGCCTATTTCTTCTTCGCCTTCGATCATAAATTTCACATTGCAGGGAAGCGAATCGGTTTTCATCATGATCTCAAAAGCCTTCACATGCATGTACATCTGGCCTTTATCGTCACAAGCTCCACGAGCAAAAATGGCCCCTTCCGGATGCAGGTCGGTTTTTTTGATGACCGGTTCAAACGGAGGAGAATCCCATAATTCCATCGGATCGGCAGGCTGAACATCGTAGTGGCCATATACGAGAACCGTGGGTTTGGAGGGGTCGATGATCTTATCGGCATAAACCACCGGATAACCGGCAGTTTGGCAAATCTCTACATGGTCGGCACCGGCAGCTGTTAAAGCAGTGGCTACGGCATCGGCAGTAGCATGAACAGATTTGGCATAAGCCGGATCGGCACTCACAGAAGGAATTTTTAACAGGTCGGTTAACTCTTTCAGAAAACGCTCTTTGTGGGTTTCCAGGTAGGATTGCACTTGTTCTTTCATGACATACAGTGATTTTCAGTCGACAAATATAAGCAATCATAGCTGGAAAAGATTTGTTTGCGGAGGGTTCGGCCGAGGTAAACGTGCTTAAATTTTTAATCCCTATAAATCAATCGGTTATGATTTTTGGTGTATGCGGTTTAAGCGATGCTGAAAACTTAAAACTCCGAAAACGAGTACAAATCTATTTCGAGTACAAATCTATTTTAAATGCGTTTGCCCTGGTATCTATACTGTCGCGCACCTTTTTTACGAGCCTTCCGCCATAGGCATACGTTCGGTCTTTTTGATTTGATCCGGGGTTTGGTGCAGGTTGTCTACCTTTTCGGGAATGCGATGCTCCTGTATTCCATCCGCATAACGGGTTTGCGTTAAATATCCTCTGCGGTCGTACCGGTAGTGCGTTTCGCCTGTTTTACTGTCGGTCATGCTGTTCAGGCGGTCGTTGATCCCCCAATGGTATTTTCGGGGTCGTTTTCGTTGTGGAGGGAGGTCTTTGGAAAACTTCGACATGCTTGCCGTTGAGTTGGCATGTTCCGAAAAGGCGGGGCAATAAATATTGCTTGAGCATGAAGTGTTCAATACAAGCAAAAACAAAGGCAACATCGCAAAGGTAAAAAGAAAGTTCTTCCTCATTATACTGTTCGAAAGGATCGGCCTGTTTTATGCCTCTTTCCTACAAAGGCTAACATAAATTATCCTGAAATCATACTTGCTTTTAAGGCCTGAAAAAGGCCATGATCCGGATCAGGGATAAGCAGTGGACCTTGGGACTATCTTAACCGTTTCTCCTTCCGGAAGAAAGGCCATGTGTCAAAATGGAATGGTGCGGGTAAAAGCCGGCAGAAGATGATCTCCGGGGGCTGAATCATTCGGACACACCTGAAAAACAGAAGCGCTGCAAACGGTGTTTATAACAGGCCATTATGCAAAAGATGAGGAGAACATAAAACAGCCGGAGGGTAATTTTCTGATCTTTAATTTCCCAGATCGAAATCAGACCCCTACCTTCGCAAACCACGGTTGGCAAGGTTTCCGGCCATCCGGGGCTACTTCTAATTAAAATGTGGATAAACTTTGAGGAGTTGAAAATTAGTCATAACTTCGCAGCCCCTTTTTGGAGGGAAGGTGTATTTTAATATATGAAAGCCGTGAATACCCTAAGTTACAAAACAATATCAGCCAACAAGGAAACTGTAAGCAAACAGTGGGTGCTTGTTGATGCCGAAGGGCAAACCTTGGGCCGTTTGGCGAGTAAAGTTGCCAAAATCATCCGTGGAAAGCATAAGCCGGGGTATACTCCTCATGTAGATTGTGGTGACAATGTGATCGTAGTCAATGCCGAAAAAGTAAACCTTTCAGGTAAAAAGTGGGATGAAAAAGAGTACATTCGTTACACGGGCTACCAGGGTGGTCAACGCATCCTCACTGCTCGGGAATTGTTTGCCCGTAAGCCAGAAGCACTGGTTGAGAAAGCGGTAAAAGGAATGCTCCCCAAAAATCGTTTAGGTCGCCAACTGTTTCGCAACCTTCATGTAGTAATTGGGCCGGACCACAAGCATGAAGCACAAAAGCCAATTACACTTGCACCCGATACGATCAAGTAAGTAAATTATCATCTGTTATATGGAAGTTATCAACACGATTGGCAGACGCAAAAAATCCATTGCCCGTATCTATCTGACAGAGGGCCAGGGAACTGTAACGGTAAACAATCGCGATTACAAAGCGTTTTTTCCTACCGGAGTCCTTCAGTCTAAGATCCACCAGCCTTTTCAATTGACTGAAACGGTAGGTAAATTCGATGTGAAAGCATTGGTTACCGGAGGAGGGATCAACGGGCAAGTAGAAGCCATTCGGCTTGCCATCTCCCGTGCGCTGGTACAACTGGATGCGGAACGGAAGCCTGCTTTGAAGGCCGAAGGCTTAATGACGCGTGACCCACGTATGGTGGAACGGAAAAAGCCAGGTCAGAAGAAAGCCCGTAAGAAATTCCAGTTCAGCAAGCGTTAATTGCGACTGCCCGAGTTTAGTATCTAAACTTTCAGGATCTCATTTTGAGCTACCTGGTTAGTTGTCTCCGATCGATGAAAAATTGACGGAGAAAAGCAAGAAAGTAAACCAATTTTTAAAACGGGAACATTATGCCCAGAACAAATTTTCAAGACCTGCTTGATGCAGGTGCCCACTTTGGTCACCTGAAACGCAAGTGGCACCCCAACATGGCACCTTACATTTTCGATGAAAAAAAAGGCATCCATGTCATTGACCTCAATAAAACCATTCTTAAGCTCGACGAAGCGGCGAATGCAATGAAATCCATTGCACGCTCCGGGAAGAAGATCCTTTTTGTTGCCACTAAAAAACAGGCCAAAGAGATTGTTGCCGAAAAGATAAAAACCATCAATATGCCATACGTTACAGAGCGTTGGTCCGGTGGTATGCTTACCAACTTCGCAACGATCCGTAAAGCGATCCGTAAAATGACTTCCATTGATAAGATGGCAGTAGACGGAACGTTGAATACCATGTCTAAACGTGAGCGTTTGCAGGTATCTCGTCAGCGTGCCAAACTGGAGAAAAACCTCGGGTCTATCTCTGAACTTACCCGTTTGCCGGCAGCGATCTTTATTGTTGATATCCGTAAAGAACATATTGCTTTGGCCGAATCCCGTAAACTGGGTATTCCTATTTATGCCATCGTTGATACCAATTCTGACCCTACTATGGTCGACCTTCCTATTCCGGCAAATGACGATGCTGCAAAATCCATCGCGCTGATTACCGATGTATTGGTGGGTGCCATCAGGGAAGGGCTCGATGAACGCAAGAAGGAGAAAGACAAGCAAGTAGCGCCTAAAGCAGGCAAGAAGCCAAGGACGGTTGAAAAAGCGACAAAATAAATAGCATACAATAACCTTAATAATCATAGCATAAGATGGCTGTAACTGTTGCAGATATCAATAAGCTTAGAAAAATGACCCAGGCGGGCATGATGGACTGTAAAAAGGCCCTCACCGAAGCCAATGGTGATTTTGATGAAGCAATTGCCATCCTTCGTAAAAGCGGAGCGGCAAAAGCGGCAAAACGTGCTGATCGTAATGCGGGCGAAGGCCTTGCATTTGCGAAGGCAGAAAAAGGAGGTAGAGTAGGCGTTCTGATCTCCCTGAACTGCGAAACGGACTTCGTAGCTAAAAATGAAGATTTTAATAAATTGGCCACCACTATATTAGAGATTGCGCTCGACCAAAAACCGATGAGTGCCGATGCATTAAAAGGACTTTCATTCGATGGAAACGGATTGACCGTTGGTGAAAAACTGGTTGAAGCTACGGGCGCAATTGGTGAGAAAATTGAGATCGGAGCTTATCACCTGGTTCAGGCAGAATCCGTTGTGGGTTACATTCACCCCGGAAACCAGGTCGCTTCCATCGTTGGTTTTAACAAAGAAGGCCATGCCGTTTTAGGAAAGAACATAGCCATGCAGGTGGCAGCGATGTCTCCCGTTGCCATTGATGAGCATAGTGTTCCTGCTGATATTCGCGATCGCGAACTGTCCATCGGACGTGAGAAAGCACTCCAGGAGGGTAAGCCGGAACATATCGTTGACAAGATCGCCGAAGGCAACCTCAAGAAATTTTACCAGGACAATACCTTGCTGCACCAGGCATTCATCATCGACAATAAAAAGTCGGTCGGTCAGTACCTCAAAGAGAACGACAGTGAGTTAAAAATCACGGATTTTAAAAGAGTTCAACTGAATTGATGTCAATTCAGCACAAAAAAAAAGAGAGAATGTTGTCATTCTCTCTTTTTTTTTGACCAATTTTGACCAAACACAATGAAAAATGACCAAGTACAAGCGTGTATTGCTTAAGCTAAGCGGTGAAGCTCTTATGGGAAAGAAGCCTTTCGGGATAGACAATGACCGCCTGGCTCAGTATGCTTCCGAAGTGAAATCCATCCATAACGAGGGGGTCGAAGTTGCGGTAGTGATCGGAGGAGGAAACATTTTCAGAGGAGTGCAGGCTGAAGAAGGTGGCATGGATCGTGTACATGGCGATTATATGGGAATGTTAGCCACCATGATCAATGCCATGGCATTGCAGGCTGCATTTGAAAAAGTGGGTTTGAACAGCCGCTTGCAATCGGCGATTGAAATGAAACAGGTGGCTGAAACCTTTATTCGTCGCCGTGCCTTACGCCATTTGGAAAAAGGCCGTGTGGTTATTTTTGGTGCCGGAACCGGAAACCCATACCTGACTACGGATACTGCCGCATCTTTACGTGCCATAGAAGTGGAAGCAGATGTCATTCTAAAAGGAACCCGTGTCGATGGTATCTATACAGCCGATCCCGAAAAGGATAAAAATGCAGTGAAATATGATACGATCAGTTTCACGGAAGCATATGAAAAAGGCCTCAATGTGATGGATCTTACCGCTTTCACTTTGTGTAAAGAAAACAATCTTCCGATCGTAGTGTTTGATATGAATGCTCCCGGAAATTTACGCCGCGTAATTCGGGGTGAAAAAATAGGAACACAGGTACAAGTGTAAAGGATGTTTTGTCATTTCATGAATTGTACTTAGTTTTAAAAACCTGACAAATAAAAGGACCAATGAGTGAAGAATTAGACATGCTGATGGAAATGTCCGAAGACAGTATGAAAGGTGCTTTATTGCGTTTGGAAAAAGAGTTGGCAAAGATACGGGCCGGCCGTGCCACACCCTCTATGCTGGATAGTATCTTTGTGGACTACTATGGCTCCGGTACACCCTTGGCCCAGGTATCTAACATCAATACCATGGATGCACGTACCCTTACCGTGCAACCGTGGGAAAAAGCCATGATCGATCCCATTTGCAAAGGGATCATTGATGCCAACATAGGGTTAAACCCTCAAAGCAACGGCGATATGGTGATTCTCCATATTCCTGTTTTAACCGAGGAACGACGGCGCGATCTGGTAAAAAAAGCCAAAGCGGTAGGGGAGGATGCCAAAGTAAAAGTGCGCAGTGCCCGTAAAGAGGCAAACGATGAAGTGAAAAAAATGAAAAATGACGGCCTTTCCGAAGATCAGGCTAAAATGGGCGAAGAAACCGTCCAGAAACTTACGAATCGTTACGTTGCCCGGGTGGATGATCTGGTGGCTTCCAAAGAAGCCGACATCATGACAGTATAGCAAAAACGGTTTTGCGCTCCTCCGGCGAAAAAAACTAAGCCCAAACTTTTGTGCCTTCCGAACAATTTCTGCAAATATCGGTTCCGCTGCGGGATTGCAACACCGTTTGCCTGAAATTTGCATAAAGATCGCCATACCACAAGGTTTTGAAATCCGTACGTTTTAAATTGCCCAGTCGGTAAGCGGCATCTTTATCAAAACAACAAGGTACCACCATTCCATCCCATGTGATCACACTGCTGTGCCAGAGTTTCCAGCAATGGTGATCCATTTGATTTTTGATGCGATACTTGCCATCCTTTTGTTTTTGGTATCGTGAATATTTCTCGTTGTCGGGAATAAGGGGGTTGCCGTTTTCGTAGTGATATACCTGAGCCGTTTTGAACCGAACTTCATCCACGCCCATTTTTTTCCCCAATTGCTTTATTTCTTCCACCTGATGCTCATTGGGTTTCACTACAAGGAATTGAAAAATGAGATGAGGCGTTGCAGACTTCAGGCTTTTTTTGGCTTCAACCATGTGACGTGTACCCTCTAATACCCGATGGATCGACCCCTTGACTCGATACTGTTCATAGGTTTCCTGATCTGTACCATCGATGGAAATGATCAGACGATCCAGCCCGGATCTCACCGTTTTCCGGGCCATTTCCGCATTGAGAAAATGAGCATTGGTACTGGTGGCAGTATAGATTTTCCGCTCATGTGCATAACGCACCATATCCAAAAAAGAAGGGTGGATGTAAGGTTCGCCCTGAAAATAAAACGTAAGATAGGTGAGTGTGGGAGCCAGTTCATCGATGGTTTTTCGGAAGAGTTGGCTTTTTAGATTTCCGGTGGGCCGGCTGAATTGTTTCAGGCCGCTCGGGCACTCCGGACAACCCAGGTTGCAGGCAGTAGTGGGCTCAATGGCAATGGCCATAGGCATGCCCCACTGCCTTTCTTTTCGGGTCCAGCGGGAAAAGTAATAACTGCCGATCACCTTAATGCCGTTCCAAGCCCGTCGGAGCGTGAACCGCGACAGGTAACGCAAACCATCTTTAAATCGTCCGGTCATAGAGCAAAGATACTAATAAGCCATCGGAACCCTCGTCTCAACCTTATTTGAGTTAAAGTTCGATGCGATGCTGTAAACCCTTTTATGTTTCTTCACAACACGTTTCTATGGATCTACCGTGTTGTTTTATGCAGGTATGGCGCCATAAGGTCATCTGAAAATGAGTTC
>CALLUQ010000137.1 GCA_938010565.1 uncultured Flavobacteriales bacterium
AGCCGTGTGGCCGGAAGCAACGTGCTTACCGGGTCATCTGACAAACAGGAACTCACCGTAGGCAGTATCATTAAAGTAAGTGCCGGTATCACAGAAAACGGAAAAACTAAGATCAAAAATTACGGGGAGTTTCTCATTACCTCCATTGTGCATTACGCCAGAGGAACGTACGAATACTCCAACCGGTTCGAAGCCATTCCGGCAGGGGTTGCGTTTTTACCCGAACCCGATGTGGAATTGCCCGTAGCACAACCACAAATGGCCACCGTTCTCTCAAACGAAGACCCTGAAAAAAAGGGGCGTGTGGAAGTACAGTTCCAATGGCAGACCGGCGAAATGAAAACCTCATGGATCCGGGTGATGACTCCGGACGCAGGCAGCAGTAGTAAAGTAGGCGTAAACAGAGGATTCGTTTTTATTCCCGAGCCAGGTGACCAGGTAATGGTCGGGTTCCGGTACAACGACCCCAACCGTCCCTTTGTCATGGGCAGCCTGTTCAACGGCACCACGGGAGCAGGCGGGTATGAAGCCAATAAAATGAAAAGCCTGACCACGCGCAGTGGGAGTACCATTTTGTTTGATGATGATGAAAACAATGGAAGCATTGTGGTAGCAGATGCAGCCCAAAACCTCTTTGCTCTGGATGGAAAAGGAGTAGTGACCATTTCGGCAAACGATACCCTTGCCCTTCGCGTAGGGAAAAGTGTGCTTGTAATGGACAAAGAGGGCAACATCAACCTGATGGGAGAAAACATCCATGTGAAAGCGGAAAAAGAAATACAGGCAGGTGCAGGCAAAGGAGATGCAAACGGCTCCAAGATGGAGTTAACACCTGACAAAGCTACCCTTAATGGCAAAGAAAGTTTAGCGTTGGGGGCTGAAAAAGATGCTGCTTTATCTTCCAAAGAAGCCACCATTACCGGAGAAACAAAAGTAGATGTAGCCGGAGGACAAATCAACCTGAACTAAAGGACAATAACTAAGGTGGAAAACAATGCCGTAGTAAAAGAGATCCTGAAAATTGGGATCCAGTGGGAACAGCTCAAGCAGGCGCATCCGCAGGCCGTGCTCTTCTGTTGGGAAGGCAGCCGGTCGGAAATCGAATTTGTAGATGCTTTTATTCGCTACCAAATGTCGGAAGATGCGGCAGGAAAAGATGTTTTCCTGCTGTTTAATACCGCCTTTGAAGATGTGTTTGGCTATGGAAAAAGCATGTTACGGGAATTTGAAAAAGCCATACAGGCATGGCACGATGACCTGAATACCGACCAACAAAAAAGAAAAGCAAAATGGACCTTGGAAGAAGGTTGGGAAAAAGGCTCTGACGCTGCTTGTTTTGTGGCCAACATCAACACGCTTCCGGATTATTACGAACTCTTCTCAAACGAAAAACTTGTTTTTGTACTGTCTCCCGAAACGGTGTACGACATGGATCACTTCAACAGATGGCTTGTTTCGTTGACGGATCAAAAAACAGATCCCCGGATCAAATTCATGATCCATGACCGGCAACCCTTTCCGCTCTTAAAAAAAACATCCAAAAAAAGGTCGGTGGTATTGGTAAAGCCTGCCATCGATGCGATGGCAGCCATGATGGCCGCACACCGGGAAACCTCCAAAGAGAAAGACGACCCGGATGCTTTATTTCAAAAACATTTACTGGTTGCCTCTGCACTACTGGGCAAAAACAAAACCGAACAAGCATTAAAGGAAACCCAAAAGTGCATTGCCATTGCCCAAAAAAACGAACGGATGGATACTCTAGCCAGTGTCTATGCTTTCAGATCTACCGTGTTTTCATTTTTGAAAGACAAAAAGCGCACCCTGAAAGAGATCACCACCGCCATTGCATACTCCGACCACAACCCCCGCTTAAAACTGCAAAACATCCTGCTCAAAGGAAGCTATGCCTTACGGTATAAAGACCGTCAACTGGCCTACGATTGCCTGAAAGAAACACCCCCCATTGCAAAAGAACTGAACGATGTCTTTTTGGTGATCGAAACCAACAGGCTCTACGGGCTTGCTGCCGGATCCATACACCACGATGCGGAAGCATGGAATGCCTATCGGGTGGCTTTTGACACCTTTAAGGAAATGGAACCTCCCCAGGCAAAAGCCTCTACCTTCCCCCTTGCAGGAAAACAAATGATGCACCTGTGTGCCCAATTTGGGTACGATCGCACCCAACTATTTAAAGAAATCGCAGCAATAGCAGGGCCCGACTGGTGGCAATCGCTTCAAAGCCCCCAAAAAGCCCGGAAAAATAGGCTGCACCCAACACCGCATTAACCGATGGCAAACACAGAAAAACCCCTGCCTTTTCAACTTGCCCAAAAGGTAGATGAAATAAAAAAGCAGGTAGCCGACCTTACCGAAAACGTACAGATGGACTGGGAACCCTTCGAGTATGCGGCAAAGTCCACTTCATCCATGCCGGCCTCCAAACACTTTGATCTGGTGTTTGCACTCGATATGCATTGGCTGATCATCGGGCTGGTTCCCGTACCGGTTCCCTATCCGTTTTTTGGAATGATCTTCGATCCTTTTGACTATCTGATCGGGTCGGTTTGGGTAAACGGAAAGCCGAAAGCAGGTACCACAACCAGTGTTTTTAGTCTGGCTCCACCTCTAGCCAATCACCTGGGCCCATTGGCGATGCCACCTATGGCCGTAAACGATGGAGAGGTGTATTTTGGAAGCGAATCGGTTTTTGTGGATGGAGTGGAAATGAGCGCAGCAGATTGCCAAGTACTCACCTGTTGGGATCCGCCCTTTGCCAGCATGCCCCTGCCCACCAATCCCCGAAAAGGATTCAAATTTCCGGCGGCACTCTACAACTACCCCACCAGCATGAAAGTTATCATCGGCTCGGGAAACCCCGTAATGGTAGGAGGGGCAAAAGTTCCGCATGAATACACCCTGGCAGAAATGGGCATGCGTTTAGCCGCCATGATTGGAGTAAAGGCATTGGGAAAGCTCTTAAAAAAAGGAATAAAATCGTTCAACTCCCTTTTGAAGAACATGTTTGGGAAAACCAACAAGCTCAGTAAAGTGCGTTGCAGGTTTGGGTTCGACCCGGTCAACCTGGTCACCGGAGAAGTGGTGTACGAAGGCGTTGATTTTGAACTGGCCGGCCCCATCCCCATCCAATGGGAACGCTCATGGAACGCATTTTCCCAATGCAACGGAATGCTCGGGCATGGAGTAAGCTGCAACTACGACCTGCCTTTAAAGGTAGATGTACACACCCGGCAAGGCATTGGCCTTATCCTGCCCGATGGCAGGGCAGTAGGTTTTGATCTGTTGCTGCCTGGTGCGGAACATTACAACAGAAGGGAAAAAATTACCCTTTCTTACGATGGAAAAAGCTATCAACTGACCGATCATGCCACCCAACTCACCTATCACTACGAAAAAAACCAAACCACCGATTTTGAAGAACACCGCGTAACACACATTCAAAACGAAGACGGGTTTACCATCCGGTTCAACTACGACTATGCCGGAAAACTCATCCGGCTTACCGATACCGTTGGCAGAACCATACACTTCGATCACGACCGGGAGGGACGTATCCAAAACATCAGGGTGCATTATAAAGGAGAAACCCGACAACTGGTCAGCTATGGCTACAATGTAGAGGGCGATATGATCTCCATTACCGATGCGTTGGGGAAAAGCACCGAGATCGTATACCAAAACCACCTGATGGTGCAAAAAACCGACCGCAACGGACAATCGTTTTACTGGGAATACGACACGCAAAAAAGATGCGTACATACTTGGGGCGACGATGGCATACTGGAAGGGTTTTTACAGTTTGAAGAAGGGCGTACCCGCTCCCGGAACAGCAAAGGGGAAAGCATTTATTATTTTGATGAAAATAACCTGATCACCCAGATCACCGATCCGTTGGGGAACCATCGGTATTTCAGCTACAACGAACACTTTGAACTGATCCGCGAAACAGATGCCGAAGAAACCCCTACATTTTATCAATACGATGAGCGCGGCAATCCCATACAAACCAACCTTCCCAACGGGGCCAGCCCGGCTTGGGAATACAACGAAAGGGGTGACGTGGAACGCACCATTGATGCCGAAGGCGGAAAACGCCACTACCACTAC
>CALLUQ010000138.1 GCA_938010565.1 uncultured Flavobacteriales bacterium
ACAAAACTCCGGACGAACGTTAACGCCGGGGTTCTTTCAAAAAATTAAGATCCGTAGCGCCTCCGGTAATTCTTTTCCCGAATTTTGCCCGAGGCGTTTTTTTATGCTCCGGTGGTTTCACAAAACTTAATATGCTGGTGCATAATACAATACTCCGTTAAGTTTTAAGCCGCAATTTTACCCTGTTCCAAAGCTTTCTTCATCCTTTTTCTATTTATTGCCTTGTTTGCGGAAATAACAAACAAGGCTAAAAATCGATTAAGCATTAAACTATTGTTATGCCGTGTTTTAATGTTTGCCATTGAAAATACATTGTTTTGTTCTTTATGGCCTTGGAGCCAGTGTTGGATTTTCGCAATATGGATAGCAGTGAGCGATGTGTTAAAATGGAAACTCAACTTATTTGCAGATCTGGTTTGTGAACCATTTAATCCCGTATGTTGTTTTCCGTTACGGTATAAAAACGCTATCGGAAAGCTGGCTTGATCGTATTTCAGAATAATATCGTGAGAAAGCGATATTTCTGCTCCTTGATAATTGTCCTATGTTTTTTGATGATCGCACCGTTATCCGAAACAAGACAT
Source organism: uncultured Flavobacteriales bacterium (assembly GCA_938010565.1). Lineage (GTDB taxonomy): Bacteria > Bacteroidota > Bacteroidia > Flavobacteriales_D > CALLUQ01 > CALLUQ01. Next base: position 585 of record CALLUQ010000138.1, read on the forward strand.
GCAAACGGTAGTGTTGCGCATCCATTCCATCGAACTTTTTTAAGGCCCCGACCTTTTGTTCAATGGAAATAGGCACAACCTACAAGAAGTACATTCTTGTAAATTAAGCTTTTAATAGTTAGAAAATACGCTTTTAGCACCAAATAGAAAAAATACGTGTTTTCCGTCTTGTGTAGCAACAAAAAAATTCCAAATATTTCCGTCATCTGTTAGTTACAAACCATCAAAAATAAACCACATGAAAAATCGTTTACTCACTGCCTTACTGATGTTGTCCGCTTGCTTTGCTTACGGGCAAGCCAGGCCCGACATTGCTTCCTTTTCATCGGGAGACCGCACAACACTGGTTACCTTGATGCAACAGTACATTACAATCGATATCATAAAGCAGCATTGCGACTACACGGCCATCACCGGAGACCCGGCCTACAACATTCACGATGATTTTAATTTTTTGCCCTTCCACAGAATGTACATCGAAGGAATGGAGGATTATCTTTTGGAACAAGGCTACCCGCAGTTTGTACCCCTTCCATCATGGGATCCCAATACCTGCACACCCACTGAATTTCAGGTGGTAGATCCGGATTGTGCAGCCACCGCCTGCTCCAATTTTCCGGGAGGATGCGGCACACCCTCCAACTGGTGCCCGAGCCAATCGTTACCCTCTTCCCTTTCTTTGCCTGTACAACCCGGGGGCAATAACGACATTTGCGACTGGAATTTTTCGCCAACCGTTCCCTTGGGTGTGGATGCAAACGGACTGAGCAGAAGAATAGAAACTCCTTACCACGACAATGTACATGTAATTATGAGTGGAGCAATGGGGGCTTTTCGTTCTCCGGGTGCACCCATTTTCTGGCTCTGGCATGCTTACACAGACGATTTATGGAAGGCATGGGAAGAGCATTGCCCTCAATCCACCGTTGATCCGGTAGACCTGTACATGAAAGATACCCACAAAGTGGTGTTCGATGAAAGGGACAGAGGAGAAGAACCCAACCCCGATACCGGACCCATGTGGAAAAGTGAAGACATCTGGGTAAGAAACCAGAATGACGGCCTTACGAACCATACGCATCAAAACCCCGAATACCAGATGGCAACACCTGTATTTGTTTATGTGCGGGTTCGCAACAGAGGGTTTCAAAGTTCGCTGGGAACAGAACAGGTAAGTTTATATTGGGCCAAAGCCAACACCGGTTTGGGATGGCCGGCACATTGGAACGGAACAACCGACCTCGATCCGGGCCCTGCTTTTCTGTCGGGTGGCGATATCATCGGTACCCAAACCCCCAACGTTATCCAGGCCGGAGATCAGACCATTCTTGAGTTTGTATGGACCATGCCCAACCCGGCCGACTATGCTCCCTTTAACCCCAACCAGTGGCATTTTTGTTTGCTGGCCCGCATTGTAGCTGCAAACGATCCGATGACCTTTCCCGAAGGGGCCGCCATTAGCACCAATGTAAGGAACAACAACAACATCATCTGGAAAAACCTTACACTGGTGGATAACATTGCAGGCATCCTTCCACCCGATATCGAATGTGTGGAACTGATGGAAGACATTGGTGTGGCTGTGGCCATTTCCAATCCGTTGGACCGGTGCGAAACATTCAACGTGGAGTTTTCCGTACCGGCATCGGAACTGCCCATTCCTCCCATGACCGGCCCTGTGATGATGCACGATTTTGAAGGAAATCACTGGGAGATCGATGCAGAGTCCATTCCGGTAGAAGACCCCGGAACCAACATTACCGAAGAAGCAACCGTGATGATCGCCATGGATGAACGCATGTATAATGTCTGGATGAAAGGTGGAGGAGAAGGTTCCGGCTTTAAAAGAGTGAATACGGTAAGTACATCGGAAAGACCGTGGAACAACCGCATTGACCCAAGATCATTGCTTGTACCCTCTTCTACGAAACTGTTTGAGATCACCGATATTAACGCAAAGTTCGAGAACCTGAAAATGGAAGAAGCGGAAACGTTTACCACTTCTCTGATGGTGCTTTACCCGGGTAACCCCGTGTCGGAAAAAGAAGCATTTGAATACGAGATCACACAAACGGTGGCAACTACCGGCGAAGCCATTGGCGGAGTACATTATAACATTGCCAAACCCGTCATAGAGCAAACCATCGATGCCGGCGAAAACCGTACCATCGACAAAAGATGCAATACCGTACTTACCGCTCTTCCGCAGGCAAAGTGCATGAACTACTGGTGGATCAATAACAGCAACGGCCGGCTGGTTGCCTATAATACGGATGCAGTAGTAGCTCCGGCGAGTGCAACCACCTATACGCTAAAAGCCATAACGCGTGAAGGGATTATCCTTCAGGATGAAGTCACAGTAAATGTTAGTAACCAATTATGCCCGGCTATTGCTGAGCTTCTTCGAATCTCACCGAATCCGGTTCGTAACAAAATGACGATCCGCTTTAGGGTTGGCAGCGCCTCCAGTGTTCAGATCATGCTGATGAACACAAGCAATGGCATGGAAAGAACATTCCAGGCTGATCCGGCCGGCCGTTCGTTGGTAATCAATGCCAGCAATTACCCTTCCGGTACATATAGCGTATTGTTGATCGCCGATGGAGTGGTGAAAGACACAAAAAACATAATTATTCGTTAACTTTAAGCAACGTACAACACCATAAATAACAAGAAAAGGAGTGGGCATTTCCTGCTCCTTTTTTTATAAACTCCTGCCCGCCATTGAAATCAGTTGCCGGAATGATAAAAATACGCATGCTTTGTATGGGTTTGCTGTTCAACACCGTAGCCACTGCACAGTGGGCCCGGATGCAGGGAGTTCCTGCAGACGAAAACTACCTTTTTATGGCTTGTATCAATGACAGTACGTGCATTCTGGGAAGCAACCGCCTCCTTTTACGCACACACAATACGGGAGAGCGTTGGGATACCATTTCGTATGAAACGGATGTGTTTTTTACGGATGTACAATTCGTCAATGATTCTACCATTTACGCAGCAGGTTACCGTGCGGTTTCCGCTTCGCAAATACTTAAGAAATCGTATGACTTAGGGCAGAGCTGGACTGTATTGAATACGGCTGTTGATGGTAAAATTCACTTTACTTCACCCGATACCGGACACAACTATCAACCGAACTTTGTACAACGTACAACGGATGGAGGAATAACGTGGCAAACAACCGAAACAAATGCCCCTCCGGCCATCGGGAACCTCTATTTTACGCATGCTTCAACCGGCTTTTTCGCCGGAAATTATCCCGGCACCGTTTTTAAAACGACAAACCACGGGCAAAACTGGGTCGACCTTCAGGTGGCAGGCGATTTTTTTGACATCCGCTTCGCTTCCGATCAACACGGTTATGCCGCCGGGTATTTTGGAGAAATTTTTAAAACAAACGATGCGGGAAATACCTGGACATTGCTTTCTACAGGGCTTTCAAATACACAAACGCTCAGAGCGATTTTTGCCGAATCCGATGTTTCCTGTTATGCTGCCGGAGAACATGGCATGCTCATAAAAACGACCGACGGAGGCCTTACCTGGGCAGAAGAGGTCTTAAATACCACACAACATTTGAATGCACTGTTTTGTACGGCATCTTTTTGTTACGTGGTAGGAGACAGCGGAACAGCATTCAGAACCGAAAATACGTTGACCCATGTAGCCGTACCCACCATTTTTTTTGAAGACAGTTCCGCCATTTATCCCAACCCTGTGTCTGGCGTTTTTTATGTTGCTCTGCCATCGGACGATCGCCTTAAAAAACTGCTTATATACAACATGGACGGCCGGGTTGTCTCATCTCACGAAAGCAATACCGCAGACCTTTCCAATCGGGTTGCCGGAAAATACCTCATTGTCATCAAAGGCGAAAAGCGCAGGTATAAAAAGGTGGTGGTTAAATACTGATTATCTATATTTTTTCAGCTCAAGCCTCGAAAAAAAGCCGCAAAGCGGAAAACTAAAAGAAATTAGGATCGACTACAATTGAGCGGAGGAATTCATGTATTTATAATGTACTTACCGAACCGTTAAATGAAAACAACAGACTGGGACCACCAGGGCAAACGCATTTAAATTTAGAGTAGTATGGCTTCCTATTGCCCAACAGGAACGCATTTTCATCCATGCGTACCGAAACTTCTTTTCGGCATTACATCCCCGTAAAAACATCCGCTTACCCAAGATATGCCAACGCAACGCTTCCATTTTACGGACCACCGAAAATCCCAAATATGCGGCCTGAAAACAAGCACCACATACCCCATCACTCCTAACTCATCCCCTTCCCTTTCAAGGGGCCATCAACCGCCCTTTGTAGATCGTACTTTTAAATGCGTTTGCCCTGCCGGGGCCACAGTACTCTTAAAAACTTTAGAAGGCTAATATTGTTTTTATAAAGGGAGAACCTGACCTTTAGCCGGATTAAAACAACAGTGAATCCCCATTTTTCAACAAAACAAATGCAAAACATCTGTAAATGGCTGTTGCAGACTTTATAGGGAACGAACACGGCATTTCCAAGTTTGAGGGGCTAAAAAGTGCCGATGATTGCCGCATTGCCAGTTCCGACTCCGTGATTAAAATAATTTCGGAAACAGATCATTCGCCCCGGGTAATATACCGGTATTCCGGCGATGCATGTATATTGGTGGAATACGGACCCACAACGTTTGATCTGAGGTTAAGATTTCGGGTTCATTTATTGGAACAAGCGCTCCTTGAAGCCAACATCAAAGGGCTGTCTGAAACGGGAGCAGGAGTACGGTCGCTGTGGATAAAATACCATCCGATCACGCTCCGGTTAAACAAGTTAATTGAAATTTTAATCGATATTGAGCGCAACATCGGAACGGTGGATCAGCTTATTTTGCCGTCGAGAAAAATAAAGTTGCCGATAGCTTATGACGATAGCTGGTCTAAAAGGACCATTGAACAATACATGAGAACCGTACGCAAGGAAGGCCCTTACCTGCCGGATAACATCGCATTCATTGCAAAATGTAACGGCCTTAAAAGCAAAGATGAAGTATTTCGGAAACACCTTGGAACAGCGCACATGGTCATTGGGCTGGGCGATGTTTATTTGGGTGCTCCCTGTTCCATTCCGCTCGACCCCAGGTCCAGGTTGGTGGTTCCCAAATACAATCCGGCAAGAACTTTTACGCATGAAGGGTGTGTAGGAATAGGAGGATCTTATGGCTGTATCTACCCCATGGAATCTCCCGGAGGATATCAGCTCATAGGGAGAACACTTGCGATCTGGAACACACTGCAAGACAGAAAAGGCTTTGAAGAGGCTCCGTGGTTGTTGAGGCCATTTGACCGGATGTATTTCTATCCGGTTTCCGAAGATGAATTGTTGGAATTAAGATCGTCGGGTAACCCTTCTCCCGAGGTGGAAGAATCCGAGTTCAGGGTGAATGATCATCTGGATTTTTTAGCCCTGGTTGAAGCGGAGACTTTACAGTTCAGAGCCACACAACAAGAGGCCGTTTTATCGGCAACAGTCGGATACTAAACAACGATATGATTGAAGTCATAAAACCCGGTTTTCAAACCACCATTCAGGATCTGCACGGGCGTAAAGGGTATTGGGGGGTTGGCATTCCTCCTTCCGGTGCCATTGATAACAGATCTTTCGGGCTGGCTAATGCATGCCTGGGGAATCATGAAAATGCCACAGGCCTTGAGATGACCATATCGGGTGCTCATTTAAAATTCGGAAAAGACACTTGCATTGCGATCACAGGGGCGGAGACAGACGTTACCCTGGCGGGAAAAAAAATAGAACGATACAAGGCCATAAAAGTAAAAAAAGGAGACCTGCTGAAAATTGGCAATGTTAAAAATACGGGAATGCGCATTTACCTGGCAGTAAAAGGCGGCTTAAATGTAAAAAAATACCTGGGGAGTACGGCTACCTTTGTTTCCGGAAATTTTGGTGGCATGCATGGCCGTGCATTAAAAGCGGGAGATCGGTTAATGTCGGATGCGTATAAAGGAACAGCAGCCGAATTGCCCGGTATGGAGAACATTTCGGTTGATTTCTTTTCAAATGATTGGAAACTAAAAGCGATGGTGGGGCCCCACGCTTCGCCCGATTATTTTACGGAAGAAATGGTTAATGTATTCTTCTCCGAAACATGGCGTGTACACTATCAATCCAACAGACTTGGTTTCAGGTTGCTGGGAGCAAAAGCCGAATTTGCGCGAACCACCGGAGGAGATGGCGGAAGCCATCCGTCCAATTTACACGATTACGTTTATACCATAGGAAGCATCAACTTCACAGGAAATATGCCCATTATTTTAGGCCCTGATGGCCCCAGCCTGGGCGGGTTCGTTTGTTTGGCCACCGTCATATCATCGGAGCTTTGGAAACTGGGACAACTCCGGCCGAATGACACCATTGTTTTTCAGAAAGTAAGCCACAAACAAGCACTTGAAAGTTGCTACAATTCAAAAGGTTGTGATTTGATTTAAAAGATGGAATAACGATATTTTTGAGGTCATTCGTTCCGATGTAAATGAGTTGTGATTTGATTTAAAAGATGGAATAACGATATTTTCCATTTGAGACGGAAAATAACCAATGAAGTTGTGATTTGATTTAAAAGATGGAATAACGATATTGCAGAGGCAGGTGGTAACTTGTATTAGATCGTT
>CALLUQ010000139.1 GCA_938010565.1 uncultured Flavobacteriales bacterium
CTGTTTCGTTTTCTGTAGTTCAACGATAAATTTTTCTCCTCGTTCGTTGGTGCAGTAGAGATCAAAAATTGCTTTTCGGTTCAGATCCTGATCCAAATGTTCGTTTTTGAGGTAAGTCAGTTCTGTAATGGTGCCTTGCTCTTCTTTGAGCAGTTCATTTAGAAAGTCTCGCAACAGATCCTTGTTGGGTTCTTCTCCAAAGAGTTTCTTAAATCCAAAATCAGTAAAAGGGTTGACATATTTTTCAACAAATTCCGCCATTCGCTTTTTTTTGATACTGATAAAGATACAAAATCCAAAACCGGGTGTCAACGTTTGTGCCTTACAGTCACGCATATCCCGGCTACTAAAGATAGCCAAGTAAAAACCATTGCATCAATCGTTACCGTGGCTTATTCCGGTGCTAAAGCTTCAATTAAGTACGCTGGGAAATAAATGCGTTTGCCCTGCCTGCTTATCCTGAAAATTTTCCATACTAATGGTATTTCCTTATTTTTGATCTTGTTTACCGATGAAATAACAGACCATTTTGAACAGGATTGCTCTTTTACTTCTGCTGATCCTCTTGCCCTTTGCTCCATTAGCACAGCCCTACTTATCGGGTAAGTCTGAAAATGAGAATGAAACCGAAATTTTAAACGCCAAAGCCGCAGGTTGCCCACCGTCTACCTCCACCACCACTATGGCGTTGAACAATGTTCGCGCGTTGATCCATACCGGAGGCAATGCCTGGCAGACCCCCGGACAAAACTCTTCGATGTATGAAGTACCAAAAAACGCAGGCATTCATGCCCTTTTTACAGGGTCTCTGTGGCTGGGAGGAGTGGATATTAACGGCCAGTTAAAATTGGCCGCAGTGCGTTACCGGGATGGAAACGATTACTGGACCGGCCCCCTGACCAATACCGGTAATGCCGAGATCACACCCGATGTTTGTAGCCAATACGACAAGCACTTTGTCATTACCCGAAAAGAAGTAGAACAATTTAACAGTTGGTGGAATGCCGGAGTAGAAGATCTCAACAACAACACCCATACACAAACGGCGAACTTTCCGGGATATACCATTCCGGAAGCCATTATCAATTGGCCGGCACATGGAGACGTTTCCCTTGGTCAGGATTTTTATCTGGCCCCTTTTTATGACAGAAATAACGATGGACTGTACGATCCGGCAGGAGCCGGCGATTACCCCTGGTACGATCTGAACAAGGAAATGGACTGCAACAACCCGACTGATCGTCGGGTTACCTTATTTGGCGATCAAACCCTGTGGTGGGTGTTTAACGACAAGGGCAACATTCATACGGAAACAGGTTCCGACCCCATTGGCATGGAAATCAAAGCACAGGCTTTTGCCTTTGCCACCAACGATGAGGTAAACAACATGACTTTTTTTAATTATGAGTTGATCAACCGCGGTACCCAAACGCTTTATGAAACATATTTCGGACAATTCGTAGACGTGGCATTGGGCGGGCCTTCCGACGACTACGTAGGCTGTGATGTAAGCAGAGGGTTGGGCTACGCATACAACGGCCGTGCATTTGATGCATCGGCTTCCGGGTTCAAAGGATATGGCTCCAACCCACCTGCCATCGGTGTGGATTTCTTTGAAGGCCCTTATCAGGATAACGATGGCATCGATAACGCCATCGGAATTGGCCATCATGAAGCCGTGGAAGGAAATGGCATCGGCTATGGCGATGGGATCGCAGACAACGAACGATTTGGAATGCGCCGCTTCTTGTACTATAACAATACCGGAAATGGAGGAAATCCCAACCAAACCGACCCCCAATCGGGCATCGATTATTACAACTACCTCCGCGGTTTCTGGAAAGACGGAACACGCTTTGTATACGGAGGCAACGGCCATATTTCCGATCCTCAGGCCAATATGGATGTTGAAAGCGATTTTATGTTTCCGGGAGATTCCGATCCGTTGGGATGGGGAACCGGCGGCAATCCTCAACCCTCCTGGACAGAACAAAGCTCTGGCAACACACCGTACGACCGGCGCTTTGCCCAATCGGCAGGGCCATTTACCTTGTTGCCGGGTGCCGTCAATAACATTACCGTTGGCATCGTATATGCCCGCTCGTTTGAAGGCGACCCGTTTTCATCGGTAGAAGCGGTTCAACGGGCAGACGACAAAGCACAGGCACTTTTTGAAAACTGTTTTCGTGTACTCGACGGACCGGATGCTCCCGAAATGGCCATTCAGGAGCTGGAAAACACACTTATCCTCACCATTTACAATACTCCAAACTCGAATAATGCCAACGAAGATTATGCCGAACTTGATCCTTTTATTCCCAAAGGAGTATCGGTTACCCATGTAAACTTTACCCTGGATGCCACAACCGGCCAATACATCCCCGATACCACCACCGTTCAGGTAAACTACGACCCGTATTATCGCTTCCAGGGCTATCAGATCTATCAAACCGTAAACGATGCGGTAGGCCCTAACGACTTACACAATGCAGCGTTGGCCCGTTTGGTCGCCCAATGCGACATCAAGGATGGGGTAAAACGGTTGATCAACTTTGAATTCAATGAGGATCTGGAAGCGAGCATTCCTATCGTGATGGCGGAAGGAAACGATGCAGGCATTGTACACTCGTTTAAGGTAACGGAAGATCAGTTTGCTCAAGGCGATCGTACCCTCATCAACCACAAAACCTACCATTTTATGGCCATTGCTTATGCTTATAACAATTATAAATCGTTTGATCCTACGGATGGGCTTGCTTTGGATGGACAGAAAAAACCTTACAAACCATCGCGCAAAGCGGCTACGGGAGCCATACGCACCTATGCCGGAATTCCGCACAACCCCACCCCGGAAGCGGGCGGCACGGTAGCCCGTTCGGCTTATGGCGACGGGCCTGAGGTTATCCGTATGGAAGGACAAGGAAACGGAAGCCTGGAACTCGATTTCACCACTTCCACCGAAGCAACGATCGTTACCCACTACCGCATGACCACCCCCACTTACCAGGCCGGTAAAGGCCCGATCAACGTAAAAGTGATCGATCCGTTGAACGTGCCCGATGCCCGTTTCCGGTTGCATTTTTTGGAAGACGATCAGGGCGATCTGGATTCTTCTTTGTGGGAGTTAACGGTGCTGGATGCCATACCCGCTACCAATGTACCTGCCGGTGAAACCTATACGGCCGATAAAACCATTGCGATCGGCAATGAACAATTGTTCCCTGAATTTGGTTTTTCGATCGGAATTGAACAGTATGTTTATACCCCAACGGTAGGATTACAACTTTTTACCGAACCGATCGAAGGCGCATCCAACATCGTGTTTACCGATAGCACCCGACGGTGGTTAACCGGTGTTCCGGATATGGATGGTTTCTCCGAGCAAAACTGGATCCGCAGCGGAACAGCTGAGGAAGATGCTCCGCCGAATGATATCTACAACGATTATATTGGCATTGATGACGAAGAACTTTATGAAAACATACTCGGAGGCTGGTGGGCACCCTGGCGCTTGGTGGCCGGTTTGACGGACGATGCACCTGGCGGACCCGTAGGTCCGGGCTTCGCGAATACCATTGCAATGTCTAACATTGCCAACTTGCAATCGATAGACATTGTGATCACCGACAATCAGAACCTCTGGACCCGTTGTGCCGTGATTGAGTTGCAAGAAGATCCCATTCTGGCAGAGGGCGGAGCGGTTAAAAGCGACCTTCGTGCCGCACCCAGTGTAGGCAAAGACGGGAAACCGGATGGTTCCCTCGGCAACGGCATGGGTTGGTTCCCCGGATATGCTATCAACCTGGAAACCGGCGAACGCCTGAACATGGCCTTTGGCGAAGACAGCTGGCTGGCTGGCGATAACGGCCGCGATATGAAATGGAACCCCAGCGATCGCATGTACACCAATTTATTCAGCCCTCGGTTTGGCGGCAAACATTACATCTATGTGTTCAACAACGAAGCAGCCACTACCGGAGACAGCACCCGTATGCCCGCCTACGACAAAGGCAAGTACCTGGAAACACAGATGAACGGCAGCAGCGGCGATAAGATCAGGGTTTACCGTTCCGTTTGTTGGGTGGGTTTGCCTTTGGTGGCAGAGGGAGAAACGTTCATGAGTACGGATGTAAGGATTCGTTTGCGAGTAAAAAAGCCCTACGAAACGTTTGATACGGGCGCAGGAACAGTGTTCAACAACTGGCGCCCGATGTACGAATGGGACATGGGCAACCTGGCTACTTCTAAGGCCAATGCAACTGCCGCCGACAGTGCGCTTGAACTCATCAACATTGTACCGAATCCTTATTATAGTTCGTCAACCTACGAAACCAGCCGGTTGGATAACCGGGTAAAATTGGTGAACCTTCCCGAAACATGTAAGATCCGTATCTACAATGTAAAAGGAACACTGGTCCGTACTTTCGGAAAAGACAACGTGCAAACCTATCTGGACTGGGACCTGAAAAACCATGTTGGAATACCCATTTCAGGTGGGGTTTACATCATTCATATTGATGTACCGGATGTAGGAGAAAAAATAATCCGATGGTTCGGAACTATGCGACCAACCGATCTGGAAAGCTTTTGATCCCGGAAGATGCTTTGATGCAGGCTCTTTTCGGTTGGCAAAAGGCACGTATGCTTTGGAACCCGGATTGATCAGGTTTTTTGGAGCAGCCGATCAATGGTTTGCCGCAAGAACCGGGGCGATGCAACCAGTTTTAAGCCAGAGTATTTTACGGCTTGTGCCAGGCTTTCTTTTAACCGGAAATGGAAGATGAAATTCAGCAAGTAATGGGCTTGTGCCGTAGCATTGTAGCCAAGTGGAAAAAAAGGTTCATTTCCCTGGGTATCGAGGGGCTTAAGGATAAACCTGGCCAGGGAAAACCTCCCACCTATACCGCAGTGGATGAAGCACGGGTATTGGAGCTTGCAACCAGCAAGCCTGCTGAGGGATATACCAGTTGGAGTCACAAGCGTATGGCTGCTAAACTTGGGATGAGTGCCAGTACAGTGCAGCGCATCTTG
>CALLUQ010000140.1 GCA_938010565.1 uncultured Flavobacteriales bacterium
AGGTACTTTTTTTGGGGGCTCTCCTAAAGCTGCGCTGGGGCATTCAATGCCAGTGCTTAAGACGACCTCAATTGCGCATGGACACTAATTTAACATCTGCTTTTGATTTTATACAGATGCTAGTTTAAGGGAAAAAACAGAATAAAATATATCCAAATCACACAAGGTTGGGACAGACTCTCAACTACGCACTGCCTCATGTATTCTGTCCAAAAGAAAGGGGCCGCTACCCGTTGGGGGACTACCTTATACAGGATCACGCAACTTTCTCTAAATCAGTGATTTTTTTCTACGAATCCGTTTCTGTTTAGTTCGGACAGACTGTCAACTGCGGGCTGCTGTTCATGTATCCTATCCAAAAGAAAGGGGCCGATGACCGTTGTTAGAGGCTGTACAAGCCAAAACCCAACCGGTTGATGGGTCTTTTACAAGAGGTTGATTCAAGCCAGCATAATGATGGGCTGTGGCAGCCGTCTTTCGTATTCTTTTCCCGGATGAAAAGCACCCAAAACACCAGACTTGCACCTGCTGCAAGCCCCACTCGTTTGCTTTCGTGGCTTCACAACCCAGGCAAGGTGCCGGTGGCTGTTGGATAGTGAGGTGGCCGTCTTATAATCCTCTTTCTCACTTTTTTAAATGCATGGTTTCGTCTGGTATTTTGTCAGCCCCAATCAACAGATCGCTTGTTCGTATAAAGTTTGGTGTTGGGGGCAATTATACAAGGCAATTATAACATCTGAAAAAGCAATAGCAGCAGCCATCCGGTGTTGAAGAAAAAAAGGCCATTCGGATTGCCAAAACCTTTTCCAGCCGGAATTCACCCTCTTTGAATATTGGTTTTCTTTCGTCGAATGACGCATATGTTTCGATAAAAATGAAGTGGATTTAAGACGAATGCGCAAAAAATAAAGACGAACGCTTTATTTTTGAAGATAAATAGCTTATACTTGCAGGCGAAATGATTTTTGATCCTGCCGGTTGTTTTGATGGTTGTTGTAGTTTCTCTTTTTATCTGAGAAAAAGGTGAAAACTGCTCCTTATTTTCATGCGCCGGATCAGCACCACGATCATCTTGGAGTTTAATTCTGTAAAAATGCAAACAAGAGTTACCTATATACCCTTTAACCCCTCTATTACCCCTTTACCCCCTCCCCCTTTTTTTCAAAACTTAATGAAACAGAGTTTACGCAGTAGCGTAGACCTGTTTCTGAAGGTCCGTCATTAAAGATGTGTCCTAAATGTCCACCACAATTTCCACACAAGATCTCAGTACGGACCATACCATGTGTATGGTCCGTTTTTTGCTCAATACCGGCCTCTGTTAACTCGCCATCAAAACTGGGCCAGCCACAGCCGGCATTAAATTTCTGATCGGAATCAAACAATGGTGTATTGCATCCTGCGCAGTTATATATTCCGGTTGCAAAATGTTCATTGTACTTGCCCGAATGAGATATCTCCGTGCCTTTTTGACGCAAGACCCTAAAAGATTCGGGGCTCAGTTTCTCACTCCATTCCTCTTCGGTTAACTTTTTAGGATCAGCCATGGTGTTTGGTTCAGTTGGTTTCTACTTTTGCATTAGGGTAACGTTCCAACCACATTTTAAGTGCTGCTTCGGTTCTTACCGTTATGAAAGTACGGTGATCAATCTTGATCTTAATGGGGTTTCCTTCCGGATCCTTTTTTGTAATTTTTTTCTTAGCCATGTTGTTTTTTTATAAGGGTTTCAGACAAAAAGATTTTTTTCAATAGGGCTTAAACTAATCATACCTTTCCAAAGTTTACGTCTTTTACAGGACATTAACAACAAATTACGCTTTCTGGTATTTTTTTAACAATTGTTAACATTGGCCTTCCGAGCGTTTTAATGGGCAGTTATACATGCGATATTTATAATGCTTTCAGGGTGAGTATTGTAGCCAGGGAAACTTGTACATATATCATCACCGTGTTTTGCCTGGTTCCGGAAATGAATTTAATGGGATATTTGATAACCAAAGGTTTCCGACTTGCCTGCGGCCCCCGTGATCGCATGCCGATGGTATTTGAGTTGGGAAAATTGATGGACAGAGTTTTAAAATGAATTGGTTTTATCGATTCGTAGCGCCCTTCTTCGGTATTTTTTCAGGTTTCGTTTCGAATGCATTTGTTCCGGTTGGAGCGCAAACCATCCCGGAAAGTGCTCTGACCGGACTGCATCCCGGATAGGGCTGTGCATACCGGCCGATCGGTTGGGAGTGGTGGGGTTTTGCTTGTGAAAAAAAACGCCCTTTGGAGTTAACCGTTGCATCGTTTACACCTTCTTATCTGTTCCGATGCTTTAAGCCGCATAAATTTTCCGGACCAGGTGGGCATATTTTTGCATGATGAACTTTCGTTTCAGTTTCAGAGTAGGTGTGAGTTCTCCTGTTTCTACCGACCATGTGATAGCTGTTAGTTCAATTTTCTTTATCTGTTCCCAGTTTCCGAAAAGGTGGTTGTATTGGTTTACTTCTTCCATAATTTTATGCACCACTGCCTCTTTGCCAACCAGATCTTTCTGATCGGAATAAGAAATGTTGTGGGTTTCACAGTAGGCTTTCAGGGAAGTAAAATCGGGGCTAATGAGTGCGGCAGGGTGTTTTTCGTTTTCACCGATCACCATAATTTGTTCAATAAACCGCGATTCTTTGAGCTTGTTTTCAAGCACCTGTGGTGCGATGTATTTACCGCTTGAGGTTTTGAAAATCTCCTTTTTACGATCGGTGATCTTAAGAAAATCACCGTCTATAAATTCTCCGATATCGCCTGTATGAAACCAACCGTCTTGATCAATTGCTTCGGCAGTAGCTTCCGGAAGGTTGTAATACCCCAACATCACATTCGGGCCTTTGACCAAAATTTCTCCGTCTTTTGCAATTTTCACCGAAACTCCTTCCAGTACACGGCCCACAGAGCCAAACCTCACACCATCGTTGTCGGCACAGTTTACAGCTACAACGGGAGAGGTTTCCGTTAATCCGTAACCTTCCATAACAGGTATACCGGCAGCATGGAAAATCCGGGCCAGCCTGGGTTGAAGTGCAGCACCGCCGGAGGCTATCACTTTTACATTTCCTCCCAGGGCCTCCTGCCATTTGGAGAAAATGAGCTTACGGGCAATTTTCAACTTATAATTGTATATGCTGCTGTTTTTTTCCCGGTACTTCAGCCCGTGTTCCAGCGCCATGAAAAACAATTTCTTTTTCATACCGGTCAGTTCGGAGCCTTTGGCAACAATCGCATCGTATACTTTTTCCAACAAGCGCGGAACAGCGGTGAAAACAGTAGGTTTAATTTCTTTGAGGTTGTCGCTTATGGTATCCATACTTTCAGCAAAATAGATGGAAACACCGGTAAGCATGTAGAGGTAAGTCATCATTCGCTCATAAATGTGGCAAATGGGCAAAAAGCTCAATGCAATGGCCTTGTTATCAATAGGCAATCGCGGAAAGGAAGCAAGGCAATTGCTGGTAATATTGGCATGAGAAAGCATCACTCCCTTTGGAACGCCGGTGGTGCCGGAGGTATAGATCAAGGTAGCCAGGTCTTCTGCTTTAATGGCATCTTTTCTCTCCTCAACCGTGTGTTGTTCCGTTGCATGTGCTTTTTCTTTGATGACCGACCAATGTGTGGCACCCGCAATTTCGTCGAAGGTATAAATGGCATCCAGCGTATCCACCTCATTTTTTATGGCATGCACTTTTTTCAGTAATTCATTGTCCGAAACAATACACATTTTTATGCCGGCATCGTTGAAAATGAATTTATAATCGGCTTCGGAAATGGTAGGATAAATCGGAACATCTATGGCACCGATCTGTAGAATGCCAATGTCCATAATGTGCCATTCCGGCCGGTTGTTAGAGATCAGGCCGATCTTGTCGCCCGGTTGTATACCCAAAGCAATTAAACCACGGCTTACTTCATTGGCTTCCGTAAGAAACCGGTCGGTAGACCAACTGATCCACTTGCCATTTATTTTAGAGGAAAGGGCAATTTTCCGGGGGCAATTCTGTTGTTGGTAGTAAGGAATATCAAAAAGCCGTTTCACATTTTTCATGAGGTTTGGTGTTGGAGGTTTGTCAAAAACAAAACTAAACTTTTTCCCTGATAAAGAGGCAATATCAGCATGATTCCGGCAGCATGTTAAAAAATCAGACCGATGTCCCGAACATCATTCTATTTACAGCAAGGTTATTTTTTCAGGTGGCTGCTCCGGCAGGGTTTTAAATTCCTGCTGAGGATGTTTTCAGGTGTATTGCGTTTCAGATGCCTTTGGCTCATGGGATACTGCAAAATATGGTCGGTAGCATTGCAGTGGTTATCATGGCCATTCCGATGCATGGAAAAGGAGGCAATAGGGGTGTATAATGTTTTGTTTTTAAGGTTTTATATTCATTTCGACCAGCCACACATGCCCCAACATAAGGAGTGTATTTGTCCGATCAGGTAATTTCACCTCTGTGAAAAAGGCAATATTCCGTTAATGTTTTGTTTAAATAATTAGCCATCAGCACATTAATGATTTATAAAATATTGAGAAAAATAGGATCGATCGTTGATATTTAGCACCTTAAATTGTTGTCAAAGCAAGTATTAAAAGAGAATCTATTATAAATGGCAAACCAATCAGTCGCTTCATCGTAGACGAATATGGTCAATTGGGTTTAAATAGACGGTTGGCGTTGTTTCCTGAGTTGTAAACTATGAGAGAAACGGCAAACTATATAATGTTTATGTATGGATAAATAAGAATGGCGTTTTGTTTGGAAAACGTTTTTAACAAGAACAGAGAAGAGCCCGGCCTTTTTCTCAGGTATAACTTTTTAATGTTTCGGATGGTTTGGACTAAAAGAAGACAAAGGTTATTCGGATCATACGGCATTATTTACAAGGAAGTTTGAACAGGCAAGTACACCATAAAACGATCAAAACCCATAGCGGCAGACCCTATTGCTGTGTTTTGAAATTTTCCGGCAATTCTGCGGATGCTTCAAACCTTGTGCGGGATGTCCGTTTGAAATTGTGGCAACGTTACAAAGAAACAGATATCGGTAAACGTTTTCTCCGTTTTGAAAAGGAAAACCAACGGATCGGTTTTCTTGATGCCAGCCCTCTCTATAAGAATGATCCGGACACACCGGATGTATTTTCCGATCCTACTACTTATGCATCTGAACATAAAGTTCCGGTTTCCGATGCATCCGATCAAGACCTGAAAAAAAAGTTAACCCCATCGTTTTGGAGAAAAACCTTCACATTGAAGCCCCTGACGGAGGTAGTTCTTGTTATTATGGATAATTTTGAACAAAAAAATGTTTTCAGCTATCGGTATATTGCAACAGGAGTTTACATGAATGTGAAAAAAATATTTTTTGGAGCAGCATCAGGTTATCTCAAAAAAAAGATGAAATGCATTGATAATGTGCAAGTTGAAGGGTGCCGATTGCCTCGGAAACATACTGCTTATGCAGGAGCAGCGTTTAAAACGAAACAAGAATCTGACTTGATTTACCATCCTGCTTTGTATTTTAACGCCCGATCCGAAAGCAATGCGTTGTCGTTAAGCCGGAATATTCCCTGTAAACGGATGTATTCAGAAGTTGGATTTGCTATCGACAGATTGGCCAGAGGAAAAGTTGTTGCAACATTTGGGAGTATGCCTGTAACGTACCATTCCGATGGTACACCATCCTTTGTTTTGGCACAACATAAAGGTAGCCGCGAATGGACAGTTGTTCTGTCTGTTTAATAAAAAAAGTAAATGAGTATGAAGCATTTACTCATGAGTATGAGAATAATAAGTTGGAAAAAAACCGGTGTTGCATTTGTACTGGTACTGATCGTTGGTACCGTAAAAGCACAAGACCCGGAATTCACACAATTCTATGCAAACCCACTGTATTTAAACCCGGCCTTTGCCGGAAGTAACAATTGTCCGAGGTTCATTCTGAACTATCGGAATCAATGGCCGTCCCTTTCCGGTACATTTGTTACCTACAGTGCATCTTACGATCAGATGGTACGCGATCTTTCGGGAGGATTGGGAATTTTGGTGACTGCTGATGATGCAGCCAAAGGCACTTTAAGAACCACCACTGTGAGCGGTCAATATGCTTACCACCTGAACATAACACATGGGTTTGCCCTTCGTGTAGGGTTTCAGGCTACTTACATGCAAAAAGCACTTGATTGGTCTAAATTGAGCTTTGGCGATCAGATTGATCCTCGCTATGGTTTTATATTCAACAGCAACGAACAACCGAGAGGCGGTACTTCCTCTGATATTGATATTTCAACCGGTATATTGGGCTTTAGTAAAAGTTTTTATTTCGGAGCAGCGGTACATCACCTTACCCAACCCAACGAATCTTTGGTTTCCGGCGACAGTAAATTGCCCTTAAAAATTACCGGCCATCTTGGTGCCATGATCCCGTTAAATAACACCCGTTATTCCGAAGATGATGTGTTCATTTCTCCCAACATATTGTATCAGCAACAAGGGACTTTTCAACAGCTCAATCTGGGTGTCTACGTTCAAAAAGGCCCTATAGTAGCCGGAATTTGGTACAGAAATGCAGATTCTTTTATCACTCTGGTGGGAGTTCAGACCAAAAGCTTCAAATTTGGATACAGTTATGATGTAACGGTTTCGAAACTATCCACTGCTGCCACTGGTTCGCACGAGATTTCGACCCAATTTCTCTTTCCTTGTAAAAAACGCCGGCCTCGCTTCCGTACCATCGATTGCCCTTCTTTCTGAATCTAACACGATATGATCCTTGGGTTTTGGTCCTTCTCCGGCATCCTCGGAGGTTTTAAACCTACTCTGATGTAAACCGGAGAAACAACTATCGTTTTGCCGGAGGAACTACTGATCCGGGTAAAGAAATGGGTAGGACCATGTGATGGTTTTATTTCGTCGCCCCCCATTTACAGGCTGCTTTTTTACATTTAGTACTCAAATACTTTTTCGCCGTCGATAAAGGTAGCCAGCACCTTGGCTCCGGGAATATCTTTTTTCGGAGCCGTCATCAGATCGGTATCCAAAACCACAAAATCAGCCCGTTTACCCATTTCAAGAGAACCTTTTTCAAGTTCTTCAAAATTGGATTTTGCCACCCAGAATGTGAGGCCGCGAATGGCATCTTTTCGGGTGAGGCCACTGCTTTCGGGAAATTCACCTACATGGGCTCCCTCACGGCCTGCTTTGCCGGATATAACGGCATGGAAAGTTTGGATGGGGTCGATGTCTCCCGCGGGGAAATCGCTACCCAGCGGCAACCAGCCGTTCCCGGTTTTCAGACCGTTACTAGCAAAGGCGTTCCGGATGTGATCCGGGTTGGCCTGATCGTGCTTTCTGGATGCATACATCCCACAGCCGGAATGGATGGAGAAAACGATGCCAAGATCTTTAAAATGGTGTAGATCTGCCAGGGGTGTTGTTTGCGCGTGTTCCATTCGCCAGCGGGCATTTTTGTCTTCCTTCAGCACTTCTTTGTACAGTTGCAGCAGGTAACGGTTGGCAGAATCGCCGGTGCAGTGGGCATGCATCTGAAAACCTTTCTCATAAAGCAACGGCGCATACTTTTGAAAACAGGAAGTATCGCTCAACGGAGGACCGGAATAACCGGGGTGAAAATCCCTAAAAACCGCCTCCCGGGAGTTGGAAACTCCGTGGGTATAAAACTGAAAGGAGCGAACGTTGAGCCGATCGGTTTTTACAGGGCCTGTTTGCAGAAAGTACTCCAGATTTTCGGAACGGGCAGCGAGCATGGCATAAATACGCATCTTTAAACTTCCGGATTGATGCATCCGACCCATCAATTCAACCACTTCTTTTTCCAGGCCGGCGTCATTCACAGTGGTTAAACCTACCGAAAAGCAATTGCGTTGTGCGTACAGCAATGCCCGCATCTGTTCTGCACGGGTGGGCGGAGGAATTACACGCATCACCGAATCGATGGCATGGTGGATCAGGATGCCGGTTAACCGGCCATCCTTCACCTCGATTTCTCCGCCCGGAACAGCCCCCCCCGAAATTATACCAGCCCGTTTAAGTGCTTCCCCGTTTGCCAGAGCAACGCGGCCATCTGCATGGCATAAAAGTACCGGAATATCGGGGAATAAAGCATCCAGTTTCCGGCGGTCCGGAAAAACGTTTTCCGGATCGCCGTTTTGGTTCCATCCCCGACCGGTGATCCATTTTGTGGGAAAGTGGTTGTAATAGTCTCCGATTTTGGCAAGTACTTCGTCGAAAGACTTTGTTCCCGTCAGGTTGATCTGTAGTAAGCTCAATCCGTATTCGTAAAAATGGCAATGTGCATCCATAAAACCCGGGAAAACAGCCCGGCCACGGGCATCGTATTCTTCGGTGTAATTGTATTTGTTAAGGATTTTTCGATCAGGGCCAAGCGCAACGATCTTCCCCCCTTTTACGGCCATGGCCTGAAAGGTGGAGAAAGCCGGATCGATGGTGTAAATTTTAGCATTGTGTACCACCAGATCTGCGGAATCAAATTTATGGGTACATCCGCCTGAAGCCAATAGGATGGTAAGAAGAAAGAGTATTCGCATCACAAACATTTTGATGCCCAAAGGTAAAGCCCGGAGCGTAAGAAAGCGAGGGGAAAACCCGGAAAGCTCAAGGTTGTCCGATCTTTTTTATACCGATTTATATAGAATTGTATCGGGCCGGCACCAGGCGGACAAAAAACGCTTTTTGTTTTTGGCTATACCCGCAACCAATACAACAGGCCCCTTTTTAGTTTGGTTTACACTTCAGGCGGTTTCTTTTTTGTTCGCACCGGGGTTTTCGCCGGTCTGTTTTGCATTTCCATGCGAATGGACAACGTTTTTTTAACCGCTTTTACGACCACAACCGATGATCCGTTTTCGGAAGGAAATCACTTTATCCGCATCTGTCAGCAAAAGCAGGAACAGCAACAGAAAGGGCAGGGCAGGTACCTTATAGCGCACCATGGCTCCAACTACCGGTGTGATCCATCCCGTTACAACGAATAACAATACCACAAAACTGAGGCAGAAAAAAAGGAGGTTCCAGTTCCAGGTTTTTATGGGTTTCAGAAAAAATATACTGGCAACTACGGCGCCATAAATGCCCATGTTTTCCAAAGCAGCAAGGATCATGAAAGAATTATGGGTTGGGTGGATGTGAGGTTGGGTAAGGGTGTTCCAGAAAGCAACAGGGGCTGTACTTAAAAAACGCAGGAAGGTAGGCTCAAGGTGTGGGATGTTGATCAAACTGCCGGAATTTTCAAAAGCAGCCAAACCAAAAAAATCTTTTTGTTTGCGAACCAGAAGTTGTAGCAAATGGAATTGAGGAAAAAAACGATGGAGGTTCAGGCCGGCTAAGATAGAGAAGCACCATACAGCCAGATATTTGGGCACCACCCATTTGTGTTGGGTTCTGGCAACCCAAAAATAAGCAATGAGGCCGGGCAATAAAGCGGTGAGTACATATAATTTAATGTGGAACAAAAGTAAAGCACAAAAAAGCATCGTGGCTCCTCCCCACAACGTAAACTTATGGTGTACCCACCGGAAAGTACACCACACCAAAAGACCTATTCCGAATAGCAGAAGCCCTTCCTTTAAAACGCCTGATCCCCAAAAAATTACGGAAGGGATGGCAAAAACGCAAAAAAGGAGCAGCCAGGGCAATTTTTCGACAAAACACTGAAAAGTTTTGAACAGGGCCGTTAATCCGATCATGGCCAAAAAACACATGAAGAGGGTGTGAATGTGATAGTTGCCAAAACTAAAAAGGCGAACGAACGCATTGAAACGGATGAGGGTATGGCTATCGTTGTAAATGTTGCTTTCAAATTCGCGGTACCAATTGTTCATCTGGCAGTAATACACATCAAAATGGGGGGTATCGTTGCCGATGCCAAAGAGCATTTGAAAATAATCGCCGGTTTGGGCCCATAGCGCATCGTACATGACCTTGCCGTCGTTAAAAAACTTATAGATGTCGGCCTTTGAAGGATCGTCATAATGATACGTGTAGATCCACCACAAAAAGGTGCCTGCCCCAAATTTGAGCAGAAAAAGCCCGATCAATGCCCATTTGGAAACGGATCTAAGCTCGAAAAAAGGAAGCACATAAATCAGAAAGGAGAAGCCTCCCAGGTAGCTTATGAGCAGAAGTGTTTCCAAACGTTCGGATTGAGATCAGAATAACGCATAAAGTTGATTTGGCGGGCAGAAGCAAAGACCAAATATAAGAACTTCACACCATGTTAATAAAAAATGGATGGAGATTATCGAAAGCCTTTGCTTATCCCTATTTTTGTGATCTTAAAGATGAATATCCATCCCAATATTTTGCGTATATGGAAAGTGTTGTCAATTCAGTTCTTGCTACCTTAGAACAAGCTCAGGAGCTCGGGCTTTCGGAATCGGAGTTTGAGCAGATCAAAGAAATTCTGGGCCGTACTCCCAACTTTACGGAAATGTCCGTTTTTTCGGTGATGTGGAGCGAGCATTGTTCGTATAAAAACTCCATCAAATGGCTGAAAACTTTACCCAAAGAAGGGCCGCACCTTTTGGTAAAAGCAGGAGAAGAAAACGCCGGTTTGGTAGATATTGGAGATGGACTTGGGTGTGCTTTTAAGATCGAATCCCATAACCATCCCTCTGCGCTGGAACCCTATCAGGGAGCCGCAACAGGAGTGGGCGGGATTAACCGCGATATTTTTACGATGGGTGCCCGTCCGATTGCCCAAATGAATTCGCTTCGTTTTGGCGACATTGATCTGCCCCGTACCAAATGGTTGATGGAAGGAGTGGTAAAGGGAATTGGTGATTATGGAAACTCTTTTGGAATTCCGGTGGTAGGCGGAGAAGTGTTCTTCGATGCTTGTTACAACCAAAACCCCCTGGTCAACGCATTTTCGGCAGGCATTGTGGATGTGAATAAAATGATCCGGGCAACGGCATCCGGAATTGGAAACCCGGTATACATTGTAGGTTCTGCTACAGGCAAAGATGGCATTCATGGAGCTGCTTTTGCTTCGAAAGACATCACCGAAGATTCTGCCAGCGATCTACCCGCTGTGCAAGTAGGCGATCCTTTCCAGGAAAAACTCTTGCTAGAAGCAACGATGGAACTGGCCGAAACCGATGCCGTTGTTGGAATGCAGGATATGGGTGCAGCCGGGATCACTTGTTCCACTTCAGAGATGAGTGCCGCAGGTAAAGTGGGAATGGTGATTCATTTGGATAAAGTTCCGACGCGTCAGAAAGACATGGTTCCGTATGAAATTTTGCTTTCCGAATCGCAGGAGCGCATGTTGGTGGTAGTACACAAAGGCAAAGAGCAGGTGGTGGAAAATATTTTTGCCAAATGGGATCTGCATGCTGCCCGAATCGGTGAGGTGGTGGAAGGCGGCCAGCTGAAATTCTATGAGAATGGAGTTTTGGTAGCCGATATTCCGGCCGATCCATTGGTACTGGGCGGAGGCGCACCGGTTTACGAACGTGCTTATACAGAGCCGGCCTATTATCGGGAATACAAAAAATTCAACATCGAAGAGGTGGCACAGCCGGACGATCTGAAAAAGGTAGCCTTTGCTTTGCTGGCACATCCCAATATCGCCTCCAAACGTTGGGTATACGAACAATACGACAGCATGGTAGGAGCCGCTAATATGACCACCAATGCGCCTGCTGATGCAGGGATCGTTAACATTAAAGGCACCGAAAAAGCCCTGGCACTTACCGTAGATTGCAATTCGCGCTATGTACACGCCGATCCGGAGGTTGGAACGATGATTGCCGTTTCGGAAGCTGCACGCAACATTACCGTATCGGGAGGGGAGCCCAGTGCTATTACCAACTGCCTCAACTTCGGCAATCCTTATAACCCGGAATGCTACTGGCAATTCGTGGGAGCGATCAAAGGCATGCGTACTGCTTGCCTGAAATTCAATACACCGGTTACAGGCGGCAATGTAAGTTTTTACAATCAAACGGTAACCGAGGGCAAAGAAGAACCTGTTTTCCCTACCCCTACCATTGGCATGATGGGGATCATCGAAAACAAAAAGAACATCATGACGATGCACTTCAAGTCCAAAGGCGACCTGATCTTCCAGATCGGAAAAACCGTAAATTGCATCAGCAGTTCGGAATACCTCTGCAGCTATCATGGCATAAAAGCCTCTCCGGCACCTTATTTCAACCTGGAAGAAGAATACAAAGTACACCAAGTCATAAAAACACTGATCGAAAAACAATACATTAATGCTGCCCATGATTGCGCTGATGGCGGCTTGTTTACCACCCTTTTTGAAATGGGAATTACCCATGGTTTGGGGTTTGATATTGTTTCGGATTCGGAAGCACGCGAAGATGCTTTCCTTTTTGGTGAAGCGCAGGGAAGAATAGTGGTGGGCGTAAACGAAACCCAGGAAGATGCTTTTATTGAGTTTATGGCCGCCAGCGATGTTCCTTTCACTTTGTTAGGACACGTAACCCGCGGTAAGATGTGTGTAGACGACGAGCATTTTGGTTTTATCGTAGAAGCGGCGGCTGTTTTCAACCATGCATTGGAAAAACGCATTACAGGTTGATCATACGCATGTTTTTGCCGGGCACAGGTGAACCATTCCATTTGCCTTGTTCGTCGTACGCTTCACAAGGAATGCCGGATGATCCAACGTCAACTGTTTTTTTAAACAGGGCTACCTGTTGCCAGCATCAGCACATGACCATCTCCGGCCGGCCGTATGTCCGGTAAATTGTTAGCGATAAATATTATGGGTAATGCGCTAAATCCCAAAAAACGGTTTCGTCCAATTTGTAATGCTCACAAGTAATATTACCTGATAAAGTCCTGTTGGTTAAAATCACTTTATGGCCTTTTATCATCACTCCTTGTATTTTACTCCCACAAACTTTACCCGAACCCTTTATTTCTTTTTCAGCTATTATATCTCCTATGATGATGAAAATATAATCGACACCGATTTCCGGATATGAATAATGTTGAGGCTTTCCTTTTTGTTTTACAAAGCTACCGGGGTTTGATACTAAAAACTTGCCTTGAATATGAAAATCGTGATCTTTATTGCTTACGACTAAAGAGATGGAATCGTTTTTTGATCTGATTAAGGTCAAATTTAGATCATCCATACGACAAGAGTCAATAATTTGCTGGGAAATAGCAGTACAAGCATTTAGCATGATCATGCTAAATGCAATTAAAAAATTAGCCTGCTTCTTCATATTTATCATCATTTAAAGCTCCCAAAACCATATTTCAACACCCCTGTTCATATAATCGATGTAGCCTCCTTTCAACTGATAACCATTCCATACATCAATATGGTCTGTTGGCCCCCATCCGTCCATAATAAAAACAACCCCTTGTTTTCCTTCGAAGTCGTCAGATGTTTTCTTTTCGTAAATTTTTCGATCTCCAAAAAGATCGGTTTTGTTCTTCATCCAATTGGCTAGCTCCTGAGCCCTTAAAATGTGTTTGGGAGAATGTCCGTACCAACACCTTACTCCTGTATAACTTTTCAAGTCTACACCTGATTTTTCCAAAGCTATTCCCATCCTTATTGCACATTGATTCTCAAAATTACAAGGACTACTGCCTATTCCCGGGTGATTATTCCATAAGGAACTAAAATTTATCATACGCAAGTGTTTTTGGGAAATGTATTCTAAACACTGCCCGGTAATTTACATTTTATTTTCGAAAGGTAAAAAAAATGATATCATTCCGAGTAGCCCGGGTATTGCTTGTTCCACCCCGCTTTTTTTCGTTTGGATTGTATGCCCATTCCACTCCTTTTCTATAGAAATCGGTAACGTTTGCCGGTTACGACTTCATCTGGATGTTTTTTGTCTTCAAATAGAGACACAAGCGTCATTATGGTGAAAAAAATCAACCCTTCGCCATCGGATGCTTCCCTTTATTTACAAGGCATCCACACAAAAAACGCGAGAAAAACGAAGATCGGGTTGGGGTAAAAGTATTGCCTTTTATTGTTTTTATCCATATTTTTGTTAAGGATAAAGCAATCAAAGCCCTTTTGATCTAAGGTTGTTTTATCCGGACCAAACCAATATCACACACATGTTACTATCTACTCACGCAAAAAGCATTGATGCGCCAAAAGAAGGTGCAGAGAAAAAGGAGGAATTCCAAAAAACCATCCTGAAAGTAAGTTCACTTTTATTGATCCTATCGACCATTTTTTTGGCCTTGATGTATAGCTTAAAACACCTTTTAACCTGACAAACCCATTGGAAGTCATTCCTTTTTGTTTCTTTTTCCGTAAAAGAAACTACCGGAGGTTGTGAACAATCCCATAAAATATATAGGGAACTTTTTCGGAATTGCAACGGCCGGATGCTACAGAGAAGGCTCCGCCGCGTTTTTTTCTCTTTTGCGATCGCCATTATACACCTGCCTCCATCTTTTTTAAACGGAAAAAAGATGGGAAATGAACGGTTGATATGACTTTAACGGTTTCCGGAAAGCCTTGACGGGCCTGATGGCCTGCAAGTTTCAAGAAGGGCTCTTTTTCATCGTGGTGGTACCGGATGGCTTTTGACAAAGTGAACGTGTACTTTTTCGAACAACCGGCTTTTGAAGAGATCGGAGGTATACCCGGAGTTATGAAAACAAACACCGGAATACACGTTTACAGCGTAATGAATAAATGCAAAAACCTTTGAAATAAAGGCTTACGTGCTTTCGTTGTTCTCTTTCTCATTTCTGGTTGTTTTTATAGATTGCTTTTTAGGAGGCCGTTGAAGAACAAAGACGGCCTGCCGATGCCCATTCCCATTCCACGGAACCATCCACCGATCTTCCCCATTAAAAACATTCGCTTTGCAATATCCTTTTCACCCAATCGCGCTTTGGGTAAGTTTTCTTTGTTATTTTTGCAATGAAATGATCTACCCGTTTGTTTACTTAAAACGAAAACATCCGTCAAAATACGCTTTCACATGCAACAGCAATCACCTTTACACCCCTTGAACCCTTAAATTAACAAAACCGATCATTCGTAATTTTCAGCATTCTGAAACTGATATGGAAATTTCAGGTAAAAATATTGCCATTATTAGCTACATCACCATCATTGGCTGGATCGTAGCCATTGTATTACACAGCGAAAACAAAACCCGGATCGGAGCTTTCCATTTGCGCCAATCGCTGGGGTTGTTCAGCATGGCTGTTGCTTGTGCCATCTTGCAATTCATGTTCATGTGGATTCCCATTTTAGGTTGGCTCATTGCTTTCAGCATTTGGATTTTAATGGTGGCGATCATAGCATTTGTCATACTGGGTATCATTATGGCAGCCAACGATCAGGAGAAAACACTCCCCATTATCGGACCGTTTTTTCAAAACGTATTCAAAGGTCTGATCCCCGACCCTACCGACCCAACGCTTCCGCCATGGCCGTGAGGCCGGTCGCACCTGTTGTTGGCCAAGACAGGTGGCTTTCCGGTTCATTTACAGGGAAATAGCCGATACGCTCCCTTGTTATTCCTGAACAATAATGCGGCGGGAAATAAGCCGGCATCACCCCTTGAGTACTTTTCCCGGACCTGCGTATATCCGGTTTTCCGAAAAAAATAAAGGCGAATGCACGATTGTGATACTGCTTTCTTACATTTCGAAGATGAAACCCGAAAAAACAACCTTTGCCATACTGCTTCCTACGGTTTTTTTGCTGGCCGTTTTTGCTTGTCAGAATGAAACAAATGTGCTTCGCGACTCTCCGGGAAATGCTACGGCCCACGAACCTCCGGCACCGGAATATGTCGTTTTACCACTGGATACATTCGCATCAACAGTGGTTTGGAAACGTCATAAAACCTGGAAAAACATGGAAACCACTCTGAAGTTGGGAAAAACCAAGATCAATGTGCAGATGGACCATGCAAATATCAGCACTTCGGGTACTTTTCGGGTTTTACGGGGTCAGTTAGGATGGAGAAAAGAGACAGGAATGGTGCATGGTGAAATGTACATGGATCTCACCCGGATCGTTGCATTGCAGGTAAACAAAGACGAAAAGCTGAAACTCCAGAGCCCGGATTATCTCAATGTAGAGAAATACCCCACCGCAGAACTCCTTTTTACCGATGTACCGGTAAATTGCGATACCTGTGAAGTCAATATGATCTTAAAATTGAAAGGCAAAAACAGAACCCTAAAAGGAAATGTAGTTACCGAACTCAGAGATGAAAAGCCTTTTCTGGTCTGGGTTCATTTTACCATTGACGGAAAAGAAGCGGGCCTTATTCCGGTTGCCAAAATGGATCAGGTAAAGCGGGATAGCCTTGTATTTCAATGCGGGTTTCAAACCGAGGCCCATGCGCTGTGAACGGCACGGTTTTACCATCACCTCAGGGCGCATTTCCTTTGCAAAGACGATATTGGAAACAACCATCCTATGAACCCACACGGATAAATCTTCAGTTATGGCTTTAACACCTACTACTACCATTGCCCTTGGCTTTCAGGCACCCGGATTTAATTTACCCGATACCGTTTCGGGCCAAACTTTGAGTTTTGAAGATATAAAAGGCGAAAAGGGCACTCTGGTCATGTTCATTTGCAACCATTGTCCGTTTGTGGTGCATATTCGCAAAGGGTTGGTTCAGCTGGCCCGGGATTATATCACACGAGGGATCGGAGTGGTGGCTATCAGTTCCAATGATGTGTTGAATTATCCGGACGACCGCCCGGAAAAGATGAGAGAACTGGCTGTGGAATGTGCTTTTCCTTTTCCTTACCTCTACGATGAAAGCCAGAAAGTAGCCAGGGCTTACGATGCGGCCTGCACCCCTGACTTTTCGGTGTTTGATGCACAGGAGAAATGTGTTTACCGGGGCCGGATGGATGCTTCGGGGCCGGGCAACAACATTCCGGTAAACGGCAAAGATCTGAGAACGGTGTTTGATGCACTCCTTACGGGAAAACCTGTTCCCGAACAACAAACCCCAAGCATTGGCTGCAGCATTAAGTGGAAATAAAAATACGGGTTCACAACAGCAGAACCGCTGTACAAGAGCTTGAACTGCTCAAGGAACTTCGGTGGTTGGAACAAAACTTTAACACCATTCCGATGGGATCTTCCGGAACCGGAAAAACATACCAAAATTTAAATGCGCTTGCTTTGTTTTATCGACGATCAGGTTTGCAATTGATGAACAATCCGTCTATTTTTGAATCTTATATTAAATCCATTCCAAATAATTTTGGCACTAAAAGTTTGCATTGCCGACAGCAATAACCTGATTCGTATCGGGCTCAAAACCATTCTTACACACAACCTCAAAAATGTGGAAATTGTGGAGGCAGGAAGCGGAACGGTTTTGCGTAAGGTATGGGAGGTTTATGCTCCGGATGTGATCCTCATTGATTATACGGCCAAAAATTTTTCCATCGACCTGCTGGCAGAACTGAAACAAAAAGATGCCAATATCCGGTTTGTCGCCATTACCTTTGATCAGATGGGAAGTACCATTGTTAATGCGCTGAAAATGGGGGTGATGAGCTACATCAAAAAAGATTGTGATATCGATGAGATTGTAGATGCCGTACGGGATACGGCCAAAGGAAACAAGTTTTTCTGTGGCCAGATCCTGGAAACCATCCGTTCCGAATCCATCGAAGTGGAAAACATTGGCTTCGAACCGCTCAATTGTGATCCCATCAGCCTCACAGAGCGGGAAAGTGAGATCATTTTGCTCATTGCAGAAGGATACACCAATAACCAGATCGCCGAAAAGCTCTTTTTGAGCAGCCATACCATAACCACCCATCGTAAAAACATCATGCACAAGCTGGGGGTGAACAATACTGCCGGTATTGTGATGTATGCGGTTAAAGCCAATCTGATCTCCGCCAATAAATATTTGTTCTCGGGTAACCCCTGAAAACGGTTCGGATCGTTTTTATTTTGAACCCATCCTTTAATCGTTATTTTTATACATGCTTATTATTGCAGATAGCGGATCTACCAAAACACATTGGCGTCTGGCAAATAAAAAGGGCAACCTCACGCAATTCCAAAGCATGGGGTTAAACCCTTGGTATCAGGATGACCTTACATTTCAAACCGTGGTTAACGGCGTATTTGAAGGGATTGATCTACACCGCATCTCAACGGTGTATTTTTATGGAGCCGGAGTAACTCCCGGAACTCAGTACCATCGTGTGAAAAGTTTGCTGCAAAACCTGTTTAAAAAGGCAGAAATACATGTTTTTGACGACATAACAGGGGCAGTCAGAGCCACATGCAACGGTCAGCCCGGCATTACGTCTGTTTTGGGAACTGGTTCCAACACTTGTTATTCGGACGGACATAAAGTGATCCGAAAACAACCGGCACTGGGTTATGTGCTAGGCGACGAAGGTTCGGGAGCCCATTTGGGCAAGCTTTTACTCAAAGCATATTTGCAAGGCGACCTTCCGGTGGAAACGGAGGAGAAGTTTCAAAAGCGCTATGCACTGGAGCGCACCGATGTGCTTCAAAGATTAGCAGGTGAACACCCCAATCGGTTTCTGGCTTCTTTTAGTAAATTTATATGGCAACACCGCCATTCAACCGCCGTGCAGGAACTCATTTTAGCAGCTTTTAAAGCTTTTTTTGAAGAACAGATCATTAAATACCCCAACTACCGGGAAATTCCTTTGCACCTCGTAGGTTCGGTGGGCTATTATTACGCCGATTTTATCCGGAAGGCAGGAAAAGAATTTGGGGTTTACCTAGGCACCATTATTGGCAACCCGATAGCCGCAATAACCCTGTATCATCTGAAAATTTAATCTCAGATGTTACGTGCGATGTACAACTTTTCGCCGGGCATAAATTTGTAACGCTCCAGTTCTTCCTTGTCGTACTTTTCCTGCGGATCAAATAGATCTACCGTAAAGCCACCTTGCTCAAGCCGTTTGTCGTAATCCCGGCCATACATTCTCACATGGTCGTCTTGTCCGAAATGCTTTTCACGTTCCTTTGGATCGGTAATGCGCGGGTCTTCGTAAGTGGTAGCCCGGCTAAAATCCTGAGGAGATTGCAAAATGGCCCATCCCCCCGGTTTTAATACCCTGCGGAATTCACCCATTACTTTAAGATCATCGTCTACATGCTCCAAAACATGGTTGCAGAACAACACATCAAACGTATGGTCTTCAAAAGGAATGTCGTGTACATCCATTTTCACCATGGCCAAAGGAGATTCCAGATCGCCGGTAATGTAATCGATGTTTTTTTGCTTTTCGAAACGTTTGATGAAACAATACTCCGGAGCGATGTGAAGCATTTTAAATTCGTCGGTAAAAAAGCCGGTTTCTTTTTTCAGATAAAACCAAATGAGCCGATGCCGTTCCAAAGCCAAACAATTGGGACATAACGCTTGATCGCGTGCGGCTTTTAATCGTCCGTAAGGAAGAAATTTCCGATAGCGTTTTTCACATACCGTACACTCCACTTTATTCCCGATGAAGAATACACGTGCCAGTTTTAATGCAAAATGACTGAATAATTGCAGACGTTTGCGTGGTATGGCTCTTAATAAAAAGGAAGTCAGTTTTTTCATCCGGTTCAGTCAGACTGCCAAATATAAGCTATTTCGCCCGTGGTGCCAAAGGCAACTTTACAAGGCGTAACCTTGCCAGGGTTTTGGGACGATAATTGCGTAACCAATGTATAAAAACCCGTTTTTCAACGTTATCTTTTCTACCGGAGGGTCGGATGCCAGATCTTTTCTATTTTTGTTTCAAAGCATGAAGGAATTAATGAAAAACGTACTGTTTGCATTTTTGCTGATCGCATTCGCATCGCCAGCAATTGCCCAGATCAACGAAACCGATGCCAAGGGACGAAAACAGGGAAAATGGATACAATACTGGCCCGGAAACAAATTCAAACGTTTCGAAGGGCGGTTTAAAGACGATAAACCGGAAGGCAAGTTCCGGTATTTCTTTAAAGACGGTGCGCTTAAAGCAGTAATGATCTTTGAAACGGGAGGAGTAAGATCGCATGCCTTGCTTTATTATGCATCGGGAAACCTGATGGGCGAAGGAGATTATGTAAACAAGGAAAAAACAGGTACCTGGAAATTTTATTCGGAATTGGGACATCTGACTTCGAAAGACCATTACATGGCGGGTAAAAAAGAAGGCCAGTCCACCACTTTTCTTCCCGATGGAAAAATAGGAGAGATCAGCAACTGGAAAGCAGGGGTGCAACAAGGCAATTGGAAAACGTTTTACGAAACAGGGCAAGTACGCGAAGAGTGCCGGTACGAAAACAACCAGCGCACCGGGGTTTATAACAAGTATTTCATGAGTGGCAAGTTATTGGCTACCGGAAAATACGAAATGGATATTAAAGAGGGAGGATGGAAATATTTCCACGAAAACGGAAGCCTCGATTACCAGGAACTCTGGAAAGACAAAAAACGAATCCGATCGAAAAAAGAAAACGGAAAAGTAATTACTGAGTTTGAAGATGGCCGGCCCAAAACGGAGTACGAATATGTGGGAGGAAAACGAGAAGGTGAATTCAAAGAATACCACAACAACGGATCGTTTAAGCGCAAACTCATCAAAGGCGACCCCACCATTGAAAAACCGGACGAATGGGTACGGGAATTGGAGGGCCAAACCCTCAAATGCAAGGGAAAATACCTAAAGGGAAACCTTCACGGTAAGGTAACGTATTACAATGAAAGTGGGATGATTATCAAAACGGAACACTACAATAACGGAACTCTTCTGAAAACAGAATGACCGCTCTTGCTAAATACGGAACAGGCCTTTTGGTGTGCGGCCTGCTTGCAGCAGCATGTTTTTCTTGTAAAAAAAGATCCGGAGAAGCACCCGATTTTTATTATCGTTACTTTCCTGCCCAAACCGGATACTGGATCACCTACACTGTGGATTCGATGCATCATGACAATGGCAGCGATACCGTTCACTTTGAATTACGGGAAGAAACGGGTCCCTCTTTTATCGATAACGAAGGGCGTATTGCCTACCAGTTGTTCCGCTACAAGCGAACCCATAATTCGGAAGCCTGGAACCTTACGGATGTCTGGACCATTACCCGAACCCGCTCCCGTGCCGAAAGGTGGGAGGAAAACGTACGTTTGGTAAAACTGACTTTTCCGGTAAAACAATTTGCCCGCTGGAACGGAAACCTGTACAACGAACTCGATGAAGAAGAATACGTAGTGCAAACGGCCCACGAAGCACACACCCTCAATGCATTGGAATTTGATAGTGTGGTGCATGTGGTGCAGAAAGATTTTCAAAATGTCATTGATACGATCTACAAAGAAGAAAGGTATGCCTCGGGAGTCGGATTGATTTTTCGCCAATACCGCGAACTCAGTTGGGGAGGAGGAACCATCTTTGGTGTCGAATTTTACCAAACGATAACCGGATATGGCCACTGATACTGCCCCGAGGGTTTGTTGATTGTATGTTGTTTTTTCTCCGTTTTTGCTTCAGGCTCAGACTGCCCCCGCAAGTATTGGGTACAATTCACCGATCGGGAACCATTCTGCTTACAGCATAGCTCATCCGGAAGTGTATGTATCGCAATGTGCAATCTCTTGTCTCCTCCTGTATTGTATGGCTAAGAACATATTTAAAAAAATAGATGAATTATTATAATTCGCTATTAATCAGATCTTTTAATAGTTCCGGAATAAGAATTTAAACTGGAAGAAAGGATATCAAAAAGTATTGAGTTGTTTTTAAACTAAATAAACAGTTAGGCTCACAAAAAATATAAAAATCACCGAATATAAAGTCTAATGTAAAGTTATATTCTTTGGAGTTAGGGTGATTTTCAAAATAAAATTCGAAAGCAATTTTATTTGCTTCTATAGAAATCTAAAGAGAGATTAAATTTACGCCCTATTTTCAAACAACTCATCCAATCAATAACCCGATGCACTTTTTAAATCGGACCACACCGCACAATATTCCCGACAACCATATTCCCGATAACCATACAGCTTGGGATTTCTCAAACATCCCTTATCTATATATGTGATTTTCATTTATTTAGAAAGATTAAACCGAAACAAATGCGGATCGGTCGCAAAAAAAATACGACACTTAACCCGTGTGAACCGAGATTTTTCATGAATTTCTGCAAAAAGCCCCACAACCGTTTGGCTGTGGGGCTTTTCCGAATGGGAAACACCACATAGTGCGGCATTTCACCATTCTTTCACCAACCAACCTAACTACAAACTACCCATTATTTTATTGTTCTTGTTCCTTTTGTTTTCTTGGATCCGATCCATTCCGCAAGAAACAACCTTGTATGGTTAATCGTACCTTTGCATCGGCACCCTGCTACCCCGCCTTTACCAGCTGATCGTCCGGAACAAAGTGCAGTGCTACCGATATGCTTTGGTCTTTCATTCTTTTTGCCTCCGAAGAGTCGATTTTAAACAGGGTACCCGCTGTAACCAGCCATTCCAGCAGGCCGGCATCCGAAAGGTGCATGGCATA
>CALLUQ010000141.1 GCA_938010565.1 uncultured Flavobacteriales bacterium
GCACAGTCCTTCGGTGTTATTTTTGGGAGTAAGTTTGGTTTTGTAGGTTTTGCGCTTCGCATCCGGAGCCATATACTCAAGGTTGAGCAAGTTGCCATTGCTTCGCAGCACCCAAACTTTTTTATGAACGATTGCAATGCCTTCATAATCGGCATCTTTTCCAAAACCGAATTTTTGCGAGAGTGCTTCTTTTTTCCAGTCGTAAATGAAAAGCTTTCCATCTTCATCCTGTACACAGGCGATTTTATGGCCTTTGACCCACGCCAGGCCGGAAATTTCTTTCAATTGTTTCGGAAGGCTGAATTTTTCATCGGGTTGGCTGAGGTGGTATGCAAAACCGTTTTCCGGAGTGTGGTTGACACAACTTGCCGGAAACAAGGTTCCGTGCAACAAAGCCATAACAGATATGACCCATTGCAATGAGCTAAACATACATTCCGGATTTTATGTGCCTCGCAAAGAATAGCGCATGATCCTCAAAGGGTTGTTTTTCGTATGGCATGTTTTCCTTTGGCATGGCTTTGGATCCCAATGGCATGGTTTCTTATTTGTTCTGATCAGGATCATTCCCAACGGTTAACAACCTTTAAAGGTAGCGTCTTTTTCTGACTTCGCCGGTCGACAAACCTTATCCTCTTCTTAAGTAGTGCCTGCCTGAAATCGTATGCGGTTAATTTTCAAACCCCTATGATTTTAAACCGATCAAGTCCGGAGAACATGTATTTGCCTCTGTTTATTTGCTGAACTGTTCAAAGCATCCAATAAAAAATATCCGAGATTTATTTCCGCTTTTAACAACAAAGAAGTTGGACGTAAAAACCTCGACAAAATCACCAAAACAAAGCACGTTAAAAACAGGAACTACGTTTTTTCAGATCAAGCCTGAAAAAAAGCCACGAAGCAGGAAAACATACAAAGCCAACCCAATAAGAACCGCCTTTTCTGCAATTATCACTAACTTAGGCCCTTATTTCCTTTTATTAGATGGCAGAAACAGCAACCACCGCACATACCATGACCTGGGATCGGTTACTGACCAAAAAACGATTTGGTGATGCACCCGGTACAAAACGCCCCGAGGCAGCGGCCCGCAGTGCTTTTGAAGCGGATTACGACCGTGTTATTTTTTCCACCCCTTTTCGCCGGTTGCAGGATAAAACACAAGTAATTCCTCTGCCCACGCACGATTTTGTACATACCCGTCTTACGCATAGCTTGGAAGTTTCCTGCGTGGGGCGTTCGCTCGGAAAAAGTGCCGGAAAAGTCATTTTAGACCGACATCCTTATCTGGCAGAAACATTTGGCATTACCATTCACGATTTTGGTGCCATCATTGCTACGGCTGCCCTGGCCCACGATATTGGCAACCCGCCGTTCGGGCACTCCGGCGAAAAAGCAATCAGCGAATATTTTACGAATGGGGCAGGAAAACGTTTTCGTGCCGCTGTTGATGACGCAGCCAAATGGGCCGATTTAACGGCTTTTGAAGGAAATGCAAATGGTTTCCGTACGTTGGTGAACGCCAGCACCGGTGCAGAAGGAGGCTTGCGCTTAACCTATCCTACCCTGGCGGCATTTACCAAATACCCAAAGGCTTCCCTGCCTCAATACCCAAAAGGAAGGGCCAGTGAAAAGAAATTTGGTTTTTTCCAGAATGAAGTTGCACATTATCAGGATATCGCGGATTCACTCGGGTTGATAGACCATCGGGGAAACCATTCTTCCTGGTGCCGCCATCCGCTGGCTTTTCTGGTAGAGGCCGCCGATGATATTTGCTATTCCATCATTGATTTTGAGGATGGGCTATGCCTGGGCCTGATCGATGAGCGTTATGCCCTCGAAATGTTACTGCCCATTATCGGCGAACGGGATAAAACGCTGGAACGCTACCATAAAATTAACGGGTTTAAGGAAAAAGTAAGCTGGTTGCGGGCAGTAACGATCAATACACTCACCAGGGATGTGGTACGCATTTTTCTGGAAAATGAAAAAGCGATCCTCAACGGATCTTACGATCGGCCGTTGATAGATGACAGTCCTTATTCTCCTGCAGTGGAGGCCATTAAAGAACGTACTTTTCATAAAGTATACCGCAGCCGCAATGTATTGGAGATCGAATCGGCCGGGTTTACGGTGATGGATGGTTTGCTCGAATATTTCATTACGGCAGTGAACGACAAAGTAGAAGGCCGCAATTCGTGGCACAGCAAAAAAAATTTCGATCTGCTTCCGAACGAATATCCGGACAGCAATGGAAACCCTCCGGCCAGCCTTTACGATCGGATCTTAATGGTGTGCGATTTTATTTCGGGAATGACAGATTCCGGTGCCATTGCACTTTACCGTAAAATGAACGGGATCGATCTGCCGGTTTCTTAATCGCCGTCTTTATTTTTTGTGTTTTCCAGTTCTGTGATCCGCCGTTGCAGTTCTTCCTGGGTAGCCTGGAGCTCTTCGTGATTTTGTCGCATTTCTTCTTCCTGCATCCGGAATTTTTCGGTGAGTTCCTGCGATTCGGCAAGCAATTCAGCGGTTTGGGCATTCACCTTTACAATGGAAATGGTTGCGGCAATGCTTTCGGCCACCTTTTCGATGAATTCCCTTTCGTGGGCTTTTAGCTGTGCTAAAGAAGCCACCTCCATTACTCCGTAAACCTCGGAGTTGTGCACCAACGGAACAATAAAAACAGCGCTTGGAGCCGCTTCGCCCAGCCCGCTGGAAATGGGATGATGATCTGCCCGAACCTGATCGATGAACAAAGGTTCCTCATCGGCCCATACCTGGCCAACCAACCCTTCCTTAAAGGCAATGCGTTCGATGTTTAACTCCTTTTCCGAGGCTGCAAAATAGCCCCATGGCTGCAGATAAGGATGGTTACTTTCTTTGTTTTCAACCAGATAAATAATGCCTTTGTTGGTTTTGGTATACGCAACAATTTTACTGATGATGGAATTGCAAAGCAGGGAGATGTCCCGGTTGTTTTCCCGGAGAATTTGCGAAAATTCGGCAATTCCGTTGATGATCCAGTTCCGTTTGGTTTCTCTCTCCCTGGATTTACGGAGGTTGGTCTGCATAGTAAGCAGCGCATTGGAAAGGGTATTGCCGTGGGCTTTAATGTGTTCCACATTCAGGTCGTAATTCCCGTTCCCGATGGCATCTGCAAATTCCGAAAGTTCGCGGTATACCGCATTGCTCTCTTTTAATTCCTTATATACTTCGATCTGACTTTTCAGGAATATTCGGGTGATGAAAAAGACCAGAAAGCAGATGGCCATTAAGGCCGGAATGCTCAGACCCAGAATGGAAACCAGCTGGCTGCGGAAAGAAGCATCTGCTGCTTTGACCAGCGGATCTAACTTCATGTCTGCTTCCACCACTCCCACTACTTGTCCTTCCTGGTTTTTGATGGGAGCAATGGCCGACACCCATGTACCGCTTTGGGAGGAATAAGGAGCCAGCATTCCGCCTTTCAAATAAAGATCTGCAAAAGCCTGAGTAGGAGTATAAGGGTATCTGTAATAGGGTTTTGGGGCACTGCTTGCGCCAAAAAAAGCGGCATTTTTCAGGTGCTCGGTGTGCCCCCCTGTTTCCAGAGTGAGGATATAAATTTCGGTGGTCAGTTGGTTGTTTACCCGAGCGGCCTTTAGTTGGTGAGAAAGCTCGTGGTAAAACGAATCATCTTCGTTGGTTTTTATGGCATCTTTCGAAGGATATGCGGAGAGCATCCGTTCGTAGGCATCCCCGTCGATCTGATGCACCAGCGTGTTGACGATGGCCAATAACGCTCTTTGTTCCGGATCGCCTATCTTTTTGTAGTTGTTTTCATAACGATCGAAAATGAGCAGAGAAGCGAAACCGATAAAACCTACGGCAATCACTAAAAGCAGGCTCCAACGCAAAAGACGCACCTGCCTGATGGCTTTTCCGATATCCAGATTATCTTCCATGGCTTACGTACTTAGAATGGGGATAAATTAATCATAATCGCGGGGATTAAGCGGCTGCGATCCCACATTTTTTTATGCATTGTTTTTACGGATGGGGATCAAAGCATGAAGGCCATGTGGCAAAAGGGCATCCATCGTTTCGGCTGCTCCTCTGGCCGACCCCGGGATAACCCATACCAGTGTTTTGCCAATGATGCCGGCCATGCTTCTGGAAATCATGGCATAAGGTGTCCGGCTTTGCCCATAGTGGCGCATCCACTCTGCCATTCCGGGAACTTCTTTATCCAAAAAAGGACGAACGATCTCCGGGGTTTTATCATTTCCGGTTAAACCGGTTCCACCGGCGAAAATAAGCAAGTCGGGGGCATCGTTCATCCGGATTTGCAGTTGGGTTTCAATGGCACTTTTTTTTTGTCCGATGATGGAGTAAGAAGCCACTTCCAACCCGTGGTTTTTTAACCGGTTCAAAATTTCCTGTCCGGCGTGGTCTTCTTTTTTTCCGCTATTCACAGGGTCGGAGCAAAGCACAACACTTGCTTTTAAGGCTTGGGGAAAATGCTTTTTAAAATCGGATTTGCCGCCTTTTTTTTCCACCAGCCGTATGCGTTGGATCTCCACCCCTTTGTCGATGGGTTTCAGCATATCGTAAAGGGTTAAAGCCACCACCGATACCCCATGCATGGCTTCTACCTCAACACCGGTTTTATAAATGGTTTTCACTTCCATCCGAATGCGAACCGTCAGTGCTTCCATTTCATAAGAAATGCCGGTGTATTCTACCGGCAGCGGATGGCAATCGGGAATCATTTCCCAAGTGCGTTTTGCTGCAAAAAGCCCGGCAGTACGCGCCACTTCGAGCACATCTCCTTTCGGAACGGTTTTGTTTTGGATGGCGGCCATGGTTTCGGACGAACTTACTTTTACAACGGCCTCTGCAATGGCTTGGCGAAGGGTGTGGGCTTTGTGGGTAATATCGACCATAATGTGAATTATAAGGTATAGCGTAAAAGGATGGAAACAGGATGGGGATCAGGTGCGGTTTTTTTTCCAGACAAAATGGTGGTTAGAAAGTATTTCTTTACCAAAAACAGGCACTTTGGCCTTGATCTCCTCTACCACAAAACGAATGGCATCGAAGGTGGGTTTGCGGTGTTTGGAAGCCACCAGAACGAACAAACCGATCTCGCCGGCTTTTACTTTTCCGATGGAGTGTAAAATGATAACTTCCTGTAAACCGAATTGCTGCAATGCTGCTTCGCGGATCTGACTGAAAACCGAATGGGCCATGGGTTCGTAAACGCTGTAATCAATAGCCGTAACGGCATGTCCGTCCATTTTATCGGCCCTTACCTGGCCGGCAAAACTGTTGTGTGCCCCCGCATCTGTTTTGTGGGCCAGCCGAACATAACAGGATGCGATCAGATCCGGAGTAATGGGGCCCTGTATAAGAAAAGAGTGCTTGTCCATAACTTTTTCATCCTCCTGCAAAAGGAGGAAGCAAAGCTACACAATCGTTTTCTTTGAGCCTGATCGTATGCTTTGCCATGGTTTCGTTTACAGCAAAATGATATTGGAGTGTTTTCAACCCCGGGTGCCTGGTTTGTAATTGTTGATTCAGGTGGTCGAGCGTACTGTCCGGCATCAGTTCCATGTACTCTTCCGAAACAGCGGCAACTTCGGCCACCCTGCCAAAATAAAGCAGTTGTATTCGCATCAGAATTCAAATTTAAACAATATATCGTTCAAAGTCTTCGGGCGTGTTAATGTTGGCAAGCAGCCGGGGAGTATAAAAAGGAAGCCGGTGGTGAATGCTGACCGTTTCCACATCAAGTTCTTCCAAAAGCCGGAATACTTTATGTTGTTGTG
Source organism: uncultured Flavobacteriales bacterium (assembly GCA_938010565.1). Taxonomy (GTDB): domain Bacteria; phylum Bacteroidota; class Bacteroidia; order Flavobacteriales_D; family CALLUQ01; genus CALLUQ01. The sequence continues at coordinate 5,814 of CALLUQ010000141.1, forward strand.
CTTTCAGTGCCTTTTCTACCAAAGGCAAGGCCGATTTGTGCCACAAAGCGATCAAAGGGTAACGTTGGTGTAGGTCGGCCGGCATAACTACCTGTTGTTGGTTGCAATGGGAAATGAGGTACTCAAAGAAGGCAGGGGTTACAAAAGGGGCATCGCAACTGAGGATCAGGTTCCAGTTGGTGCGGGTATATTGCAGGGCGGCATGGATGCCTGCCAGAGGCCCGGCACCGGGGTAATGATCGGGGATCATTTGAACAGGACAAGAGGGATAAGCGGAGTTGGAAGAAAGCAGATAGCTTTGGTAGCAGAGGGTTTGTACGATTCCGATCTGACGGGCTACAAAAGATTGCCCGTTGATCTGAAGCCGGCCTTTATCGGTGCCCATACGAGACGATTGGCCACCGGCCAGAACAAATCCGGTGCGTTCGTTTTTATTCATGGTTTTATTTATGCCCCGGGCAAAAGGTGTACTTCCACCATGGCACCTGCTTTGAGTTCCGATAAATGGTCTTCGAAAACAAACAGTGCATCGGCTTTGGCAAGGGATTGCAGCATATGAGAATCCTGCCCGCCGGCTACTTTAACGCCTTCGGGGGTAAGGTTTACGGCCATGAGGTTGGTCCGGCCGGATTTTTTCCGGAGATCGTGGGCCAATGGCAGGTAAATGGTTTTTAGTCCGGCATGGCGGGCTCCTGCCAGCAGTTGCAACGAGGTGCGTACATATTCTTCAAAGCAGATCATTGCGGCGCGGGGGTTTCCGGGCAGGCCAAAAGCGAGCTGCCGGCCTCGTTTCATCAACAACAATGGTTTGCCTGGTTTCTGACGTACTTTATGAAAAACCGTTTCAAAACCCAGAGTCAGGAGAGTAGATTTGGTATAATCGTACCGGCCCACGGAAACTCCACCGGTGAAAAGCAACACATCGTGTTGGTTGGCCAGCTCCCCGAACGTTTGTTGCATTTGATCGGGATGGTCGGCTACGGTAAGCAGGGTATGGGGCAAGGCCATTTTTCGCAAGGCAGATGCGAGCATTTTGCCATTGCTTTCGTAAATTTTTCCCTGGTTGAGATCGGCGGCCGATCGGGCAAATTCGCTTCCGGTTATGCCAACGCCTACGCGGGGTTTCAGATGAACGTTTACCTTTTTGATGCCCAGCGAAGCCAAAAAGCCTGTGGCAGGCGCATTGAGGAGGCTGCCGGCTTCGAGTGCTACTGCACCGGTAGCAATTTGTTCGCCTTTTAAACGTACGTTTTGTCCTTTGGCCGGGGAAGTGGTGCTAAAGGTTACCTCATCTGCATGGGCTTTGGTCTGTTCCTGTATCATTACGGTATTTGCACCGGGAGGGATCGGAGCACCGGTAAAAATGCGGTAGGTTTCGTTCGGGCCGATAGGTATGGTGGTAAAACTTCCGGCCGCAATTTCTCCTACAACCTTAAAGGTGTTGCCGTTTTGCAAGTCGGCATGGCGAAAGGCATAACCATCCATTGCGCTTTGATCGAAAATGGGATGATCCACGGGAGCAATAACGGCTTCGGAAAGATAATGCCCGCTGGCTTTTTCGATGGGAAGGGTTTGTGTGGCAAGGGCTTTGGAGGTGGTGCGAACCAAGTGCATGGCTTCTGAAACAGAGAGCATAATTTAAAGGATGTTAAACGTTTTTTCCGGATAACGACCAGCATGATCCGGATGAAAAGCAATACTGGCAGGACCGGGTTTTGCAAAGGTAAAAGAATGCTTCGGAAGGTGTTTGTGATACAGACGGGATGTTTGCAGAATAATGGAACAAAAGCTGAAACGCTCTCTACGGTTGGTGTTTTAAAACATGAAGTGAAGCCAGCGGAATGAGTAAAATCATGTATGTGGAGCAGCTTAATTTTTTTAAAATGCGGTAACGTTCCGTGCATGGTGTGTTGCTATCCCTCATGGAGCCCAACTCTCTCGCAAGCGTCTCGCTTGTG